>JAOPJY010000001.1:906216-1206216 GCA_025517425.1 Halobacteria archaeon AArc-dxtr1 | reverse complement strand
ATCGAGAAGCCGCTGATGGCCGACGCAGTCGGGACCACTGCCGGTGCGGCGATGGGTACGTCCACCGTCACGACGTTCATTGAGTCTTCGACCGGACTCGAGGAGGGCGGCCGAACCGGCTTCACCGCGCTCGTCGTCGGCGGTCTCTTCTTCCTCGCGCTCCTCATCGTTCCGCTAATGGTCTTGATCCCGCAGTACGCGACCTACCTCGCGCTGGTCGTCGTCGGCATCATCATGCTCCAGGGCGTCGCAGACATCGACTGGCAGGATCCCGCCTGGGCGGTTGCCGGCGGCCTGACGATCACGGTCATGCCGCTTACGGCTTCGATCGCGAACGGGCTCGCGGCTGGGATCATCAGCTACCCGCTGATCAAGGCCGCGATGGGCGAGCGTCAGGACGTCTCGCTCGGCCAGTGGACGCTCGCAGTCGCGTTCGTCGCTTACTTCATTATCTTCTTCGCCGTCGATGCGGGCGTCGTGACGTTCTAACCGCTCTTCTCGTTCTTCTTGCGTTCGGCTCTCTCCTCACGTTTCCCAGTTGCGGCAACGGACCCGGCCGACCGGTGAGCTGATACTTCTCCTCTCGCTACGTCAGGTATGGCTGACATCACGATGTACAACCTCCCCGGCTGCCCGTACTGTGCGAAAGTCAGAACCAAACTCGACGAGCTCGATCTCGAGTACGAGACGATCGACGTGCCTCGCAATCACGGTGACCGGACAGAAGTCGAGGCCGTAAGCGGCCAGACCGGCGTCCCCGTACTTGTCGACGAGGCCAACGGCGTCGAAGGGATGCCTGAGAGCGACGATATCGTCGACTATCTCGACAAAACGTACGCCTAAAAACGGCTCTGACCGCTCTTTACGCGGCCTCTTCGCGTTCGGATCGCTCTCGAATCACCGCACGCAGATCGTCCGCTTCCCGCAGCTCCGCCAGCTCGTCGCGTTCGACCAGCGCGGTGCCGTCGACGGACTCCTGTTTCGCCCGGTCGACGACGTAGACCGAGCGCGTCCGGGTGACGCGGCCGATCGAACTCATAATCCGCGCACGCTTTTCGGCGGCTTTCGTAAACTCCGAGTGACCCGTGAGGACGACCTCGCTGTCGTCTTCGTCCTCGCTGATCGCCTTGAACGGCGACCGAAGCGTCGGATGGACCCGGTAACCGGCTCGGGTCAACACGGCGACGACCTCCTCGTCGTCAGGATCGGCGTCGGGGTCGTCCGGCATCGTGTCGTTCTCGTGGACCTCTTCGGCGCCGTCTAAGACGTCGACCGGGCTGGTAAGCGAGGAGTCGAATAAGTCCTCTAGGGCCATCGCGACCTCGATCGAGGCGTTCATTCCGTCTTCGTACTTCGAGACGGTTCGGCGCGAGACGCCCAACTCTGAGGCCAGGCGACCGAGGCTCCACTCGCGACCTTCGCGTTCGTCGGCCAGCAGGTCGCCGTCGATATTGACGTACAGACCGCCGGGTGCGGCGTAGATCAACGGCGGGACCCCCTCGATAAAGAGGTTGTACGCCGTGTCCGGGCTGAACGCGGGGACACCGTGGCGGAAGTAGACGACGTCCGGTTTCAGGTCCTCGTCGCGGCTACGCAGGCCAATCACCAGCGGCGTCGCCCGGAGGTACTCGCCCAGACGGCGCATCTCGTGGCCCGTTGCCTGTGTGAACGCGTCGACGTTGCCGAGAATCTTTACGAGTAGCAGGTCTTCGCCGCGCCGGGCCGCCACGTCGAAGCTCTTCGGGCGGATCGCACACCGGTCGCTGACGGCGAACCCCGCGTCCTCTAACATCGCGGTGACGTTGCCGACCAGTGCGGATCGGGACATAGGGAGACGTAAGTAACTCCTCATATATGTGCCTTTCCCTGGTTATGTCCGGACTACGTCCGGCGATTGGCTGGGTTCAGGGCCGGATAATTTATATACGTCCTCTGAGCGCACCGCCGCGGGCTCCCGAAAGGTGTTACCGCCTCGGCGGCCAACCCACCGCCGATGACCGTCGTCGGGATCGACGATACCGACTCGCGCGAGCGCGGGATGTGTACGACGTACGTCGCCGCGCAGGTTGCCGAGCGGCTGGCTCGTGAGGCCGCCGTCTCGCGGCTCTTGCTCGTGCGGCTGAACCCGGCCGTCGAGTACAAGACTCGGGGGAACGCCGCGCTCGCGATTCACACTGACTGCGACCCCGACCGGGCCTTTTCGATCGCCCGGGAACGCATCGAAGCCCTCGCGGAGACTGCCGACGATCGGACGCATCCGGGGCTCGTCGTTGCCGACCACGACCCCGACGAAGCGACGGCTCCGGACCCTGTCCAGGCGTTCGCCCGCCGCGCGGTTCGCGAACAGCTTTCGATTGCGGACGCGACGGCGCTGGTCGAGGAGTGGGAGTACCGCCACTGGAGCACCGGGAACGGTCGTGGCCGAATCGGGGCGCTAGCGGCTGTCGGTAGCTGGTCGACATTTTCGGAGTGGACCGCCGAGCTGATCAGCTACCGCGAGCCCGACCGATGGGGCACCTCGCGGGACGTCGATCCCGACTCGGTTTTCGAGGCCGCCGACTCTGCCTCCCCCGCGACGTGGGACACCGTCGATCGTGTCGCGGGCGAACTCGTCTGTGTGCCCCACACTCCGGGCCCCATTCTCCACGGCATCCGTGGCGATGATTCCGACGCCGTCCGGTACGTCGCCGACAGTATCGAGGGTGAGCCGGTTGCCGACGCGCAGCTGTTCGTCACGAACCAGGGGACTGACGCCCACCTTCAGGACGGGACGATCGGCGACCTTCTGGAGGGGCGCGCCTACCGGGTCGACGGCCAGGTGGCGACCGAGCCCGAAACGCGACGCGGCGGGCACGTTTTCGTCGAGCTCGAGCCGGGAGACGCTGCATTAGGAGACTCGACCTCCCGCCTTCGGTGTGCCGCCTTCGAGCCAACGAAGCGATTCCGAGACCGCGTGCGCGCGCTCCGTCCGGGCGATCGGCTCACGGTCTGTGGAGAAGTCTCACGCGACACGCTCAAACTCGAGAAGTTCGCCGTCCGCGACCTCGTCCGGACGGAGCGTGTGACACCGACCTGTCCCGGCTGCGACCGGCGGATGAAAAGCGCCGGTCGCGATCAGGGCTACCGGTGTCGCGATTGCGGGACGTCGGCACCGGAGAAGCAGTCGGTACCGATCGAGCGCGAGCTCGACGTCGGCTGGTACGAGGTCCCCCCGCGCGCCCGACGGCACATCGCGAAACCCCTGGTTCGGGGCGGCTTCGATGCGCCCGTTCATCCCGAGCGCTGATCCATCGGCGGCGTCACTGCCGATCTCTGCTTACTGCAGTGGGATGCCGTTTTTGGCTAAAAATTCGCTCGCAGCTTTGATTTCGACGGGGCTACCGACGAGCCGACAGTATCCGTCCCGTTCTTCGAAGACGGAGACCGTGGCCTCCTCGTGCAACTGCGCTTCGATCCCACGGATGCGCTCTCGCGGGAGGACGATCTGCGTACTCTCACGCAGCTGCGTCGGAGTTGGCATAGTCGGGGCTTTTTCCGCCCGCCGTTTATGCGTGTCGAACTTGCGTTGGGATCGGTGATTGCCAATCATCTTTGACCACTCTCCTGCTACGGGGGCGTTTTGACGCCGAGTCCGGGCGCCGTGGTCGGGTCGAAAGGGTTTTTCGGTGCGGCCGGCAGGATACGAGTACATGGGGCTCGAGGAGGAGATCGACGCAATCGAAGAGGAGATCGCCAACACGCCCTACAACAAGTCGACGGAGGCCCACATCGGCCGGCTCAAGTCGAAACTCGCCGAGAAAAAAGAGAAGCTTCAGAACCAGTCTTCGGCGGGTGGCGGCACCGGCTACTCCGTCGAGAAGACCGGCGACGCAACGGTCGCCTTGGTCGGCTTCCCGAGCGTCGGCAAGTCTTCCTTACTCAACTCGTTGACCAACGCCGAGTCCGAGACCGGCGAGTACGAGTTCACCACGCTCGACGTCAACCCCGGGATGTGCAAACACCGCGGGGCGAACATCCAGCTGCTCGACGTTCCGGGTCTGATCCAGGGTGCGGCGACCGGGAAGGGTGACGGTAAGCAGGTCCTCGCGGTCGTCCGCAACGCCGACCTCATCCTGTTTGTCCTCTCAGTGTTCGAGATCGAGCAGTACGACCGCTTGCAGGAGGAACTGTACGACATCAACATCCGGGTCGACAAGGAGCCACCCCGGGTGACCGTCCGTCCGAAGATCAAAGACGGGATCAAGATCACCTCGAGCGTCGAGCAGGAACTCGACGAGACGACGATCAAGGACGTCCTGCGCGAGCACGGGTTCGTCAACGCCGACTTGAACCTCCAGGAGCAGGTCGATATCGACCGGCTCATCGACGGCCTGATGGAGAACCGAGAGTACATCCCTTCGATCACCTGCGTCAACAAGGTCGACCTGATCAACCCCGACTACAAGGAGACCGTCGACGAGCAACTGCGCGAGCGCGATCTCGACCCCGAGGAGGTCACCTTCATCAGCGCCGCCGAGGAGAAGGGCTTAGCGTCGCTCAAAGACCGTATCTGGGACAATCTCGGACTCATTCGGGTCTACATGGACAAACCCGGCCGCGGCGTCGACTGGGAGGAACCCCTCGTCATCCAGCGGGGAACGACCGTCGGCGAGGCCATCGAGAAACTCGGCGGCGAGATGGAAGAGCGCTTTCGCTTCGCCCGGGTTTCGGGTCCGAGCGCCACTCACGACGAGCAGCAGGTCGGGACCGAGCACGTCCTCGAAGACGAGGACGTGCTGAAGCTGATTCTGCGCCGGTAATCGCAGTTTCTCTGCCGCGTTTCCGGCCAGTTCGTGCTCCCGGCACCTCAGATAATTCCAGCACCCCAGAGGATGAGCGCGATGCCCAGAAGGGTGCCGACGGTGCCGATGATGAGCCCGAGCCGTCTCTCGTCCATGTCGCCTCCATCACAGCCCTCCCTCAATACTGTTCGGTCGCCACTAACTTCGATCCGTCATCACGACCCTCTCCCGAATCGACCGCCTTCCACAGCTTTTTGCGATTCGCAGCCCTCCACTCGCCTATGGACGGCGTAGTCGACCACACGATGATCCGCGTCTCGGATCTCGAGGAATCGCTCGACTGGTACCAGACCCACCTCGAGTACGAGGAGAAAGATCGCTACGAGGGCGACGGCTTCACCATCGTCTACCTCGGTCCCGAGAAGATGCACGAGGACGAGGCGATGCTCGAACTCACCCACAACGAGGGGGCCGACGAGCTCGAGGTCGGCGACGCCTGGGGCCATATCGCCGTGCGCGTCCCCGAGGGCGAACTCGAGGCCCACTACCAACAGCTCATGGACGAGGGCGTCGAGGACTACCGCAACCCCGAGTCCTGTGGCGGGCGCTACGCCTTCGTGAAGGACCCCGACGGCCACGAGATCGAGATCGTCCAGCGCGACCAGGGCGCGACCTGGTCGATCGACCACACGATGATCCGCGTCGAGGACGCAGACGAAGCGCTCGGCTTCTGGACCCGGAAGTTCGAGTACGACGAGGTCGGCCGCTGGGAGTCCGACACCTTCGCAAACTACTTCGTCGAACCCCGCGACGCCGCCAGCGAGGCGATGAGCGTCGAGCTCACCTACAACTACGACGGCCGCAGCTACGAGCAGGGCGACGCCTGGGGCCACCTCTGCGTCCGCGTCGACGACCTTCAGGAGGACTGGGAGACGCTGTTAGAACGCGAGGCCCCCGACTACCGTGATCCGGAGAGCAACGACAACATGTACGCGTTCACGACGGACCAGGACGGTCACGAGATCGAGATCGTCCAGCGCGATCCGGCGGCCGAGTCGCTGTTCCCGTTCTAGACGTTGTCTTGTAGTTTCACTCGCCCGCCGTTACGTCGAGCGTGAACCGACACGCCACGCGCTCGCCGTCGGTTACGTCCAGCTCCGAATCGTGGTACTGCTCTTCGGTTTCCAGGTCGTAGACCTGGTACGAACTCTCGAACGCGTACTCGCCCGGTTCGGGACAATCGCCCTCGAAGTCCCTGCCGTGTCGGAGCACGTGACGGCTCTCAGATTCGACATCGTCCGCTTCGAGAAACGTCGTCTGCGAGTCACTCGTCCGCTCTAGATACTCCTCGTCGAATGACCAGCAGGTCTCTGCGCGGAGGTCGTACTGGTCCGTCTCGCCCATCGTGAACGTGTGCAGTCCCGACGGCTCGCTGGAGGCGAACTCCCCGACCCGGTAGCCCGACCAGCTATCGATTCGCACGAGTCGCTCGCCGACGTTCTCGATTTCGAGGTACAGCTCCGGTATCTCGTCGCCGTCCAGTCGCGCGTTCGAAACGGCGACGTCGAGGGCGATCCCGTGCTCGTCGGCTGCGTCGTCGATATCCGTCACTGCCAGCTCCACGTTCGAGGGGTCGCCGTCTCTCAGCGATAGTTCGTCGAGGCAGCCGCCAAGACCGACCGCGCCGGCGGTACCACCGGCCGCGAGGAACGCTCGTCGGGTCGTCATTGTTGCCACTATTGTTGGGGGGTTGAAATATATCTGGGGAGATTTCCGCACTCGCGAGCCCAGCGAGTCCGTCGCCACGTCAGTTTTGGCGTGCCACTGATCGCGACGACCCGCCGATTTCGGCGCGCTACCGATCGCGATCCACGTTCTCGCCGGGCATCGTCGTCGCGCCGGCCGACAGCGAGACGCCCGGATAGAGGTTCGTGTCGATCCCCGTCTTCGCGCCCTCGCCGACGACGACGCCGTACTTGCGCCGGCCGGTCGAGACGCGCTCGCCCTTGACCGTTGCTTGCACTGGCTCGTCATCGTGGCGGAGGTTCGCGACTGTGGTGCTGGCGCCGAAGTTGACGTCTCGGCCGAGGACGCTGTCGCCGACGTACGAGAGGTGCGGGACGGTCGCGCCGGCCATCAGGATGCTGTTTTTCACCTCGACGGCGTGGCCGACCGTCGCGCCCTCGCCGAGTACCGTCGAGCCGCGGACGTAGGCGTTCGGTCCGACGGTGGCGCCCGACCGGATCAGGACGGGACCCTCGATCACGACGCCCGGCTCGACGGTGGCGCCTTCCTCGACGACGACGTCACCGCGGATATCGGCTTCGTCGCTGACGTCGCCGTCGAGCCGGCGCTCGACCCCCTCTAAATGCCATTCAGTGGCCTCTAACAGCTCCCAGGGGCGGCCGACGTCGAGCCAGCGGTCCATGACGACCGGTCGGACGCTGTGTTCCTCGATCGTCCGCGCGAGCACGTCGGTGATCTCGTGCTCGCCGCGCTCGCTTTCGGGGACTTCGAGCCAGTCGGCGGCCGCCTCGGGGAAGACATAGGCGCCCGCGTTCGCGAGGTTCGTCGGCGGATCGGCAGGCTTTTCGACGATACTCGTCACAACGCCATCGTCGGTCCCGAGGACGCCGTAGTGTTGTGGATTGTCGACTTCGACGGCCGCGACGGCCGGCCCGGCCTCGAGCAGTCTCCGAACCGCACCCGGCTCGTAGCGGTTGTCGCCGTTTAAGACCGCGAACGGTCCGTCGATATGCTCGCGGGCGGTCGCGACGGCGTGGGCCGTCCCGGCCCGTTCCGCCTGAACCGCGTAGCTGATCGGGACCCCGCCTCTCTCGTCGCCGAAGTAGTCCCTGATCGCGTCGGCCTCGTAGCCGACCACGAGGACGACCTCGTCGACCCCGGCGTCGATCGCCTGGTCGACCGTGTGAGCGACCAGCGGGCGGTCGCCGACGGGGAGCATCGGCTTTGGCATGGTCGCAGTCAGCGGGCGCATACGCGTTCCTTCGCCGGCCGCGAGGACGACGGCTTTCATCGCCCTGATCGTACGACGGGGTCGTGGTTAATGCTGTGGTTGCGTTCCAGTTCGTGTGACGAGCCGCCGGCAGTCGCCTACTCGTCTAACAGCGGCCGCGAGGAGTTCGTCACGACCAGCAGGCTGCTCGCGCCCATCGCGAGCGCGGCGAACAGCGGGTTGAGCAGGCCGGTCACTGCCAGCGGAATCGCGATCGCGTTGTAACAAAAGGCCCAGCCGATGTTGCCCTTCACCCGGCGATCGGTCGCGCGGGCCAGCTCGAAGACCGTCTCGACGGCGTCGAGATCGTCGTCGACGAGCGCGACGTCGGCCGCATCGGCGGCCATCGCCGTGCCCCCGCCCAGCGCGATTCCTAGATCCGCGGCGGCGAGCGCGGGCGCGTCGTTCGTCCCGTCGCCAACCATGATCGTCCGCCCGCGGCCCTTGAGCCGTTCGACCGTCTCGGCCTTCCCTTCGGGTGGGACGCCCGCGAAGACGCGGTCGATAGCCGGGGACTCGCGGAAGCGCTCGGCTGCCCGGGCGTCGTCGCCCGTGAGAACGACGACCTCGACGTCGGTGTCGGCGATCGCCGACAGCGTCTCCTCCCAGCCGGGCCGCAGGTCGTCGCCGACGACGATCACGCCCTCCGCGCGCCCGTCTCGACCCACGGCGACCGGAACGCGCCCGGTCTCGCGGGCGTCTGCGACCTGCCGCACGATCGCCTCGGGGACCGTCCACCCGCGGTCGCGGAACAGATCCGGGTGGCCGACGATGATCTCGTCGCCGTCGACGACGCCCGAGACGCCGTTTCGGTGACTTTCGAAGCGCTCGACGCCATCCTCGTCTCCCCTCTCGCCATCGGGGTTGGAGCCAGTAACTTCGACCGCGCCACCGTCTGCGACTGTCTCGGATTTGCCGTCCGCAACCGGAGCCGCCTCCGCGATCGCCTGCCCGACCGGGTGGGCCGACCGTTGCTCGAGTGCCGCGGCCTGCGCCACCAGATCTGGCTCTACGTCGGTCTCGAGAACCGCCATCTCGCCCGTCGTCAGCGTCCCCGTCTTGTCGAGGACGACGGTGTCGGCGTCGCGGATGCGCTCGAAGATGCTGTCGTCGAAGACGACGATCGCGTTCTCGAGCGCGTCGCGGATCCCCGCGGCGACCGCAAGCGGCGTCGCCAGCCCCAGCGCGCACGGACAGGAGACGATCAGGACGGTGAGTCCGACGAGTAAGGCGTCGGCGATCCCCGCCCCGAGTGCGAGGTAGACCGTCGTTACGACCACTGACAGGACGAGGACGAGGGGAACGAAGATCGTCGCCAGCTTGTCGGCGAGCTTCTGGATCCCGTGGGTGCCGCTCTGGAGGTCCCAGACGAGTTCGGCGATCCGGTCGACGGTGCTCGTCGCCTCGTCGCCGACCGCGACGGTGAGCGCGCCGTCGACGACCATCGAACCGCCGACGACGGCGTCCGTTTCCGCCTTGCCGACCGGCAGCGACTCGCCGGTGACGACCGCCTCGTCGACCGCTGCCTCACCCTCGACGACGGTCCCGTCGATCGGGACGCGCTCGCCTGTCCGGACGAGCACGCGGTCGCCGGCCGCGAGGTCGGCGACGGAGACGTCCTCGGGTTCGCCGTCGCCCGTCTCGCCGGCCCGGCCGACGCGGCGGGCCTGGTCGACCTGGACGGCGGTCAGCTCCGAGAGCCGCTCGGTCGCCTTCTGTTTCAGGGTGTTCTCGTAGTAGCCCCCCACGGAGACGATGACGATGATGGCGACGGTCACGTCGTAGTAGATGTGCGGACCGCCGACGGCGATCGAGAGCGTACTGTAGAGGTACGCGCTGACGGCCGCGATCGTCACGAGCAGGTCCATGTTCGGCCGGCGGGTCAGGACGCTGACGTACGCCCCCTGCAGGATCGGTTTGCCGGTGACCCCGAGCACGATCGTCGTCAGCGCCCCGATCATGAGGTAAAACGGCGTCGCGAGGTCGCTCGCGAGTGTCGCCTCGAAGAACTCGAGTGTCCGCTCGTCGTAGAACCAGGCGCCGAAGTAGGTTGGATAGATGATGACGAGATACTGAAGCATGACCATCATCCCCACGAGGACGCCGACGACGATCCGACCGAGCGCCCAGTTATCGGCCTGTCGGCGGCTGAACGCGTCCTCGCGGTCGTAGGCGCTGTAGCCGAGTCCGCTGATCGCCTCTCGAATCTCTGCTTGCGAGACTGCGTCGGGATCGTGGTCGATCCGTACCGTATCGGTCACGTAACTCGAGCTGGCGTCGCTGACGCCGGAGACGTCGCGGGCGGCCGATTCGATGAACGCCTCGCAGGTCGCACAGTGCATGCCGTCGACCTCCAGGTACGTCGACTCGTGATGGGCAGGAACTTCGCGCTCGGCATCGCCTGCGTCTCGCGCCTGCCGGACGTCCTCGGGCGTGACGTCGACGTCGCCGAGCGCGTCGAAGACGTCCCGACAGCCAACACAGCAAAAACGGTTCCCCGACTCGTCCGCGACCGAACTCCCCTCGACGGGGAGATCACAGAGCGTACAACCCGCGTCGGTGGTGGTCTCGGTCATGGTGTCTTAGTGGTGATCGTGACCGCCCCCATCGTAGCTGTCACCTCCCTCGCCTGCGATATCGATGCCGTCGTAGAACGGTAGCTCTGGGTGGGGGACGTGCAAGCCGAAACTCATCAGTCCGTGAGCCAGCAACACGTAGCCCAGGACGACGAACGCGACTCCGAGTAGCCGATGGACGCGCCGGCGGTGAGCGACGTCGATTCGGTCGATAATCGTGCCGTAAGCGAAGACGGCCGGTACGGTGCCGATGCCGAGTGCCGCAAGCGCGAGCGCGCCGCCGACGGGCGAGCCGAGCACGAACGCGTACAGAAACGCCGGATAAAGGATTGGACACGGCAACAATCCGTGGAGGGCGCCCAGACCGACGATTCCAGGCCCGTTTGCGAGGCGCTCGACGTGGGCCGCGAGCCAGCCGGTGACTCGCTGGAGGCCGGGAATGGAGACGCCACCGGTCGTCCGCCCGAGCAGGTAGTAGCCCCCCGTCGCCATGACGAACCCGCCGACGAGGATACCGGCGCCCCCTCGGATCGGATCGACGACAGACGTCAGCGACGCCGTCGTTACGAAGAGAACGCTCCCGAGCGCGCCGAAGGCGGCGCCAAGCAGGGTGTAACTCGCGGTGCGACCGAGGTTGAACAGCGCGTGTTGGCGAACCTCGTAGGTGGTGAGGTGACCGCTTTCGGCGGATCCCCGACTCTGCGCTGCGCTTGCAGTTCCGGTCGATCCGCCGTCGGTTCGCGCGCTCCCGTCCATCGCTCCCGCGTAGACCGTTACGAGAGGCCCACACATTCCGATACAGTGGGCTCCGGCCAGCAGGCCGATGACGAGAAACAACACCACGTCGATCCCGAGGAGTGTGAACGGATCCATGTCGTGTGTGGGTCGTTGTATTGTCGGTAGCCACCGAATGGAGTAATGACTTTCGCGTTGATCGGCGCCACCAATCTGTCACCACGTCCTGCCGAGTACGCCCGACGATCGGTTCAGTCGTCTGCAGCAGCCGTCTCGGCTTCTGCTGCCTCCTCGCGCTCGAGTCCCTCTAAGTAGTCGTCGGCGTCGAGGGCTGCCTTCGAGCCCATCCCGGCCGCGGTGACGGCCTGCTGATAGTGGTAGTCGACGACGTCACCCGCACCGAAGATGCCGGGGACGTCGGTCTCGGTCTGACCGCCGCCGTCGCCGCCCTGCGTCCGGAGATAGCCCTCTTCGTCCATCTCGACGCCGGTACCCTCGAGATACTCCGTGTTGGGCGTGTGACCGATCGCGAAGAAGACGGCGCCGACGTCGAACTCGATCGTTTCGGTGTTGGGATCGTCCAGGTTCTCCGAGGGGTAACCGGCCTCGTTCTGGGCGAGCGTGACGTAGTCGACACCCGCCTCCTGGGAGCCGTGGATCTCGAGCACCTCGGTGTTTTTCATGATCTCGATCTCGCCTTCCTCGACCTTTTCGTGGACGCGGTCGACCCAGTAGTCCTCCGCACGGAACTCCTCACGGCGGTGGGCGAGGTAGACCGTGTCGGCGAACTTCGTGAGGAAGGTCGCCTCTTCCATCGCGGCGTCGCCGCCGCCGACGACGAGCATGTCCTCGCCGCGGAAGAACGCGCCGTCACACGTCGCACAGGTCGAGAGCCCGTACCCCATCAGCTCGTCCTCACCGGGGATGCCCAGAGTACGAGCGCTCGCGCCCGAGGCAGCGATCACGGCGTCTGCGGTGTAGACGTCGCCGTTCGTAAGCTCGAGGCGGAACGGACGATCTGTGGCGTCGACCGAATCCACGATCCCGTTTATCAGGTCGGCGCCGAACCGGCGGGCCTGCTCTTTCATGTTGTTGACCAGCTCGGGACCGCTGATCCCCTCGGGGAAGCCCGGATAGTTTGCGACGTCAGTGGTGAGGGTGAGCTGTCCGCCGGGTTCGTCGCCCTCGATTACTAGGGGCTCGTTGTTCGCGCGACCGGCGTAGATCGCGGCGGTGAGGCCGGCGATCCCGGTGCCGGCGATGATCAGCTTTCGGTGTTCGACCGCTTCGGCGGCTGGGCCGCCTTCGTCTCGATGCTCCAGCGGCGCATCGCTCCCGCCGTCAGTGACGATCCCGAGTTTCTCGTCGAGTTCGCCGGTCTCTTCGAGTGCGCTGGTGTCGTCCCAGCCACCGACGAGCTCGTCGTCGATGAACACTTCGGGGGCGGTCTTGCGGCCGTCGGTGCGCTCGACCATCTCCGAGAAGCGCTCGTCGTCGCCCGTGACGTTGTACTCCTCGTACTCGACGCCCTTGGCGTCGAAGAAGTCTTTCGCCTTCTCGCAGTAGGGGCAGTCCTCCTTGGTGTAGATTTCGACGCGAGGCTGCTCGCTCATATGTCGTTACTTGGGAAACGCGGCCTAAACCCCTTGCGTTCCACCCTCCCATGTAGTACGTGGCTCGGTGTTCGGCTTCGCGTCGGTGGACTTACCACGCCGACCGACGACCGATCCCTCATGGCAGCTTCCCTCGAGGAGAAGACGAACCGCTACGGCGAGCTACTGGCGGAGGCGCTCGAGGCGGCGACGGTCGCCCCGCCGGATGGATCGCCGATGGCCACAGCCGCCGACGAGTGCTACGAGATGGCAGCGTCCTATCTCACGGACGGTCGCCACTTCCGGGCAGAAGACGATCTCGTCAACGCCCTCGCGGCCTTCTCCTATGGCCACGCCTGGCTCGATGCTGGCGCTCGGATCGGCCTCTTCGACGTGCCGACCGACGGACACCTGTTTACGGTCTGAACGCGGCTGGGTCGTGACCGCCCGAATGAACTGCTTACCGCCGACAAAACATCCTTATTAATAATTTAGTAACCGACACGTATTTACATGGCGGCGTGACTTGTTTATATAGTAGGCGAAATCTTTATAAGGCTTCCGGACTAACAATATGTTAGCTGAGGCGACCGGGTTTTATCTGGTTTCCCCACCCGGCAGCCCCGAGTAACCATCCCGATACACCATGACTGATACGCAAATTCGAACCTACGCGAGTGGCACGGAGCGAGAATCGACCGAGCAGACCGACGAACAGACCGACGAGCGAGAGCACTGCCCCGAGTGTGGCGGTCGCGTCGTCTCTGACGCCGAACACGCCGAGAGCGTCTGCCAGGACTGTGGGCTCGTCGTCGAAGAAGACGAGATCGACCGTGGTCCGGAGTGGCGGGCGTTCGACGCTGCCGAGAAAGACAAAAAGAGCCGCGTCGGCGCCCCGACGACGAACATGATGCACGACCAGGGGCTGTCGACCAACATCGGCTGGCAGGACAAAGACGCCTACGGGAAGACGCTCTCGAGCCGCCAGCGCCAGAAGATGCAGCGGCTTCGCACCTGGAACGAGCGCTTTCGCACCCGTGACTCGAAAGAGCGCAACCTGAAGCAGGCACTCGGCGAGATCGACCGCATGGCGAGCGCGCTCGGTCTCCCAGAGAACGTCCGCGAGACCGCCTCGGTCATCTATCGCCGCGCCCTCGAGGAGGACCTCCTCCCCGGACGCTCGATCGAGGGCGTCGCGACCGCGTCGCTGTACGCCTCGGCTCGACAGGCCGGAACGCCGCGCAGTCTCGACGAGATCTCGGCGGTCAGCCGCGTCGACAAGATGGAGTTAACCCGCACGTACCGCTACGTGGTCCGCGAACTCGGCCTCGAGGTCAAACCGGCCGACCCGGAGCACTACGTGCCCCGGTTCGTGAGCGGACTCGACCTCTCCGACGAGACCGAGCGAACCGCACGGCGCCTCCTCGACGACGCCCGAAGCGACGGCGTCCACTCGGGTAAGTCGCCGGTTGGTCTCGCCGCCGCCGCGGTCTACGCCGCCGCCTTGCTCACCAACGAGAAGGTCACGCAAAACGAGGTCAGCGAGGTGGCCAACATCTCGGAAGTGACGATCCGAAACCGGTACAAGGAGCTGCTCGAGGCCTCCGAATCCGCTGCCCCCGCCTGAGCCGCCTCTTTCGGCTCGGCGTCTGTGATCGTCGGTCATGGCTCGAGCAACCTTTTTGAGGGATAGTGTGCATATTGGTATCATGGAGGAAACGACAATCCAACTTCTCTGTCCCGAGTGCACCAAGGACTGGCAGCTCCCACCCGCGGAACTTCCCGACTCGACTGAACTGTTCCACTGTCCAAACTGTCACGCTTCGCGGCGAACGGCGGAGTTTACCCGCACTGACCGCGACCTCCGGACGCTCAAACAACTCGGGTAAGGAGTAGTTGGATCCGATCGGTCAGACCTCTCCCGTTGGTGATAATTTTACGTGACCGAATCGCGCTCTCGTTGGTGATTCCGAGCGCGTCGATCCACCCACCCAGTAATACCGTCCTACGGCGGTCTTTTATTATGGTTAATTTCCTGGTAGTGTGGCGTCTCCGCTGTTCTCCCGGCAGAGTTCGGGGAGTAGTGTGGTAACGCGACTCAGGATAATAATATAACCCTGCGGTGGATAGGATTGCATGGTTATGAAGAAGCAGGAACTCATTCACCTTCACGGGCTTCTCGCCGAAGTATCAAACCAGTGTGCCGAATGGGACGATTGTCCGATCGACCTCGAGCGGTACGAGTCCCTTGGCATTCGACCGACATCGATTCACAAATCGAAAACAGACCACAAAGCCGCCGTTTTTGCTCTTGCTGGGGGAATCACCATGCCCATGCGAGAGGAACCGCAGGAGCCAGTTGCCGCTACCGCCGACTAAGTTCTCGTTCGAATCCTCAGAACATTCGCCTCTCAAGTGGCAACGCTGCCGATATCCACTCGTTTATGAGAGTATGATGCGCATACAGTTCGTGTACTCGCTGCGCAGTCGTCACTCGAGCAGGTCTTCGAACTCGGGCAGCACGTCCTCGTCGGTTTCGACTGTTTCAGGCTCCTGACTGTCAGTGTCTTGGCCCGCGTGCTGGTCGCTCCCTTCGTCTGCTTCTAGCTCCTCATCACGCTGCTCTGGTTCCTCGTCACCCTCGTCTTCGTCCGGTAGCACTTCGACGTGGAGCACCTCGAGGGGAATGTTCTCGAGGCGCTGACCGATTTCTTTTCGGGCGATTCGAGACGCGTGTTCCTCGCGTTCGACGTTGAACACCGTCATCTCGAGTTCGAGGGCGACCAGTGCCTCGTCGGCGGCGATGAACGCCGGTGGAAGCTCCTCACCCGAGGGGGACGTTCGCTCCCCCATGTTGATCTCGACGTAGTTCAGGTCGGGGTTTAGCATGTCCCCCGTCTTCGAGATCGCAATGCGGATCGCCTCGTCTTCGGTCTCGACATCGAACACCGGCACGGCGGCCTCGACGACGACCCTGCAGTTCATACATTCCTATTGTATCGCCTACAGTATGAAGGTTCGCCCCTCCCCAAAACGCCCGATCTGCCCGCTCGTCGATGTCTGAGCGACGCCGTCGGACCCAAACTTCGAAAGCCCCAAGCCGACCTCGCCGAAGATGCTGGTAATGGAAACGGGGACGATCCCACTCGACGATCTCGCCGGCGGCCTCGATCTCTACCGAACGTTAGAGAGCGGCCAGAGCTACCTGTGGCGGCGCGCCGACGGTGGGATGTACGACGACGACGGCGTCACTGACCGCTGGTATCGGACCGTCGCCGACGAGGAGGTCGTCGCGGTCAGACAGCGCGGCGACGTCTTAGAGTGGGCGGGAACCGCGGACGTCGAACCGATCGTCCGCCGGCGACTCCGTCTCGACGACGACCTCGACGCGATCGTGGCGGCGTGTCCAGACGATCCTCTCTTGGGGGAGGCCTACGAGGCCACGCGCGGGCTACGGCTGGTCGGTGATCCGCCGTTTGGAACCCTCATCTCCTTTATTTGCTCGGCCCAGATGCGTGTCGGTCGCATCCATCAGATGGTCTCCGCGCTCGCCCGCGAGTACGGCGATGCGGTCGCCTTCGACGGCGAGACCGTCCACGCGTTCCCGACGCCCGACCAACTCGCCGCCGCGACGGAGGAGGAACTCCGCGACCTCGGGCTGGGATACCGCGCCCCCTACGTCGTCCGCACGGCGGAGATGGTCGCAGACGGCGAAGCTCACCCGGCAGACGCTCGGGATCTCGAGTACGAGCCAGCCCGCGACCACCTCACACAGTTCGTCGGTGTCGGTGACAAAGTGGCCGACTGCATCCTGTTGTTCTCGCTTGGCTTCGACGAGGCAGTCCCCTTAGACACCTGGATCAAATCGGCGATCGAAGACCACTATCCGGACTGTGATCGCGGCTCGTACGCTGCGACCTCACGGGCGATCCGGGAGCGCCTCGGCGGCGAGTACGCGGGGTATGCCCAGACCTATCTCTTCGACTACCTCAGAACCGGGCGAACAGAAGCGTAAGGCGGACGGACAGAAGTATCTCTGTTCGCCTCAGTCGCATGTCGGTGGTTTTTGTCGTCCCCGACCGATCCATCCTGCATGGCCGATCGAGTCCGCACACACGTCTTCGTCTCGGGAACCGTTCAGGGCGTTTACTACCGTGCGAACACCCGCGAAACCGCCCGCAATGCGGGCGTCGACGGCTGGGTTCGAAACCTCGCCGACGGCCGCGTCGAGGCGGTCTTCGAGGGACCCACAGATGCGGTCGAGTCGGTGGTCGAGTGGTGTCACGAGGGGTCGCCCGCGGCTGACGTCGCGAGCGTCGACGTCGAGCACGAGGAACCCGAGGGAATCGAGGGCTTCGAGATCCGGTACTGAGGCGTTGTCAGCCCCAATCGCCGCTGCCTCCGTCCGTCCCCCGTCACCGTCTATCGTCGTCAGTTTCGGGTGATGAATCGATGTCCGAATTCTCGGATGCGGTTCCGTCACCGTTGTCTTCCGACGTCTCCGACTCCTCCACCGCGTCTTGAACTCCTGACGAGGCGGTGTCGACGCCGGGAACTCCACCGATTCGGAGATATCGGCTCGAATCTGCCACCGTCTGGGGATCCGCGTGGCTCTCCTCGTTCATCGCGGCTGCCCGCTGCTCTGCGAACACGTCGAGCGTGACCTTCGCCCCGCCGAGGACGACCGGGCCGATAAACAGTCCGACAGCGCCGAAGACGACCAGTCCGCCGAAGATTCCGACGACGACGATCGCCGAGTTGAACGCGCTCGTTCGCCCGATGAGTGCAGGACGGAGATAGGTATCTGAGGCGCTGACGAGCGATCCGTACACGACGAGCATCGCGGCTGCGACGGGTCGTCCGACTATCAGCAGGTAGATCGTGACTGGAACCCAGACGCCGAATGCGCCGACAAGCGGGAGGAGCGCCAGGACGAACGTTGCGACAGTGAGAAACGCCACGGCCGGCACTCCGAGCAGGTAGAGACCGATTCCGAGCAGTACCGCCTGGATCGCCGCGACGGCGACGTTCCCGACCACTGACGCCCACATCAGCTGGTCGATCTCGGCGAACAGCTCTCGCTGGAGCTCCTCCTCGACCGGCAGGACCCACCGTACCCACGCCAGAAACCGACGCCGGTCGCGCAACAGCCCGAACAGGACGAACAGTGTCACGGTGAGACCGATGAGGATGTTCGGAAGCCCGCCGATGAACCCGAGCGCGCTGCTCGCGAGCCCTTGGATGCCGGTCGAGATCGGTTCCTGGTAGGCGTCGTACAGGTCGCCCATGTCGCCGGCGTAGCCGATCGCCTCGAGCTGACGCTCGATATCCCCCATCGACAACTGTCCGTCCTGGACGGCGGCGACCACTTCGAGCGCCTCCCGGAGCGCGACGGCCAGGAGGTACATCGTCGGCAGGATGATCGCGAGGATCGCGACGGCGACGAGCACGAGCGCTGCGACGCCCGATCGGACGTAGCGCTCGAGGCGTCGCTGTGCGGGCGCGAAGATGTACGCGAGCACCGCACCCAGCAGCACGTACTGGACGTAAGGCAGGACGATGAGTGCCGCCAGAACGGCGCTCGCGAACGCGAGGAGGGCGAGCCCCGCGCTATCTGAGAGCCACTTCGACAGGCCGTGTCGGTCGGACATAGCTCTCGATACTCACCCCTCCCAAATAGTTCGTGTCGCTAGTCACGGTCGACGTGACCGCCTGTCCGCCCCGATCGGTCCGCAATCTTCAACGGTCGGGCGGTCGAACTCCGGCTATGATCACCGGTGAGCGGATGGCCGCCGTCGACGAGAACGCTGCGGCCCTGGGAGTTCCCCGCAAGCAACTGATGGAGTCGAGCGGACGCGCCGTCGCCGACGTCGTCCGTGAGGTCGCTCCCGAGGGCGCCACCGTCGCGATCGTCGCCGGCCGGGGCAACAACGGTGGCGACGCGTTCGTCGCGGCCCGATTTCTCGACGGCGCTGGCGCGAGTTCGGGCTACGACGTTTCGACGATCTTGCTCGGCCACTCCGACCGAATCGGTACCGAGATCGCCCGGGAGAACTGGGACGCACTCCGAAAGGGCGGCTACGAGCTGCAAACGGTCACCGATTCCAGCAACTTCGAGCTTCCGGACTGCGACGTCGTCGTCGACGCGATGCTCGGAACCGGCATCAGTGGCGACCTCCGCGAGCCGGCGGCGACCGCTGCCGCGGCGATCAACGCCGCCGACGCGACTGTCGTCGCCGTCGACGTCCCCTCCGGGTTCGACGCCAACGCGGGCGACCACGCCGACAACGGCGTCGAAGCCGACCACGTCGTCACCTTTCACGACGCGAAACCCGGCCTCTCCGCGCTCGCGACAGACGTGACGGTCGCGGATATCGGCATCCCAGCCGCCGCCGAGCGCGATGTCGGCCCTGGAGACATCCGCCTGGCCCGTCCCGATGGCCGGACGGGCCGACCCTACGTCATCGGCGGCGGCCCCTACACCGGCGCGCCGGCGCTCGCCGCCCAGGCGGCTCTTCGGGCCGGCGCGGAGCTCGCCTTCGTTGCTGCCCCTGAAACCGTTGCCGGCGAGATTCAGAGCTACGCCGAGGACCTCATCGTGCAGCCCTACGAGGAGGACGTGCTCACGCCGGATCGAGCCGGCGACCTGCTCGAAACCGCCCAGCAGTACGACAACGTCGTCGTTCTGGGGCCGGGACTGGGAACCGACGACGAGACGCTCGCGGCGGCTCGACAATTCCTCGCCGGCTACGACGGTCTCGCGGTCGTCGACGCCGACGCGCTCGCGGTCGTCCCGGAAGTCGAGACCGACGCGACGCTGGTCTGTACGCCAAATCGGGGCGAACTCGCACGGATGGGCGGCCCCGACGTCGACGATCTCGCCGCAGCCGCCGACGAGGTCGAGTCGTTCGCGGCCGAGCTGGGTCACGTGGTCCTCGCGAAGGGGGCGAACGACGTGATCACCGACGGCGAACGCACCCGGATCAGCCGGTCCGGGACCGCCGGCATGAGAGTCGGCGGCACCGGTGACACGCTCGCGGGGATCGTCGCGGCGCTCCTGGAACACGCCGAGCCCCTCGACGCCGCCGCTGCTGGCGCTCACGTCAACGGGCTCGCGGGCGAGGCACTCGCCGAGCGCGACGCGTACGGCTTTCTCGCCTCCGAACTGCTCGCACAACTGCCCGCCGTTCTGTGGGGCAGAGGTGACGACGATGTCTGAGGATCCCGTCCCCGCTGACGGGTCAAACCCGGATCCGAGAGACGGAACCGAGTCCGACGCCGACGAGCTCACCCACACCACTGACGAGGGCGAGGTGCAGATGGTCGACGTCGGCGCGAAACCCGACAGCGAGCGCCGGGCCGTCGCGGCCGGCGAGATCCGTCTCCGGCCGTCGACGGTGGCCGCGATTCGGGACGACGAGGTCGGCAAGGGAGACGTGCTCGCCACGGCCAGGATCGGCGCGATCCAGGCCGTCAAACACACCTGGGAGACGATCCCGATGTGCCACCAGATCCCGATCACGAACGTCGACACCGCCTTCGAGCTTCGAGAGGAGCGCGTCGAACTCGAGGTCGCGGTCGAGACCACCGGGAAGACGGGCTGTGAGATGGAGGCCTTAGAGGGCGTTACAACCGGTCTAAGCGTCGTCTGGGACATGGTGAAAGCCGTCGAGAAGGATGAGAACGGCCAGTACCCGGCGACCGCGATCGAGAACGTGCGCGTCACAGAGAAGGAAAAGGACGAGGAGTAACCGTCCCGAACCCCGTTTCACCTTCTCCGAAGTATAAGTAGTTGCTCGCAAAACGGCCCACCATGACACTGTTCGGGACGGCCGGCATCCGGGGCCCCGTCGCGGAGACCGTGACGCCGGACCTCGCGCTGGCGGTAGGACGTGCCGTCGGGGATTCGGGTGAGACGGTCGTCGTCGGCTGCGACGGCCGCGAGACCGGAACCGCGCTCGCCGCGGCGGTCGAAGCCGGACTCACCAGCGCGGGCGCTGACGTCCGTCGCATCGGGCAGGTGCCGACGCCGGCGCTCGCGTTCGCCTCGCAGGGTCGACGTGGCGTCATGCTCACCGCGAGTCACAATCCGCCCGCGGACAACGGCATCAAGCTCTTCGACGACGGTATCGAGTACGACCGGGCGGCCGAACGCGCCGTCGACCGGGCCGTCCAGTCGGACGCCTCGGCGACCGCCGCCTGGGACGAGTGGGGCGACACCGAGCGTATCGATGTCCTCGACACCTACCGCCAGGCCGTCGCCGACTACGTTCGCGACGAGTTCGACGGCGACGCCGGAGGAGATTTCGGTGACGGCGACGGGAATCCGAGTGCCGGTGACCGCCCCCTCTCCGGGCTCTCGGTCGCCGTCGACTGCGGCAACGGCGTCGGCGCGCTCGCGACGCCACAGGTGTTGGATCGCCTCGGCGCCGACGTCGTCGCACTGAACGCGACCGTCGACGGCCACTTCCCCGCCCGCGGGAGCAAACCCACTCCCGAGACGCTCACCGACTTCTCTGCCTTTCTCGCCGCGGGCAGCTTCGATTTGGGGCTGGCCCACGACGGCGACGCCGACCGCCTGGTCGTCCTCGGTCCCGACGGGGAAGTCGTCCACGAGGATACGATTCTCGCGGTTGTCGCCGCCCACTACGCCCGAACTGCCACGTGCGAGGATCCCGTGGTCGTCACCACGCCGAACGCCTCCGCCCGGATCGACGAGCGCGTTCGCGAGGCTGGCGGTCGCATCGAGCGCGTCCGACTGGGGGCGCTCCACGAGGGGATCGCCCGCGAACTGAACGCTGGCGACGACGAGACGGACGTCGTCTTCGCCGCCGAGCCCTGGAAGCACATCCACCCCGCTTTCGGCGGCTGGATCGACGGCGTCGCGAGCGCGGCCGTCGTCGCCGCGCTGGTCGCCGACGCTGGCGACGTGGCGACGCTGCGTGCACCGGTCACCGAACGTCCCTACCGAAAGGTGAGCGTTCCCTGCCCCGAATCGCGAAAGCAGGAAGTGATGGCGACGCTCGAGACGGCACTCGCAGACGCGATCCCAGCGACGACTGTCGAGACGGAGTACGGCGTCCGCCTCGAGTTCGCCGACGCGTCGTGGGTCCTCGTTCGGCCAAGCGGTACCGAGCCCTACGTTCGGATCTACGCCGAGAGCGACGCCGTCGACGAGTTGGTCGCCGACGCTCGTGCGGTCGTCGAGGTGGCGATCGACGACACCGGATCATAACACGTCTCGGAACTCCCGCTCGGCACAGCGTTCATGCAGCTGGTCGAAAAAGAGGAGACATGAGCACGAACACGGAGTCGCTTGTAGACGCCGCCCGCGAGATTCAGGCAGCCGCCCACGTTCCCTACTCGGAGTACCGGGTCGGTGCGGCGCTCGAAACCGCCGACGGCGCGGTCTACGTCGGCTGTAATCTCGAGAACGCAAACTACAGCAACAGCCTCCACGCCGAGGAGGTCGCCGTCGCGGAAGCGGTCAAGGAGGGCCACCGCGAGTTCGCCCGGATCGCCGTCAGCTCGGATCGGCGCGACGGGGTCACTCCCTGTGGAATGTGCCGTCAGACGCTCGCGGAGTTTTGCGACGACGACCTCACGGTCATCTGTGACGAGGGCGACTCGGTCACCGAGTACACGCTCGGCGAGTTGCTTCCGAACACGATCTCCGAGGAGATGCTCGACGACTGAACTCAGTCGGCTGCGTCGCGGCCCTGACTGATGAGCTCTTGCAGCACGGATCGGTGACAGCGTTTCGTTGCGGTGTTTTCGAAACAGACCAGCGCGATCGACTCTCCCTCTGCGAGCCGATCTCGTAGCGATTCGATCGCCTCTTTGGCCGCCCCAGACTTCGTGAGGTGGGTTCGATACCGCGATTCGAACCCGACCTGCTCCCAGGCCGCGTTGTGCGCCTCCTCGGCGCAGAGACCCCGCATCTTCAGGCCTGACTCGGCCTCCTGAACCTCCTCGAGCAGGTCGGCGGGCGGTCCCAGTGCGGGGACGTTCTCGTCGACCGCGGCGTGAAACCAGGTCGTCGGCTCGCGGACGACGCCGACCAGTGACGCTTCGGGTGGGAGGTCGGCCAGATCGTGCTGGAGGGCCGCAACGTACGTCTCCGTCAGACGGCCTGGCGCCATAGCCGGTCATACGGCCGGCCTGCAGTTATATACTGCCCCGGATCGAACCTATCGGATCTCATGACTGGCGACAGCGAGGATCCCAACGCAGATGTCCAGTACCATCTCGAAGTCGGCGCCGGCGACGTTGCAGACACCGTACTGCTGCCCGGCAACCC
Organism: Halobacteria archaeon AArc-dxtr1; assembly: GCA_025517425.1. Classification (NCBI taxonomy): domain Archaea; kingdom Methanobacteriati; phylum Methanobacteriota; class Halobacteria; species Halobacteria archaeon AArc-dxtr1. The sequence continues at coordinate 1,183,216 of JAOPJY010000001.1, read as the reverse complement.
CGAGCGCGTCGAGAAGATCGTTGACTGCTGGGACCATCACGAAGAGCGTGCCCACCACCGCGAGTACCGGACCGCGACCGGAACCTACCAGGAGACGCAGATCTCCGTCACTTCGACGGGGATCGGCGGGCCGTCGGCCGCAATCGCTGTCGAAGAACTCGCCCGGGTCGGCGCCGACACCTTCATCCGGGTCGGCTCGTGTGGGGCGCTCCGGGCCGAGGCCTCCGTCGGCGACCTCGTGATCACCACCGGCGCTGTCCGCCAGGAGGGAACCAGCGACGAGTACGTCCGTGAGGACTACCCCGCAACCGCCGACTACGAGGTCGTCTCGGCGCTCGTCGCGGCCGCCGAGCGACTCGGCTACGAGTACCACACCGGGCTGACGGTGAGCACCGATTCCTTCTATGCCGGCCAGGGCCGGCCCGGTTTCGAGGGGTTCGAGGCTGCAAATTCAGACACCCTCCTGGATCAGCTTCGAGATGCGAACGTGACGAACGTAGAGATGGAGGCCAGCGCCATTCTGACGCTCGCCTCGATCTACGGACTGCGTGCAGGGGCGGTGTGTTCGGTTTACGCCAATCGCGAGACCGGCGAGTTCCGCACCGAAGGAGAGTACCGTGCAGCCGAAACCGCCGCACTGGCGACGCACCTGCTCGCGAAGATGGACGCGACAAAGCGCGAGGCCGGCGTCGATCGGTGGCACGCTGGCCTCTCGATCGAGTGAGATCGACGGAACGGCCGTCGTCGACGGACTCTCCACTCAGTCGCGAATCCGGACGACGCCGTCCTCGAAGATTTTCCGGTTGGGGACGATATACTCCTCCGAGTCGTCTTCGATCTTGGTGACGAAGAGGTCGACCTCCTGGACGATGCCGACCTGATCGCCGACTTTGATCCGGTCGCCGATGCTGTAGGGCTGGTTCAACAGGAGATACAGCCCGACGGCACTCGAGACGAGAAAGTCCTTAAATGCGTACGCGCCGACGATGACGATTCCCGCCGCGTAGACGGTCAACAGGACGAGCAGGGCCAGCACCTGGACGCCGATCTGGCCGAGCGCGATGAGGAAGACGACGTAGAGGACGGAGTACTTGACGACCTTCGGGAGAATCGCTACCTCCGGAAGCTTGACGCCCCGAAGGTACTCGCTGACGATCAACTCGGCCTTGTCGGCGACGATGAAGCCGACGATGAGCACGAGGACGGCGATGAACACCTGCGGGATGAACTCCGTTACCCGGAGCCAGAACGCGTCCGTATCGAGCAGCTGGGCGATGTGGATCGCCGTCAGGATCGCGATGCCGTAGATGAACCAGGAGCTGATTCGTGCAACGATGTCGACCGTCGACGTGCCGATGCTCTGGGCTGTCCGCTCGAAGGGCGTTCCTTCGACGGCCTCCGGAACGCCGGCGGCCCGGAGGAGCTCCCGGTTCAATCGACCGACGAGATAGCCCACGACGAACCCCAGGACGAGCACCGCTGCGGCGATCACCGCGGGTTCGTCGACGAGCGTCTGCCAGTCCATATCAGTACGCCTCCGGGTCGACCTCCAACAGGATCTCTCCGCCCTTGAACGCACGCACCATCCCGTCGCTCTCCGAGAGGACGATCGCGATCGCGTTCGTATCCCGCGTGATCGCTCCGCCGGCCATGTGCCGGGCCCCGAGCCCCTTCGGGATGTCGACCCCCTCTGCTGAAGGCTCTAGGTAGCGGTAGGCGGAGACGATCTTCCCCGAATCCGAGATGACGAACGCGCCGTCGAGCCGGGAGAACTCCTTTAACATCACGTTGACGATCTGGTCACCGACGTGGACGTGGGACTTCTCGAAGGGGTTGTACGACAGCGGTCGGGACTTGTTCATCACCTTCCCCGCGTCGCCGACGATGAACAGCGCGCCGACCGGTTTCCCTTTCTGTCCTTTCTTGCCGAGTTCGACTGCGAGTTCCAGAACTGCCTTGACCACCTCCGGATCGGCCCGGGACTTCGCAAACAGGTCGTAGATCCCGGTGTGGTCGTCCGCATTGGCCCGGACACGCGAGACGGTGTCGATTCCGTCGGCGAAGACGCTCGTCGCACAGGCAAGTTCGTCGCCGTCCTCGACGAAATCCTGCTCGAGAGCGCCCTCGAGTCCGAACTTGACGCGCTCGGCGACCTCTTCGAACTCCAGGGGTAGCTCGACGAACGCGCCAGCACCGACCGTGTTTTCGGTTCCGACGACGATCACCTCGAGGTCGTCGACGGCGGCGAGACGCTCGTAGTAGGAGCCGCTGGGGGAAAACAGCACCACGGCGTCCACGCTGGCAAAGAGATCCTCGAAGACGTCGTCTAATCCGGCCATCGTCTCTACAACCTGTTTCCGCTCGAATAAGCGTTGTGGCATGTCTGACGCACGTCTGTCGTCGGATCAGTGATGAAAACATCTCTTTTTTCACACGTTCGCGACCGAAGTGACGGCGCCGACCGGAATCCGGCTACCGCTGGATAGAACTACTTGCTCTCCGATGAGTTCGCCGTATCACCGCTGTGGCTAGCGATTTTGCGTTGTTCGCAGTAGGATGCTCCGACAGGGATTCGAACCACGGGCGTTTTGCTCGCTTGGCTCGCGTCACTCCCTGATACGAATCCTGCGAGTCACAGCTACTGCTCGCGAATTGTTTGCAGTAGAATGCTCCGACAGGGATTCGAACCCTGGTCATTGCCGTGAGAGGGCAATATGATTGGCCGGACTACACTATCGGAGCGTACGATTTATCGTAGCGCGCAGTGTTGTTTAAGGATTCCGTTTCGACGCGGTACTGCCTCGACGTGACACACCTCGATTACTCCTCGAACGGCGACTTCGTCGCTTCGGGTTCGTAGCCGTCGAGACTGATGATGTTCTCGCGGCCGACCCGAAGCTTGCTGATCGTTCCCTCCTCTTCCATCTCCGAGAGGAGCATGCTCACCTTCGATTTCGACCAGTCGGTCTCTGCGACGATGTCGACCTGTTTCATCCGCCCACCGTTCTCGCGGATAATGTTGACGACGATGTCCTCGTCGGTCACGAGTTCGTCCTCCGGCAGCGGCGACCGAGTCGCCGATGTCTCTGCGTCTTCAGCTTTGTCGTCGTGCTCTGTGGCTTCCGCTCTGTGGCGCCACCAGATGAACACAGTAGCCAGTACCGCACCGACGCCCAGTATGGCAGTTAGCTGCCACAGCCCGACGTCGGTGCTGGCGAGCCAACTTGCGCGTTCGCCACCCTCTTGCTCGAAGACGATCCGTGGCTCGCCGTCGATGAACTCCTGTTCTCCGGTCCACGTCACCGAGTTGGCGTTTCCGATCGAGACGGTGCTGTACTCGCCATCCGGCGAGACGGTGTCGAACGCCAGTCCGTCGCCCGGACGAACGATGAGGTGCTGATCGCTGTCGAGAAACCACCGACCGAACGCGTCTCCGACGACGACGGTGTCATCCTCGGTGACGGCGAACCCCTCCCACACGAACGTCATTTCGACGACGCCGGTGGTCACGGTGCCGTATTCGACCCCCGCACTTCGGCTAAAACTGGTCGCCTCCATCTCCCGGTCGGTTCGTTCGGCTCCGGTCTGGGTCAACCCCTCTGCTTGCTCGACGAACCGATCGTAGCGGGCCATCTCCTCGTCTTCGAACTCGGCTGCGAACGATTCGAACGCGTCGATCTCGCCGTCGTCGAGTGACTGTTCGTAGCGGAACGTCCAGGTCGCACTGTCGTTCTCGTGTACCGTGACGTCGAACTGCGTCCGATCGAACTCCTGTTCGTTGCTCTCGTCTTGAACAACTGCGATGCTACCTGCCTCGTTGCTGGCGTCGCTTGTTGACCCCATTTCACCACTGGCTCCACCTGCGACCCCACCGTAGCCGGCAGCTACCAGGAGCACCACGAGGAGTCCGACGAGCACCCACCGTCGCATTCAGCGATGAATAGATGCCAACCCTAAAAATCGTTGGGTATCCGGCGGTCCCGTGTCTACTGACGAGAACTAGCGGTGTTCCGGCCAGCATCGGTGTTGATCGGTTGCGTACAGTTTCGACCGTGTCGACATACACAAACCGACGCCGACCGTACGGACTCGTGTGATTACGAATCTCGCAGCCGACGTTCACGCCTTTACGAGCAACGCCTTCCTCGTGACCGGCGAGCGCACCGTTGTGGTCGATACGGGTGCGAACTTCGACGCGGTCGCTGCCATCGAGAAACACGTCGACGACATCGATGCAGTCGTCCTCACGCATACACACCGCGATCACGTCGGGAATCTCGATGCCGTCAAATCGGCGTTCGGCGTCGACGCCTGGGGCCAGGACCCCTCGGTCGACGGCGTCGATCACGCGATCGAAGACGACGAGCGCGTCCAGCTCGGTGACCACGAGTACCGGGCGATGCACACGCCGGGACACAAGGAGGATCACCTCTGTTTCTACGCACAGGGGCCGGGAATCCTCTTTTCGGGCGACCTGCTCTTTGCGAACGGCAGCTACGGCCGAACCGATCTTCCTGGCGGCGACCGAGAGGAACTGGTGCTTAGCCTCCACGACCTCTTAGACGCCGTCGACGAGGATCTCTCGGAGCTCCACACCGGGCACGGAGAGAGCGTCACCGATCGCCCTCACGACCACGTCGAACTCGCCACGCGGATTGCGTTAAACGAGTGACTGCCACGAGAGCTCTCGACGCCGCGTCCGTAGCCCGTTGATCACTCCCGGAGTCCGTAGAAGCCGGGCTCATCGTCGGTTCGCGGTTCGGCGACCACGAGATCGTCGGCGTTGGTCATAATCCACGGAATCGCCCAGTCGAGCAGGATATCCTCGGTCTCCTGATCGATCTCGGCATCCGGGTCGAGCCCCTGGAGCAGCCTGGCGATCTCGTAGACGGTGTACATCTGTTCGTTCTCGAGCAACTCATCTGGCGTGTAGAAGTCACAGGGTGGGAGGCTCTCGAACTCGGATTTGGGAACGGGCATGCGCCACGCTACGGTAGAGAGGCGGGTAAATCGTTCTATCCGAGATCGACTATCGCCGACGAAAAAACGTGGTTTACCAGAATTGAGGCGAGAATGCCCCCCTCAAGGAGCGAGCAGGGAGGGGTTGAATCCCTGCACGGTAGTACAAACCATTAAGCGAACACATCTCTAATCGAGAGATCGCGATGGAGTACAGTCACCGCTACTCTGCATACCCGACACAAGAGGTAGCGGTTGAACTGCAACATCACATCGACATTCATCGCCAAGCGTACAACTACACCCTGTACGAGTACGAGAACGTAGACGCCGATGAGATTGGTTCCGCGTACAAACACCACTACCGACTCCCCGACTGGAAAGACGAGTTCCCCGTCTTCTTGGAAGTTAATTCGAAGGCTCTGCAACGAACCGTCACCCGGTTCTACCAGAACCTCGACGGACTCTCCGAGCAGAAACAAAACGGACGTACAGTCGGGAGGCTCAAGTGGAAGTCACCAACGGAATTCCAGAGTATGACGTACTCGCAGTCTGGCTTCGAACTCAAAAACACGAGTGGTCGACGCGCGACGCTCTGGCTTTCCAAAATTGGCGACATCCCGATCCGTTACCACCGCGACATCCCCGACGAAGCCGACATCAAAGAAGTGACGGTCAAGAAAGAGACAACCGGTGAGTGGTTCGTTTCCTTCGGCCTCGAAACCGGTGAAGCCGATCTACCCGAGAAGCCTGACGTAGATTCGCTCGACACGACCAACAGCGTCGGTGTTGATCTCGGCATTCTGAACTACATCCACACTAGTGACGGCAAGATCGTGGACTGGCTCAACCTCGAAAACGAATACGCCCGCCTCCGACGTGAACAACGCAGGTTGTCGCGGAAAGAGCAAGGGTCGAACAACTACGAGAAGCAACGCCGAAACGTGGCGAAGGTCAAGCGACACATCCGCCGGAAGGTGTTGGACTACCAGCACAAGTTGACGACGTGGCTCGTCCGCGAATACGACGCCGTATTCGTCGAGGACTTGGATGTGAAGGGGATGTTGGAGCAGTCACACAACGCTCGCAACAAGCAGGACGCGGCGTGGCGACAGTTCATCTCCCTCCTCAAATATAAGGCAGAGTTGTACGGCTGTCACGTCGTTCAGGTGGAAGCCGCTGGGACGACGAAGGAGTGCGCGTCGTGCGGTGTGGAAACAGCGAAACCGATCTGGGTCAGAGAACACTCGTGTCCGTCATGTGGGTTCGAGTGTGACCGGGACGCGAATGCGGCGATGAACGTCTTGCAGCGCGGCTTTTCTGAACTAGGGCTGGGATGGCCCGAAGACACGCCTGTGGAGACTGCGCTCCCTACGGACACCCATTCGGTGTCTGCAAAGCGCGTCATAGAAACAGGAAGCCCCATCTGCTCACGGGCGCGAAGCGCCCGTTCGCATGGTCCGTGAGGCCTTCGGTCTCACGCTACCCTCAACGAAGCCGCACCAGCGGCTGAGTAGGTGTGGGGTAGTTCACTCGAAGTGGTCGAGGCACTTCCCGTACTCTTCTGCGACGGAGTCCCAGTTGACCACGTCGAAGAAGTTGTCGACGAACTCGCCGCGGTCGGGACCGTAGTCGTAGTAGTACGAGTGCTCCCAGACGTCTAACGCCAGGATCGGGTGGGCGCCCCAGAGGGCACCCTGGTCGTGTTTGTCGACAGCCAGGTTGCGAAGCTGCTTCGCGACGGGGTCGTAGACGAGCAGGGCCCAGCCGCCGGCGGCGCTCGCTGCGGCCTCGAACTCGCCCTTCCAGCCCTCGTAGGAGCCGAAGTCCTCCTCGATGCGGTCGGCGAGGTCGCCCTCAGGCTCGCCGCCGCCGTCGGGAGACATATTCTCCCAGAACAGCGTGTGGAGATAGTGTCCACAGCCGTTGTGGGTGACGCTTCCGAGTGCGCCAGCGGTCGAGCCAAACTCGCCCGACTCGCGGTTCTCTGCTAAGGTCTCCTCGGCGCTGTTGAGGCCGTTTACGTATCCCTGGTGGTGGGTATCGTGGTGCCAGGTGACGACCTGTTCGGAGATCGACGGTTCCAGTGCATCGTAGTCGTACGGCAGCGGTGGGAGTTCGTGATCAGTCATAGTGGTGCTGTATTCTGTGTATTGTCCGCTCTCCTGTTAAGTTTTGAGGAGTGAAACGATATCACGTCCCACTCTCGTGGGCAGTTCGCCACCCCTCCGACCAAGCCACGACGGGTATCGTGTTAAACCTTTCAGCAATTGGGTGTGAAGGGCTGGTCGAGTTGGCGCTGTTTGATTACTCGTATCCGAACTCGGCTCGCTGCCGCCGGGAGAACTCCTTGTGGTATGCGTGCTCGAGCCACTCCTCGACCGACGGCTGCCGCCAGTACCGGACCGTCTCGCTTCGGGCGTCGTGTTCTACCACGCCGGCGTCTTCGAGCTTCGGCAAATGGCTGTGCTGGAGGGTCGTTCTGACGGTACGCTGGTACGCCTCGCTCTCGTCAGCGCGGTTCTCGAGCGCGAGGACCCGCTCTGTTAGTTCCGTTACCGTTGCAACTCCTGGCTCGCGCATCCAGAGCTCGTACAGTGCGTACCGCCGGCGCTGCTCAGAGAGTACGTCGAACACTTCGTCGAGCGACGGCGCCGTGCCGGTCGCGACGGCTGCTGACCCCCGTTCGCTTTCACCCATCCCCGGACCACCTACCGAACGTTACCATTCGAAACCACCAACGCCGACTACTACAGCCCCCACATTAGATGTTACGGCGTCCTAGATACACACATGTCTTTACTCAGTGATATTACCCGGAGAACGTAGTACGGTCGAAACCGAAACGGCGCTACTCGTAGAGCCACTCGACGTCGTGTTGATCGTAGTCGATCAACTCGTCCTCGTCGAAGTGAATCGCAATCTCTCGCTCGTTTGCGCCCTCGTCCTCGTGGTCGGCTGCGTGAACGACGTTTCGACCGAGGTCGAGCGCGTAGTCACCACGGATCGTTCCGGGGGCGGCCTCGAGTGGATCGGTCGCGCCGATCATCTGGCGGACCTGTCGAGTTGCGTCCTGGCCTTCCCAGACCATCGGGACGACCGGGCCCGAGGTGATAAAGTCGATCAGGCCGTCGAAAAACGGCTTCTCCTCGTGTTCGGCGTAGTGCTCTTTGGCCCGCGCTTCGGGCATGTTGAGCACCTTGATGCCGACCAGCTTGAGGCCACGCTCTTCGAGTCGGGAGACGACCTCGCCGACTAACCCACGCGCGAAGGCGTCGGGCTTGACCATCACGAAGGTTCGCTCGTGGTCGCTCATTCCTCGTCCTCGTCGTCAGCCTCGGCTTCCGTCTCGTCGACGGACTCGTCGTCAGCGGGGACATCCTCGGAGTCGTCCTCGGTGACGTCCGCTTCGGCTTCGACGTCCTCGTCCTGGTCAGCCTCCTCGTCGGCTGCGACCTCGTCTTGGACGGGACCTTTCCCGGCGCGTCCTTCCGCGGTCCACTCCAGATCGCGGGGCTCGCGGCCGAGCTTGTAGTTTTTCTCCGCCTTCGAGTCGACGAAGTGGAGTACGGTGCCGTCGTTGCGAACGTACATGATGCCCGTGCCGGGCTCGATCTCTTCGCCGGTGTAGTCGCAGGTTCGCTTCTCGACCATTATTGTCCTCCGATGGAGTCGGCCTCGCGGGCGGTCTCGCGCAGCTGGAGGATGTCCCCCTCGCGGACCGGCCCGAGGCAGTTTCGGGTGATGATTCGTCCCTGATTCTCGCCCTCCTTGATCCGGCATTTGACCTGCATGGCTTCACCGTGCATGCCGGTCTTGCCGACGATCTCGATGACCTCGGCGGGCGTAGAGCCGCTTTCTCCCTCTTCAGCGCTCATCTCTGATCACCTCAGTCGAGGTCCTCGACCTTCGCGGCGATATCTTCGACGTCGTCGTCGGCCTCGCCGGCGTCGACGATCGCCGCGGCGGCGGAGCCGACTTCGAGGCCGGCAGCGTGGCCGACGTCGTCCTGGGTCTCGACGAAGACGACAGGAATGCCTTTCTCGTCTGCCAGCTCGGGGAGGTGCATCACGATCTCCTCGGGCGTGACGTCTTCGGCGACGTAAACGAGGTCGGCGTTGCCGCGCTCGATGGCCTTGGTCGTCTCGTTGGTTCCTTTCTTTACACTGCCTGTGTCTCGTGCGACCTCGAGCGCCTCGAGGGCGTCGTCGGCGAGGTCGGCTGGGATCTCTGTAGTTACGTAAACTGCCATTGGTTGTTCACCTGTCTCCTACGCGTGGGCTCTCGCTCCCCTGCCGTCCGGGGGCTGGGTCCGGGTGGCGTCGACGACGCCACCACGATCCCCGGGCCGGACGATCCGGCGAAAGTCCTGTGGGGCTAGGAGCATCATCAACCCCGCATAGGGTGTACACCTCAGTAGCGTAGCCCCCCTTAAAAGCGTGTTCAAACGCTCGAGGGCGTGCGATGGCTCCGCACGCGGGTTGCGGACGATCGACCGCTGGTGTCTATTACCCTCCGTCACCGAGCGTTCCGGTATGACCGCCGACGTCGTCGCACTCGCACACCGCCTCGCCACAGAGGCGGCCGAAACGAACGAGCGCCGGCTCCTCGTTCTCTCGGGCGAGCGCGCGAGTGGGTACGAGACACTTGCTGACGTCCTCGACGCGCTCTCGGTCCCGATCACGGCCACCACACTCCTCGGCCCGGACGATCGACTTCGATGCGAGCAGCTACCCCAATCCCGCGCCGGCGAACTCCTGGGAACCACCCGCGAAATCGTCGTCGTCGACGCCCACCGCGGCCTCCAGCCGAACGCGCTGGGGGCGGCCGTCGGCGCCGTCGACGGCGGCGGCCTGCTCGTTCTCTTGGCCCCCCCACTCGACTCCTGGCCCGAGCGCCCCGGCGCCTTCGCCGAGTCCCTGGCGGTGCCGCCGTTCTCCCTCTCGGACGTCACCGGCCGGTTCACCCGCCGTCTGGTCACCCTTCTGCGGACCCACCGCGGCATCGCGATCGTCGACGTCGACGCCGGCCGAATCCTCGACGACGGGCTGACCGATCCGGCTCCGCGGATCGAGGCTTCCTCGCCGGCAGCTCCTTCACCGCAGCCACCCGGCGAGCGCCGGTTTCTGGACGCGACGTACGAACGCTGTCGAACCGACGATCAGGCCGCGGCTGTCGCCGCCTTCGAGTCACTGCTCGACGACGGCGAGCGTGCTGTCGTTCTGGAGGCTGACCGCGGCCGCGGCAAGTCGAGTGCAGCGGGGCTGGCCGCGGGGGCACTCGCTCGCTCTGGCGCGGATGTTCTCGTCACAGCGCCCGCCTTCCGCAACGCTGAGGAACTGTTCGCCCGCGCCAGAGAGCTGACTGAGGGCACAGACGAGCCGGTATCCGAGACTAGCCACCCGGCAGACGACGACCGGCAGATCCACACGCGCGCCGGCGGCCAGATTAGCTATCGGTCACCCACAGACGCTGTCGACAGCTGCGAGAACGTTGACGTCCTGATTGTCGACGAGGCCGCCGCGCTCCCCGTCGCTCGGCTGGAGGCGCTTCTCGCCGCCGACCGCGTCGCCTTCGCGACGACGATCCACGGCTACGAGGGTGCCGGTCGCGGCTTCTCGGTCCGGTTTCGAGATCGGCTCGCAGAGAGCGACCACGAGGTGATCGAGCGCCGACTGGTCGAACCGATCCGGTACGCCGCGGGTGACCCCGTGGAGGTCTGGGCGTTCCGGGCGCTCTGTCTGGACGCACGGCCGCCGGTCGAACCGCTGGTCGCGGCGGCGACTCCGGAGACAGTCACGTATCGTGCACTCGACCCCGAGACGCTCCGTTCGGACGAGCGCCTGCTTCGCGAAGCGTTCGGCCTGCTGGTGCTCGCTCACTATCGGACCGAGCCCAACGACCTGGCCCGTCTGCTCGACGCACCAAATCTGACAGCCCGGGCGCTCGTCTTCGACGGCCACGTCGTCGGCGTCGCCCTGCTCGCCCGCGAGGGTGGGCTCTCTGCGGAGACGCAAGCGACCATCTACGAGGGCCAGCGCATTCCCGGAAACATGATCCCCGATATCCTCACGAGCCAGCTGCGAGACGAGTCCGCGGGCGACCCCTCGGGGCTGCGCGTCGTCCGCATCGCGGTCCACCACGCCGCCCGCTCGCGGGGGCTCGGCTCGCACCTGCTCGAGCGCGTTCGAAGCGAGTTCGAACGGCAGATCGACTGGCTCGGTGCCGGCTTCGGTGCGACGCCCGGACTGCTCGCCTTCTGGGCGGAAAACGGCTACGGCGCCGTCCATCTCTCGACGACGCGAAACGACACGAGCGGCGAACACTCCGCGATCGTGCTCCTTCCCACGAGCGACGCCGGCCACGAACTCGCCACTGGTCACGCCGCCCGGTTCGCGCGGCGTATCCCCGCTGTCTGCTCGGATACCCTCGCAGAGGTAGCGCCCGACGTCCTTCGCGCTGCTTTGAAAAGCGTCGACGCCGACGCAGTCCCCGATCCCGACCTCTCTGCTCACGAGTGGCGCCTGGTCGCCGGCGCCGCCTACGGCCCCGGTCTCTTCGACGTCGACCCTGGCCCCTTCCGACGCCTCGCGGTCCGGTACTTCGTCGCGCAGCCGTCGGATCTCGACCTCTCCGGCCGTGAGGAGCGGCTGCTCGTCCGTCGGGTGCTCCAGGCACGGGACGTCGAGTCCGTCGCTGACGAGCTTGGCTATCACTCCGTCGGGCAGTGCATGCGGGCGCTCGGCGACGCGTTCGCCCCGCTGGTCGATCGGTACGGCGGCGAGGCGGCCGCTGCGGTTCGCGAGCGATTCAATGGGGGATAGATTCGAGCTGGACTGGCTCATCCTCACCGAAGCAGCCACTGTAAGACGCGCTCAGGCATCGCCTTCAGCCACCACGCAACCAGCCGCCAACGCCGGGTGACGTAAACGTGGCGGCGCTCTCTCCGGATCGCGCGTGCGATCTGTTTCGCCGTCGATTCGGGTGAGGCTCGCCAGAACTCCCCCACCGAGAGCCGCGTATCGACGTAGCCCGGCTCGACGGTGGTGATCGTCACGTCCGCGCCCCGTCCCGATTGCCGATACCGCAGCCCTTCTAGATAGTTCGAGACGAACGCCTTCGAGGCGCCGTAGGCTGGGAGGGCGCCGATGCCGACGTGGGCGGCGATCGACGAGATGCCGACGAGGTGGCCGGCCGGCGCCTCGGTACTGGACTCGTGTCCGTCGCTCGCCTCTCCCCCCGCGCCTGCCCGCTCCTCGAAGTACGCCACCGCGGCGCTCGCGAGCGCCGCAAACCCCGTCACGTTCGTCTCGATAACCTGACGCTGGCGCTCCCACTCCAACTCGCGGTTGACCCGGCCGATCCCGGCGCTGATCACGACCAGCTCTACCCGCCCCATCGCCTCGGCCAACCCGAAAAAGCGCTCGCGGGCGGTCTCGGCGTCGGTCACGTCCATCGTCGCCACGTACGCCTTCGTCGGCAGTTCCTCGCCGATCGATTTCAGGCGCTCGGTCCGCCGGGCCGCCAGTCCGACTCGATACCCCTCGGCGGCGAGTTCCCGCGCGAGCGCCTCGCCGATTCCGGAGGAGGCGCCGATGACGATCGCCCCGCGTGGCTCGCTCATAACCGTACGCTCGGTCTCCCAACACCTAATCCTGCGGGAGCCGGCGAGTGTGCGTTCGCGCCTCGCAGTCTGGCGTCGATCACGCACCGCTCCACTGCGCTACGACACGGTTTTGGACCCGCCGACAAACCCTCCGATATGGTCGACGCGATAACGGTGCTGGCGGTGGGTCTCTTATTGGCGGGTATCGCCGGCACGCTCGTTCCGCTGGTGCCCGGCGGACTGCTCTCGCTGTCGGGCGTCTACCTCTACTGGTGGAGTTCCGGCTTCGCCGAGCCGGGAACGCTCGCGCTCGCGGTGCTCACTACGCTCGGAGTGCTCACCCTGATCGCGGAGTTTCTCGGCGGGGCGATCGCCGCCCGCGCGGGCGGCGCCTCGTGGGGAACGACTGCCGTCGCGGCCGTCGTGGGTCTCGCGCTCATGTTCGTTCTCGGTCCTCTCGGGCTTCTCGTCGGGCTGTTCGGGACGGTGTTCGCGCTCGAATTTGCTCGCCACGGCGACGTCGCGGGCGGCACGCGAACCGCTCTCTACGCGACCCTCGGGATACTGGCCTCGACGGCGGTTCAGGTGCTGTTGACGACCGCAATCCTGCTTGGCTTTCTCGTCGCCGTCTTCATCTGAGCCACACCGGAGGCGACGCCGCGACACGCCCGGCCGAAACACTCAGGTCATGGGCCGAGGTACCGATCGACATGGAGTGTGTCGAGGCCGACTGCGAACGCGAGGCGGCCGTGGAACTTCACGTGCCGTGGGCCGACAATCGGCTCGTCTGTGCGCCCCACGCCCGAACGCTCGGGCAGCGCGACGGCGTCGTTCCCGATCCCCTGCCCGACAGTACGGAGCGGCTACTCGGCGGGGAGTGACTGCGACCGGTCGCCGCGTGCTCGAACCTGTCTATCAGTCCAGAATATCCCCGACGCGCCGCGGTTCGCCCTGCAGGTTCGGCTGCTCGGCGACGATCTTCAGGACTTCGTGGTCGGTCACGTCGTAGTAGGACTTCTCGGTCGCCTCCTCGATGAGGTCGCTGTCGAGTCGAAACTCCGTGCCCTCGTAGACGACGTCGACGCCCTCCTCGTCGAACGCAAGTGTAGTCATGCTCGGGGATATGCGACTGGCAGACAAAAACGGGACGGGTTGGGGCCGGGGCCAACCAGCCGCCAGCGGTGGGACTGACCCAATCGATTCGTCAGACGCGCGGCGGACATCTCGTGAATATATTTATGGGCTGGTCGACTGGCTGTGAGTGTGGCGTTCAGCAGGGACCCCCTCGACGAACTCGTGGTTCCCGACGGAACCGAAGCCAAAGAGGTCGATCTGGTGACCGACGGCGACGTCCTCGTCGGCACCCGGTCGACCGTCGACTTCGGCATCCGCGGGCGAAACGTGCTCGTCGGCGAAAGCGTCGACGTCGACGGAAGCATCGAAGCGGCGGGCGACTGCCGGCTCGATATGTGGTGTACGGTCGGTGGCGACGTGCTCGTCGGCGAGGACGCGTACGTCGGCGAACGGGTCACCGTCGACGGCCAACTCAAGGTCGCCGGCGATCTAGACATCGGCGACGACGTCGAGATCGAGGAGGGGTTCGAGGCCAACGGCTGGATCGTCATTCGAAATCCGATGCCAACGATCGTCTTCCTGTTCGTCTACCTCAAACATCTCCTGTTGCTCGGTGAGGAAGACGCCGCCCAGCGGCTCGTCTCCGAACTCGTCGACGACGAGGGCGAGGAGCCGCCCGTCGAACCGCTCGTGATTCCGGGCAACGCGACGGTCGGCGACGACGCCTGGCGCGTCTCGACGCCGGCCCGAATCGGCAGCGAGTGTCGCCTCCACGGCAACGTCCGTGCGGAGACGATCGACGTCGGCGCCGACTCGAACGTCTTCGGCAGTCTCCGAGCCCGCGGCGACGTGACGGTCGGTGAGCGAACGCGGATTCACGGCGACCTGACCACCCGTGACGGCGACGTGACGGTCCGCGAGAGCGCCCGCGTACTCGGCGACGTCTCCTGTCGCGATCTCGACCTCCACCCGGACGTCGAGATCGACGGCTCGATCCGGGCGACCGGCGAGATCACGATGGGGACGACCGAACGCGAGCGGGAGTGAGACGGTCACGGGACGAGTGCACGCCGAGTCCACCATCGCGTGAGGTCGCCCAGATCCTCATTTTCAACCGTGTGAAACACCCCTCATCCTTAAGAGGAACACCTACGATGGATGAGGTGAGCATGGGAGACACACACACGATGCGAGACCGGAGGGACCGATGCGATCTCTCGTCCTGACCAAGGGCGTGCCGGACTTCTCGGAGGGTGCCGTCTCCTTCGACGAGGACGGCCACTTAGAGCGGGGCAAGACGCCGACGGTGATGAATCCGAACGACGCCTTTGCGCTGGAGGCCGCCCTCCAGACGAAGGTCCGCCACGGCGGCCACGTCAGCGGGATGTGTATGGGTCCACCATCCTACACGAGCGTCTTAGAGGAGGCGATGGCCTCGGTCTACACAGACGACAGCTATCTCCTCTCCGACCGCGAGTTCGCCGCCTCGGACACCTGGGCGACCGCGATCACGCTCTGTTCGGCAGTCGAGAAGTATCAAGACGAGGTCGCCGACGTCGACCTCGTTTTCGCCGGCTTCAAAACGGCGGATGGCGAGACCGGCCACACCGGCCCCCAGACCTGCTGGGGGCTCGAGTGGCCTATCGTCACGCACGTCCTCGCGCTAGACATCGATCTCGAGGAGCGGGTGTTGCGGGCCAAGCGGCTGGTCGAGGGCGACGTCGACGAAATCGAGACCGTCGAGGCGCCCCTGCCGTGTATGGTCATCGCAGATCCGGAGTTCGCCCCGACCTATCGGAAGGCCTCTCACCGACTGACGCACAAGCAACTTCGCGCAGAGACACAGGCCCGGGCAGCCGAACACGACGAGTACCTGACGGAGTGGGACCACGAGGACCTCGACCTCGATCCCGACTACATCGGTCTCGACGGCTCGCCGACGATCGTCTCCTCGGTCGATCCGATTCCCAAGGCGCCGGCCGAGCGCGAAGCAACGATGATCGACCCCGACGATCCCGAGGGCCTGGGCACCGTCGTCGACGAACTGACGCCGTTTGCGGGAGGTGACTAACTGTGGGTATCGACCCCGAGGAACACACAGTTCCCGAACTGACCGAGGAACTGGACACGATCGACGACGTCGACGAACTCACTGCCGTCCTCGAGGCCGAACGTGCCGGCAAGGACCGGAAGACGGCTCGCGAGGCAATCAATCGTCGCCTCGATTCGGTCGGCGCGCAAGACGACGCCGGCGCCGAGGGCGAGGAGACCGAGGTTGAAACCGACGACGAGGCCACGGACGCCAGCACCGTGTCCGACGACGAGACCGAAGGCGAGTACGAGGAGACAGCTGAAACTATCGGCGACGACGCCGAGGGTGACGAACCCGAGGCGGACGAAGCTGGGAGCGAAGAATCCGACGCCGATACACCCGACGAAGCGATCGAAGCGATCGACGAGGAGATGGCCGAGACGCGGGACAAGCGCCACGTTCGCGCGCTCGTCGGGGGTGACTACGAGGATATGTGGGTCTTCTGTGAGACCCAGCAGGGCGAACTGCTCGACGTCTCGAAGGAGATGCTCGGGAAGGCCCGCGAGCTGATGGATCAGTACGAGGCGGATTACGGTGACGAAGAGCGCGTCGTCGCGTTCGTCGTCGGCGACGACTGCGCTGACCTCGCCGAGGAGGCGATCGCCTACGGCGCCGACGTCGCGGTCTTCCACGAGGACGACCGCCTCGAGCGGTTCACCCACACGCCCTACACGCAGATCGCGGCCCACATGGCCCGCGGTGAGGGAACCGTCGAGAGCACCGACTGGCGCGAGTACGACGAGCCCCGGTACGTGCTCTTCCCGGCGACGAACAACGGTCGGGACCTCTCCGCGATGGTCCAGGCCGAACTCGACTCCGGGCTCGCTTCGGACTGTTCTGACCTCTTCATCCAGGAAGAAGAGGCCTCGAACCCGGTCAAGACGGGCGAACCCGGCGTCAAAAAGACGTTCGAGCGCGTCCTCCACATGAAGCGACCCGACTTCTCGGGCTTCGAGTATTCGACGATCCTCTGTCTCGACAACCCCGACCGGGACTTCCACCCGCAGGGGGCCTCCGTCATTCCGGGAACGTTCGACGTCCCCGATCCGGACCCCGACCGCGAGGGGCTCGTCGTCGAACACGACATGGAACTCGACGACGAGTGGTTCGCCGTCGAGATTGAGGAGTACGACACCCTAGAAGCGGGCGTCGACCTGACTGGCCACGACGTCGTCGTCTGTCTGGGTCGGGGCATCGCCGACGACCCCACGCTCGGGATGGAACTCGGCCTCGACCTCGTCGACGCCTTCGACGATTCGGCGCTCGGCATCACCCGAGGGATCGTCACCTCTGCCTACCAGTTCGAGGGCCACGTCGAACAGTACTCGAAGGAGGAACGCCAGATCGGCGAGACGGGCCAGGTCGTCGCACCCGATCTCTACATCGCCGCGGGCGTCTCCGGCGCGGTCCAGCACAAGGTCGGTATGGACCAGTCCGACACCATCGTCTCGATCAACACCGATCCCGACGCCCGCATCCGGGACGTCTCCGACTACTTCCTCAAGGGCGACCTCTTCGAGGTCCTTCCGCAGCTGACGGCGGCCGTCGAATCCGGCGAGTTACAGCTCGAAGCCGCCGCCGACGGGGGTGGTGACGATGACTGATGGCGGCTACGAGCACTACGAGGCGATCGTCGTCGGCTGTGGTCCCGGCGGGGCCGCGGCGGCGGCCCGCCTGGCAGACCACGGCGTCGAGACGCTCGTCTTAGAGCGCGGCGTCGAGGCCGGCTCGAAGAACGTCTCTGGCGGCCTGATCTACGCCGAGGAGTCGGCGCCGTACGCGATCGACGACCTCTTTCCCGACTTCCGCGAGGTGGCCGCAGAGCGCCCCGTCACCGACTACTACATCCACAACGTCGCCGGAAACACGGTCAAAACGTACGATCTGACCGATCTCCACGAACACGACACCGACTGGTGCGACGCCGTCCTCCGCCGGCAGATGGACTCCTGGCTCGAGAAGCGCGTCCACGAGAAAACCAGCGAGACGGGCGGGGGCGTCCTCACCGAGGTGCGGGTCAACGGCCTGCTCAGAGAAAACGGTGAGATCGTCGGCGTGACTTGCGACGAACTCGACCCGATCACGGCCGATCTGATCGTCGCGGCCGACGGGGTCAACTCCGAACTCGCCCGCGACGCCGGCCTGATGAATTGGGAGGAACCAGACGAGTGGTTCCAGGGCGTCAAAGCGACCGTCGAGATGGATCCCGAGGCGATCGAAGAGCGCTTCGACGTCGACTCCGACCAGGGCGTCGCCCATCTCTTCTCGGGCGATCTCTTCTCCGACGTTCGGGGCGGCGGCTTCCTCTATACGAACGAGGACAGTCTGTCGGTCGGGACCGTCTTCCACCTGGATAGTCTCGTCGAGCAGGAGGCCGAACCGCACGAGCTGCTCGACGCCCTGCTCACTCACCCCTTGCTCGCCCAGTGGTTCCGCGGCGAGTACGACGAGCGCGAGTACGCCGCGAAGCTCGTCCCGGACTCGAAGAAGGTCGCCCACCGCGAGCCCTACCGGGATCGGCTCGTCCTCGTTGGCGACGCCGCTGGCCAGATGCAGGCCCAGGGGCCGATCATCAAGGGGATGAACCACGCCGTGACCGCGGGCGCGCTCGCGGCCGACGCCTTCGCGAGCACCCGCGGCAACACCGATCCCGAGGCCGCAGGGCGCCAGTACGCGGCGTCTCTCGAGGACTCTGGGACGATGGCGAAACTCCGGCCGCGACGGTACGACCTCGCAAAGACCGTCGGCGAGCGCGACCTCGTCACGAGGGCGGTTGATACGGTCCTCGAGTCACGAGTCGGCGGCCTCGCGGTCGGCAATCCGCTCTCGAAGCGGCTGCTTCGTCGGGCGTACAACTCGCCGTTTCTCGTCTCGATGCTGCCGGACGCACAGACCGGCTACGTCACACTCCCGGCGGTGATCGGCGAGCAACACGGCCGGACAATCCACTGGGAGAACGAGGTCGAACCCCCCTCCCTCGAGGAACGGATCGGAGACCTCACGTACGATACAGACGTCGGGAACCCCCACATCCGACTCGTTGAGGACTCCGTCGAAGCCAGCGGGGCGGCCGTCGCCGCCTGCCCCGTCAGCGCCGAGGACTTCGGCGGCGGCTGCTATCGGGCAGAGACCGTCTCGACTAACGGCACGGAAGAGACCGTCGTTAGCTTGGACACCCAGCCCTGCATCGAGTGTGGCACCTGCGCGATCGTCGCCGAGACCGAGTGGGAACACCCCCGCGGCGGCAAGGGCGTCGAGTACCGCGAGGGGTGACGGGCCGGTAGCCGCGAATCCATGAACTGCTACGGCTCCCAGATCGCGGCACTGGCCCGCCGCGCTCAGCGTGACCGCGAGACGTTCGATCCCGAGACGGCGACGCCCACCGCCGCCGATACGTACCTCCGTGAGGGAGTCGGACCCGCCGTCTGGCTCTACGTCGAAGCCCGGACCGGCGGGCGGCTGGTTCCGTTTTCGTCGGCTGAACTCGACGCACTCCGCGGTGCGATGAACGGGTGGCTCGAGTTATATGTGCGGTGTCACGGCTCGTCGATCGACGCCGAGTTCACCCTCAGGGAGGCCGCGACCGTCCTCGTCGAGACCCGGAACGTCTTCGATACGGCACAGCTGTTGACCCGCGTCCCTGACCGATCCTGAGCCACGTCGCTAGGTTGTGCTGACAGTTCGTTCTCACGCTTCTTCCGGCAGCCAACAAACTCATATGAACCGACGGTCAATTTCTTCCTCAATGAATCGACGGAGTCTCCTCGCGGGGTGTGGGGCCGCCGGACTGGCTGGTCTGGCCGGTTGTCTCGGACTCGTCGGCATGGACGAGCACGAGGCGTCACCTGCTGGCGTCGATGTCCAGGCTCGTGACGAGACCGGCTACCGACAGACGGGCATCGACGATGTCGTCGTCGACCGAGACGTTGGCGCCGGCCCGCTCTCCTCAGAAGTGAGCGCGACGAACTACGTGACCGAACACGAGAAGACGATCGATATGGGAATACTCGGAGAGGCACGCGGTGCGATGTTCATGGTCCTCACGACACCCCAGATCGGGCTCCTCGGCCGGAATTTCAACCCTGTCGAGGATATGTCTGCGGCAGAACTGATCGAACTCGTCGAGGATAACTACGACGAGATCGGAAACGTCGAAGAAGATACATCCGATACCGTCGAGATTCTCGATCAATCGACGACGCAGACCCGGTTCACCGCGGACGCGGTGTTCGAGGGACAGAGCCTCCAGGTGTACCTACACGTCAGCGAGGCCGTCCAGACCGACGACGATCTGCTCGTGACGATCGGCGTCTACCCGCGACAACTCCGCTCGCAGGAAGAGCCCCTCATTCTCGAGTTGATGGCTGGTGTCGACGAAGACGCTCACGAGGACGCGACGACCGATGAGGAGCACAACTCGTCAGCCGACGATGGCGAGACCGACGGCGTCCTCGGAATTGTCGGATAGCACGAGAGTTGTGGCCAAGCGTTAGGTTCGACGCTCAGTAGATAAGTTCGTCGTCGCTTTCGACCATGTAGAGCGTTCGAGCCGCGATATTCACGGCGTGATCGCCGACACGCTCTAGATCCCGAATCGTCAGCAAGAGCCTCGAGACGTCTTGTAACAGGGATTCGACTTCCTCTTGGGTCTCGAGTTCGCGCTCGATCAGATCACGGACGACGATCTCGCTGGCTCGCTCGGCAAAGCCGTCTAAGTCGTCGTCGCGCGTCGAGAGGTCGTAACACATGTCGATGTCCTCACTGTCGTAGGCGTCGATCGCATCTTCGACCATCACGAGCGTGAGTTCGCCCATCGCTTGTACGTCGACGTCGGGAAACCGATCGCGCTCGGCTTCTAAGGTGTACTCGCCGACGTTGACCGCGAGATCTGCGATCCGTTCTAGGTCCGTGATGATCTTGAACGAGGCGGCGATAAAGCGCAGATCGCTCGCCACGGGCTGTTGGAGGGCGAGTAGATCGACACACTGCTGCTCTAGATCGAGGTACATCCGGTTGACCTCGCCGTCGCCCTCGATTACTTCCCGGGCGAGTTCGCGGTCCTTACGCTGGAGCGCGTCGAGGCCCATGCGAAGCCGTTCCATCACGACCTCGCCCATGTAGCAGACGTCCTCGCGGAGCGCCGTGAGTTGTTCTTCGAACGATTTTCTGGCCATATTTCACCGACCTGGCCGGGCGAAGATATAGCTTGTGCCCGCGGCTAGTTCCGCGAGGCGAGTCCCGTTACGGGCAGGCGACACGCTGACTGGGGTGAGCAACGGTGTACACATAGAGAACTGGTCATACCGAACTCCATCGCGAAATCGACGATCTGGCTTCACCCGAACTTGCCGGTGATGTAATCTTCGACGCGCTGGTTCTCTGGGTTGTTGAAGATCTTGTTGGTATCGTCGAACTCGACGAGGTCGCCGCCGGTGAGGAAGACTGCGGTCTTATCGGAGATGCGGGCCGCTTGCTGCATGTTGTGGGTGACGATGACGACGGTGTACTCCTCGGCTAACTCCTCGACCAGATCCTCAATCTGGGAGGTCGCGACGGGGTCGAGCGCGCTCGCGGGTTCGTCCATGAGCAACACCTCCGGGTCGGGGGCGATCGCCCGCGCGATGCAGAGGCGCTGTTGTTGCCCGCCAGAGAGGTCGAGGCCGGACTCGTCGAGTCGGCCATCGACCTCGTCGAGCAGCGCTGCCCGATCCAGTGCCTGTCGAACCTTCCGCTCGACGTCGTCGTCTTTGCCCTGGACGCGCAGCCCGTAGGCGACGTTCTCGAAGATACTCTTTGGGAACGGGTTTGGCTTCTGGAACACCATCCCGATCTTCCGTCGGAGCGCGACGGGATCGACGTCCTCGTCGTAGACGTTCTTGCCATGGAAGAAGAGCTCCCCGTCGACGTTGGCGACGTCGATCAGGTCGTTCATCCGGTTGATCGAGCGCAGGAACGTCGACTTTCCACAGCCCGAGGGGCCGATCAGGGCGGTCACTTTGGTCTCGGGGATGTCCATGTCGATCCCCTGTAGCGCCTGGGTCTCGCCGTAGTAGACGTCGAGATTACGAGACTGGATGACCGCGTCGTCGACACGGGTGCTGTCGTCGGGCTCGTCGGTTCGGTCCCACATCGAGTCGCGTGCATCCGACTCGTCTGTGGACACCGCCTGCGATTGCGGGACCGTCTCCGTACCGCCGTCTGGAAGCATGGCCGTTGTCGAACCCTCGCGGCCCGGGCAGTTACCTGTTGTGGGACGATCGTTGGTGGTTCGGTTTGGTGGTGTCTTTCGGGTCATTGGTAATCAGGCGCGGCGGTCGTACTTATTTCGGATGTAGATCGCGGTCGCGTTCATGAGCAACAGGACGCTCAGCAGGACGATGATCCCAGCCGCCGCGACGTGCTGGAAGTCACCTTCCGGTGCTTTCGCCCACTCGAAGATCTGCATCGGCATCGCGGCGAACGAGCCGGTGGGGTCTGTGATACTCGGCGGCGCGAACATCGACGTCGCCGCCCCGACCATGATGATCGGCGCCGTCTCGCCGATCGCGCGGGACAGCGAGAGGATGATCCCGGTCATGACACCCGGGATCGCCTCCGGCAGGACGACGTTTCGGATCGTCTGCCACTTCGTCGCGCCCGCACCGTAGGAAGCCCGGCGCATCGAGTCCGGCACCGCCCGCAGGGACTCCTGGGTCTGGACGATGACGATCGGCAGGATCAGCAGCGTTAGCGTCAGCGCGCCCGCGAGCAGGCTCGCCCCCGCACCGATCGCGCGGACGAACAGCGCCAACCCGAGCAGTCCGTAGACGATCGACGGGACGCCTGCGAGGTTCGCGATGTTTGCCTCGATGAACTGGGTGAACCGCGTCTCAGCGGCGTACTCCTCTAGGTAGATCGCGGCGCCGACGCCCAGTACCAGCGTGAAGATCGCGGTGAGGACGATGAGGTAGATCGACCCCACGAGCGCCGGGTAGATTCCGCCCGGCCCCGTCGGTAGGTCCCCGTAGTTCGACGGATTGTAGTGTTCGACCAGATACGACGGCGGGTGGGTCAGGAACTCCCAGGTGAGCCAGCCCCAGGCCTCGGCGACCACGTCGTACACCAGTGCGACGAGTGCGACGATTCCGACCATCGTCGCCGCGATACAGAGACCGAGGAAGATGCGACCGTAGAGACGCATCCGGCGGATCGAGGCATCGTCGACCGCGAAGCCGTCGTCTGCGGTTTCCGCGCTCATTGGTACTCCTCCCGGTAGCGTGACTGAACCCACATGCTCCCGACGTTCATCGTGAACGTCATCAGGAACAGCGTGAGCCCGATTGCAAACAGGCTCATGTAGCCGACGGAGCCGACGGAGGCGTCACCGGTCCCGATCTCGACCATGTACGCCGTCATCGTCTGCATCTCAGCAAAGGGACTGGCGGTGATCTGGGGCAACATTCCGACAGCGAGGGTGACGGCCATCGTCTCGCCGATCGCCCGCGAGATCGCGAGGATGTAGGCGGCGAGAATACCCGACAGCGACGCGGGCAGGACGACCTGGGTCGAGACCTCGAACTTCGTCGCGCCGAGTCCGTAGGCGGCGTTCCGAAGCGAGTCCGGCACCGAGCTCATCGCGTCCTCGGAGATCGACGACACCATCGGGATGATCATGACGCCGACGACGATCGCTCCCGAGAGGGCGTTGAACGTTCCCACGCCCGGGTGGAAGTACTGGATAATCGGCGTAATAAACGAGAGCGCGAAGAAGCCGTAGACGATCGTCGGGATTCCCGCGAGGACCTCGAGCGTCGGTTTGATCGTCCGTCGGACGCGCTCGTCGGCGTACTCGGAGAGGTAGATCGCCGTCAGCGTGCCGACTGGGATGGCGATCAGCGCCGAGCCGACAGTGATGACGAGAGTCCCCCAGACCAGCGGCAACACGCCGAAGCTCGGGTTCTCGGCGGCGCGGGGGTTCCACTCGGTCGTGGTCAGGTACTCGACGATCGAAACGTG
Source organism: Halobacteria archaeon AArc-dxtr1 (assembly GCA_025517425.1). NCBI lineage: Archaea > Methanobacteriati > Methanobacteriota > Halobacteria > Halobacteria archaeon AArc-dxtr1. Next base: position 1,159,490 of record JAOPJY010000001.1, on the reverse strand, counting down.
CGCGAAGAAGTCGATTGCGCCGTCGACTAACACCAGGATGATCGCGAGGGTCGTCAGGACGGTGACGAGCGCACACGAGAAGAAGATCCACTTCGCGGCCCTGTCGACGACGCTGCCGACACTGTTGGTGTCTCGGCTCAAATCGATCGGTTCCGTGCTCATCGGTGGCTGTGAGTGTCCGTCGGGTTCGCGGACTGTTCGATAGATGCGACGTTCGTGTTCATTCGTCCTCCTCGGTCGGTTCGTCTTCCGCTTGCGGTTCGTCCACTCCGATCAACTCGTCGAGTTTCGCGTGTTGTTCTGCGATCGTCTCGTCCTCGATGGCGTAGAAACCGACGTCTCGGGCGGTCTCCTGTGTGTTGTCGAGGTAGAATCGCAGAAACTCCCGGACTGCCTCGCGTTCGAGGGCATCCTCGCGAACGTAGAGGTACATCGGCCGAGAAAGGGGACTGTAGCTGCCGTCCTCAATCGTCTCTGCCCTGGGATAGATGCATCCGTCGCCGTTGTCGACGGCGATCAGATCAAGATCGTCCTCGTTCTCGTAGTAGTAGCCGGCGCCGCCGAACCCGATTGCGTGTCGATTGCCGCGGACGCCACGGATGATCGCGTTCGTGTCCGGAGTTCCGCTGTAGTCGCCGCGGATGTTGCCGACGGAGCCGGTGATCTCCTCGGTGAAGTAGTCGAACGTTCCCGAGGCGGAGTCCCGGCCGTACAGCGAAATCACCTCGTCGGGCCACTCCTCGGCGTTCTCGGGCGTCTCATCGCCGATCTCGGCGAGATCTCGCCACGTCTCGACAGACGAGTTTCGCTCCCAGAGTGCGCCCAGTTGCTCGGTGGTAAGGCAGTCACACCAGTCGTTGTCGGGGTGTTTCATCATCGCGATCCCGTCACGGACCACCTCGAGTCTGAACCACTCGACGCCGGTTTCCTCACAGAGCTCCAGTTCGTCGTCGGCGATATCACGACTCGCGTTCTGGAGGTCTGTCTCGCCGCGACAGAACTGCTGGAAGCCGGCGCCGGTTCCGGACCCGCGGACCGGAATCTCGACCTGGTTGTTCTCCCACGAGAATAGCTCAGCCACCAGTGCGCTGTTTGGCAACAGCGTGTTCGAGCCGTCGATAACGATCTCTCCCTGCAGGCCGCTGTCCTCTCCTCGAGTGATACAGCCGGCCAGGCCGGCCGTCGCCGCGCCTGCGACGCCGAGTAAGACGCGCCGACGCGAGCGCCCCCGGCCGCCTCCGGCTCTCGGCTGTGTTCCCATCACCTGGGACAAGGAGCCGACCCGTCTAAATACGCTACTATGTTCTCTATATATCTCTACATAGGAAATGGAGATATATATTTGTGCACTAGAGAACTGCTTAGCACGAAATTTATACTGGGTCTATATCGTAGTATATAGCTGTATATACTGCGCTAACCCCCTCCAACGCCCCGTATGGTCCTCGAGTACATAGATTTCGATCAATATATGGTGGTGGGCTCAAACCCGCCGGTATGGAGACGCGAAAGGTCCAGGTGACTGGTGGCTCTACATACACCGTCTCGCTGCCAAAAGAGTGGGCGACTGACAACGACGTTTCTGCCGGAAGCACCGTCGAATTCTACCCGGAGGACGACGCCCTCCTGTTGACCCCGCGCTCGGAGACCAACCGCCAGGAGGGGACCCTCGACGTGACCGATCTCGAGGGTGAACGCCTCATGCGCGCCGTCATGACGATGTACGTAAGCGGGTTCGATATCATCCGTCTCGAGGCCGCTCGCGTCACGACCGATCAGCGAAGCACGATCCGGGCCGCGACGCAGGGGCTGGTCGGCGTCGAGGTCCTCGAGGAGACGACAGACAGCGTCGTCATCCAGGACTTACTCGACTCCTCCGAGCTGTCGATCGTCAACGCCGTCTCCCGGATGCGGCTGATCGCCGCGTCGATGCTCCAAGACGCGGTCGTCGCCCTCGTCGAGAACGACGACGACATCGCCCACGACGTCGTCCAGCGCGACGACGACGTCGACCGCCTCTGGCTGGTCGTCTCGCGCATCTTTCGGGCGACGTTGCGCTCGCCACGCGCGGCCGAGGAACTCGGTGTCCCTCGCGAGGACTGTTTCGACTATCACTCGAGCGCGCGCCAACTCGAGCGCGTCGCCGACCACGCGGTCAAGATCAGCAAGCTGGCGCTCAAACTCGAGGAGATTCCCGCGGACGTCGCCGACGCCCTCGTTGCCCTCCAGGAAGACGCTGCTGGCGTCTTAGAGCGCTCGATGGACGCGCTCTTTGCCGAAGAGAGCGAGGAGGCAAACCGGTTGGGACACAGCGCTCGCGAGTCGGTCCTCGAGATCGACCAACACACCCGGACGATCGACGACATGCTCCGCGAGCTCGATCCGTTGCAGGCCCAATCGCTCGGCCTCATCGTCGACTCCCTGTCCCGAAGCGCAGACTACGGCGGCAACATCGCCGAAACGGCGCTCCAGAAGGCGGCGCCACGTCCCTGAGTCTTCTTCCAAGGGGAGCTCTTGGGTGGAATTGTCGACTTCCTATCCCGAGGATCATAGAAGCGACGCTAGAACACGTTCGGCGCCACTATCCGCAGCGAAAATCGCTCAGTCGTCGAGCAGGACGGCGTTGACCTGGCCGGACTGGCCGGGTCGGGAGGTCACGCGAGCCGTTCCCTCGCCGGTCTCGATGACGGCACCCTTGGTGACGATGTTTCGGCGGACGTAGTTGGGGTTGGCGTCGTTTTCGACGACGTCGGCGATCTCGGTGGTGACCGCCTCGCCGCCCGTGTTGACGGTGGCCACGTTCGTCGCCAGCGCGCGGGTCTTTTCGCCGTTCCCACGCACGTCGACGGTGCGGAATCGGGGCTCGCCGACCTGCGTCTCTGCAGGGTGGCGTCCGAGCTGGTGTTTGCGTCGGTTTCGAGTATCCTTCAGTCGACCGCCCGTGCGTTTTCGGGTGGAGCGTCCGTGATCGTTCATACTCCCACGGAAACCCGGTAGCTACTTGAATGCACTCTTTCGGCGTCGGGGCTGGCTCGCCTGTCGTCGGCGAACGAACGCTTCGACTGGCGCCGGTCGGTCACTCCTCGACCAGACAGTAGGCGTGCCCGGGTGCGAGGAGTTCTTCGTCGACCTCGTCGTCGTAGTGGCCCTCGATGACCCCACGCTCGGCGTAGTAGATCTGGCCGTCGACGGGGACGGCCGCGCTCGTCACTCGTCCACGGTTTTCCACGCGCCAGAACCGCTCTCCGGTCTCCTTGTCGAGTGCGTAGAGATGCGCGTCGTACGAGCCTACCAGCACCGCGTTCTCGGTCACTGTAAGCGAGCCGATCACCCGGCCGTTGACGGTCTCGGACCACAGTTCCTCGCCGGTTTCGGCGTCGAGTGCGTAGACGGTGCTGTCGTCGCTTCCCATGTAGACGACTCCCGTCTCCGGATCGATCGCCGGGTTCGACATGATGACCCGGCCTGTCTCGAACGACCACAGCTCCTCACCGTCTTCCAGATCGAGACAGTAGAAGAAGCCGTCCCAGGAGCCGACGTAGACGCGTCCGTCGTAGGCCGGCGCCGTCCCCTTGATCTCCGCGCCCAAGTTGAACTCGCCGCCGGCTTTCTCCTCGCCCTCGGGGCCACCCTCCGGCCCAGCCTGGAACGTCCACGCCCGCTCTAAACAGGGGTACTCCCAGCAGTAGACGACGCCGTCGTTCGACCCCGTCACGATCCGTTCGGTCTCGAAGTCGAACGTCGCCGATGGGTGGGGCTGGCCCCAGATGTCGTCGTCCTTCCAGACCGGCGAGCCGGTCTCGGGGTCGATCGCCCACAGTGCCCCCGAGGAGGGGCTGCCGTACTCGGCAACCACGTACAGCGTCCCGTCGTAGTACGCCGGGCTCGAGCCGATCGCGAGCGTCCCGTCGAGTTCGTGACTGCGCGTGCGCCAGACCATGTCGCCGGTGTCGGCCTCGATTGCGTAGAGATCGCCGTCGTAGCCGCCGATGTAGACGATCCCGTCGACGATCGTCGCCGACCCATGAAAGCCGAGGCTCGTCGCGCCCGTCTGGGTCGACCACCGACGGCGCCCATCGGGGGTGTACCCCTCGACGAGGCCAGTGTCGCCCGCGAAGACGATCGTCTCGCCGTCCGGCGTCGGCACCGGACTCGCCTTCGCCGCGGTGTGGCCGACGTAGTTGATCGGAAACGACCAGTTCACGCTCACCGACTCCGGCACGGTCTCGTCGGGGTAGTACCCCCACCGCTGGAGGCCGCGGCGCCACATCGTTACGTCCTCGTCGGGGTGACTACCGTCTTCGGGGAGTGCGGGGAGGTCGGCGGGACAGTCGGGCCGGCCCAAGTCGCCGTCTGCGTCGAGCGTACAGCCCGCCAGGGAAGCGGCAGCGCCAACCCCTGTCGCCTGGAGTAGCCGTCGTCGTGAAAGTCGGTCAGCGATCGCGTCTGTGGCCGAAACGGGCCGTTCAGAGGGTCGCATGTGGGGGATCTTGCTGCAAGGCGAAGCACGCTCCGTCCAAAAGTGTCCCGGTTTCGCAAGCTTCGGGGCGCGATTTGGGGTTCACAGATGGTGCGCAAAAATCTCCACTAAAAAGCCGCTCGCTACGCTCGCGGATCTTACTCCTGCTGGGCGTCGACGACCGCCACGCCCGCCAGATTGACGATGTCTTTGACCTCGTCGCCACGCTGGAGGACGTGAACCGGCTCGTCCATCCCGACCAGCATTGGGCCGATCGCGTCGGCGCCGCCCAGCCGCTGGAGCAGCTTGTAGCCGATGTTGCCCGACTCTAAGTTCGGGAAGACGAGCACGTTCGCGGGTTCCTCGAGTTCGGCGAAGTCGTACGTACCTGTGAGGATGTCCTCGACGACAGCGGTGTCGGCCTGCATCTCGCCGTCGACCGGGAAGTCGGCCTCGGGGTCGTCTTGCAGACGCCGGGCCGCCGTCCGCGGCTTCCGGGTGTCTGCGTTGTCGACGCTGCCGAAGTTCGAGTACGAGAGTAAGGCGGCGCGGGGCTCGACGTTGAATCGCCGGGCGAGTTTGGCGGTCTGTTTCGTGATCTCCGCGAGGACCTCCTCGTCGGGGTCCTGGTTGACCGTCGCGTCGGCGACGAAGACGACCCGGTTTTTGAACGTCAGCAGGTAGACGCCGGCGGCGTAGTCGACGTCCTCGGCCGTTCCGACCACTTGCAGGGGCGGCCGGAGCGCCGAGGGGTAGTGGTGAGAGAGTCCCGTCAGGAACGCGTCGGCGTCGCCGCGTTCGACCATCACGCTGCCGAAGTAGTTGGTGTCGCGCTCGATCAACTCGCTCGCCTCCGTTCGCGTGATGCCCTTGCGCTGGCGTAGCTCGTACAGCCGCTCGGCGTACCCCTCGCCGTCGGCCGTCGGATCGGCAACCTCGGGCGCGAAGTCGAGCCCGAGATTGGCCGCCGTCTTCCGGATGTCGCTCTCGTCGCCGATCAGAACCGGGTCGGCGATCCCTTCCTCTTCGAGCTGGTAGGCCGCACGGATCATCTTCTCGTTCTCGCCCTCTGCGAGTGCGACCGTCTTCGGGTCGCTCTTTGCTTTGTTCAGGACGACCCGCATCATCTCGCGAGACTTTCCGAGGCGCGCCTCGAGCTGTTCTTCGTAGGCGTCGAGGTCGATCTCGGTTCGCGCGGCTCCGGCGTCCATCGCGGCCTGCGCGACGGCTGGAGCAACCCGGAACAACACCCGCGGATCGACCGGCTTCGGGATGATGTATTCCGGACCGTACTGCAGCGGTTCGTCGCCGTAGGCCTTGACGACGGCGTCAGGTACGTCTTCGCGGGCCAGTTCCGCGAGCGCCTCCGCGGCAGCGACCTTCATCGACTCGGTGATTCCCGTCGCCCGGACGTCCAACGCGCCACGGAAGATGAAGGGGAAGCCGAGCACGTTGTTGACCTGGTTTGGGTAGTCAGAGCGGCCGGTAGCCATGATGACGGTGTCCTCGCGGGCCGCTTTCGCCTGCTCGTAGCCGATCTCCGGATCGGGGTTGGCCATCGCGAAGATGATGGGATCGGCTCCCATCGAGCGGACCATCTCCTCGTCGACGAGGCCGCCGACCGAGAGCCCGACGAAGACGTCGGCGCCCTCGAGTGCGTCCGACAGGTCGCCTTCGGAAACGTCCTGGGCGAACGCGCGCTTGTACTCGTTGATCTCGTCGTTCTCGACGCGCTGTTCCGTGATGATCCCTGTCGAGTCGCACATGAAGATATTCTCCCGGCGCGCCCCTAGCGAGACGTAGAACTCGGCGGTAGCCAGCGCGCTCGCCCCCGCACCGGAGAAGACGATTTTCAGCTCCTCGATCTGCTTGTCAGCGACGTCGACGGCGTTCAACAGCGCGGCCCCGGAGATGATCGCGGTGCCGTGCTGGTCGTCGTGAAAGACCGGGATGTCCATCTCCTCGCGCAGGCGCTCTTCGATGACGAAACACTCGGGGGCTTTGATGTCCTCTAAGTTGATTCCGCCGAAGGTGGGCTCCATCATCGTGATCGCCCGGATCAGCTCGTCGGGGTCGGCCTCGTCGAGTTCGATGTCGAAGACGTCGATGTCGGCGAAGCGTTTGAACAGGACCCCTTTCCCTTCCATTACCGGCTTCGACGCCTGTGCGCCGATGTCACCGAGGCCGAGGACGGCCGATCCGTTCGAGACGACTCCGACCAGGTTCCCCTTTGCCGTGTAGCTGTACGCGTCGGTTTCGTCGTCGTCGATCGCCAGACACGGAGCGGCCACACCCGGCGAGTACGCAAGCGAGAGGTCTCGTTGGGTGTTCGTCGGTTTCGTCGTCGAAATCTCGATTTTCCCGGGCGGATCCGTCCGGTGATACTCGAGGGCGTCCTCGTCAAGTCCCATGTGACACGTACTCCCGCCCACCACCAAAAGCGATGCGAACGGGGCGTTCGACGGTCGTCGAAGCCATCGGTATCGGCGTTTCGAACGTTTCGTTCCGACTGGTTTATACGGACCGCGCCAGTGTGCCGGGGTATGGACGTCGCGCTCGGTGGGACATTCGACCCCGTCCACGACGGTCACCGCCGCCTCTTCGATCGAGCGTTCGAACTCGGCGACGTGACCGTCGGCCTGACGAGCGACGAGCTCGCCCCGAAAACGCGCCACGAGGATCGCCCGGTGTCGTCCTACGAGCGCCGGGAGCGTCGTCTCGAGACCGAACTCGCATCCTTCGCCGAGGAGTACGACCGGGCGTTCGAAATCCGACCGCTCCACGAACCGACCGGTATCGCGACCGAATCTCAGTTCGACTATCTGGTCGTCTCGCCGGAAACCGTCGACGGCGGCCACCGAATTAACGAGATCAGGCGTGAACGCGGCCACGACGCCCTCGATATCGTCGTCGTTCCGCACGTCGTCGCCGACGACGGCGACATCATCTCGAGTACTCGAATCGTCAACGGCGAGATCGACGAACACGGAGCAGTGCTCGACGGGACGCAGTCGGACGGCGAGTGACCGACACACGACGGCTCTGCTGCAGAGTGGCCGATACACCCCTCCTCCGAGCCTGTTCGATCGCCGCCGCTCTCGCAAGCAGTAGGTACTCCACACCGCTCGTCCCAGAACGGTGTATGCAGAGCGTTATTCACGTCCCCTCCGGCGACGAGACCGAACAGCGAACCGCCTTCGCGATTGCCGAGAACCTCTTGGCGGACGAGGAAATCGACGACATCGTACTCGTCGTCCAGGCCGACGGAATCGGCGCGATCAAAGCAGGCGGCGAGAACGAGGACACGGTTCGTGCGCTACTCGACGATGATGTCGCGGTGAAGGCTTGCGAGAACACCCTCGACGGCCGCGGACTCGCGGATTCCGATCTCGTCGAGGGAGTCGAGACGGTCCCGGAAGGCGCCGTCGAGGTCACCCGACTCCAAGCCGATGGCTACGGGTACGTTCGACCGTAGCACGGCGCAGTTGTCTCGGGTCTACCAGCCCGGCGGCTCCAGTCCGGCACTCTCGAGCAGGTCCTTCCAGCGCTGCTGGATCGACAGCCGCGAGACGTCGGACGCCTCGGCCACACGTCCCTGTGTGCAGCCCTCTCCAGCAACCAGCGACCCGGCGTAGACACTGGCCGCGAGGACCGCTCGTTTCGATCGGTCGGCCTCGGGAACGTCAGAGAGGAATAGCTCGGCCGCACACGATCGCGCGTCGGTAGACAGACCGAGTCTGTCGGCGATCACTTCGAGCTCGTCGAGCCAGGCCTCGTGCTCGACCCGGTCTCTCGCGCTGTGCATACCCAGTTGTAGTGTCCAATGCGGGATAAACGTCCGTACGTTCACGATCCGACCTCGCGCTGTCAGCACTTCCCGACAGTCCCCCGTCAGCCTCTGTAAGTCACGATTACTAAAGCTCGACTCGCCCCTCCGTAGTTCACGTGTGTCCGTCTCCAGTCCGCGGTCACGTTCCTATGTCATCCAGGGTAACCTGCAAGCTCGTCTGTACCGGATGCGGTCTCGAGCTACCGTACCGGGACCGGTCGATGGCCGAGCAGGCCGCAGAGCTCCACCAGCTGCGTGACTCGGAGCACGTTACCTTCATCGTCCCACCCGACTGGTCGCCCGAAGAGCCCCTGGCCCACGACTGAGGCGCAGAGAGACTCGGTCGGATCGACAGCTTCTTACTCGAATCGACGGTACGCTGTGTTGAGCGCGGGTAGCCAAGTGGTAACGGCGCAGCGCTTAGGACGCTGTCCCGTAGGGGTCCGCAGGTTCGAATCCTGTCCCGCGCATTGCTGTCGCGAGCAATTCCGCGAGCGACAGCTATCGCAAAAGGATTCGAATCAAGGAGTGAAGTGAGCGAAGCGAACGGAACGACTGTGGTTCGAATCCTGTCCCGCGCATCCACCTTTTGCTCTGCGGGCTGACTGCGTCAGCCCTCGGCAAAAGCTGGACCAAAAGCACTGCACTCCTCCCTACGGTCGTCGCTTGGCCCGAGCGCGTAGCGCTCGGTGAACGGCTTCACTCGGGTTCTCCGAACCGCTCGTTTGCCGACAGTTGACTGGTGTGTATTGCAGTGGGTCTTGTACCAACTCTGGGAGCAGCGTGCTGCGACCTCCCTGATTCGAATTCTGTCCCGCGAACCCGCCAACCGACCTTCTCGAATCCAATCCACCGCTCGCGCCGGGCTGCCAGTTGCAGTATTTATATTATCGATGCGGACAGATCTCCGAGCACATGCCAGCGAATGATTCACTGGGCATCGGTTTCGTCGGCGCCGGCTTCATCACCGACACGTTCCACTCGGAGACGCTGCGCGGGATCCGACACGCTCACGCAGCGGGCGTAATGAACCCGACTCGGAGCAAGGCCGAAGCCCTCGCGGAGAAGCTCCGCGGGTACGAGTGTGGGGATCCGACGGTCCACGAGTCGGTCGGCGAGTTGACGCGCGATCCGGACGTCGACGCGCTCTGGATAACCAGCCCGAACTTCACCCGCCTCGAGACGATCGAGGCGGTCGTCGAGGCCGTCGAGGACGGCGCCGATCTGGACGGCATCGCTATCGAGAAGCCCCTCGCGCGCAACCTCGCGGAAGCGCAGGAGGTCGTCGACCTGATCGAGTCGATCGACGTCAACCACGCCTATCTCGAGAATCAGGTGTTCATGCCCGGCATCGCGAAGATCAAGGACCTCCTCTGGGACAGCGCCGAGGCCACGGGCCGGCCCTACCTCGCGCGCTCGGCCGAGGAGCACGCCGGGCCGCACTCGGCGTGGTTCTGGCAGGGCGACAAGCAGGGCGGCGGCGTCTTGAGCGACATGATGTGTCACTGCCACAAGGTCAACAAGCACTTACTCGAGGCCGAAACCGGCGACGATCTCACCCCCCTCGCCGTGAGCTGTGACCTCTCGACGCTGAAGTGGACCCGCGACGAGTACGCCGACCGGCTCGCCGAGGATTTCGACGTCGACTTCCAGGCCGAGCCCACGGAGGACTACGCCCACGCCACCGTCTTCTACGAAACCGACGACGGCGAGGTCGTCGTCGCCGAGTCGACGAACTCCTGGTGTTTCGTCGGAAAGGGGCTGCGTATCACCATCGAACTGCTCGGCCCGGAGTACTCCGGAAATATCAACACGCTCGACTCGGGCGTCAACGTCTTCTTCTCGAGCGAGGTCGAAGACGACACCGGCTACGTCGTCGAGAAACAACAGGCCGGCCAGGGCGAGATGGCCGTCATCCCGGACGAGGTGACGACCTACGGCTATCTGGATCAGAACCGCCACGTCGTCTCGGCGTTCCGAAACGGCGAGAACGCGAGCGAGGACCTCTACGACGGGCTCGAGATCGTCGAACTCTGCATGGCGTCGTACCTCTCGGCCGAGCGCGGCGAGCGCGTTGCCTTCGACGACGTCGATCTGGAGGAGTACGTCCCGGAGCCGGCCCGCGGCGAGTTCGATCCGTCCCCATCCGGAATGGCCGGCGACGACTAGCCCCAGACCGTCCGTTTCGACCTTCTTCGAACCGTTTTGCTTCCTGCGACTGCGACCCCGTCCCAGCGAATACAGGCCGCGCCGGCAAGGTCATCCTGGCCCTCCGACCCGCACGGAGTTGTTCCACAGTGCCTGACCTACGCCCCATCGACGAGCAAGTGATCGTCATCACCGGCGCCTCCTCCGGCATCGGCCTCTCGACTGCGCGGATGGCCGCCGAACGCGGCGCGCGACTCGTCCTCGCCGCGCGAAGCGAGGACGCCCTGCGGGAGCTGGCCGAGGAGACCGAGGCCGAGGGCGGCGACGTGGAGTACGTTGTCGCCGACGTCGGCGACCGCGACGCCGTCAGAGAGATCGCGGCCGTCGCCGAGGACGCCTACGGCGGCTTCGACACCTGGGTGAACGGCGCCGCGGTCTCCATCTACGGCAAACTGACGGACGTGCCAGTCGAGGACATGCGCGAGCAGTTCGAGACCAACGTCTGGGGCGTCGTCTACGGCTCGCTCGAGGCCGTAGCGCATCTGCGCGGGCGCGGCGGCGCGATCATCAACATCGGGAGCGTCGTCTCCGAGCGCGCTCTCATGTTGCAGGGCAGCTACTCGGCGTCGAAACACGCCGTCAAGGCGTTCACCGACACGCTGCGGATGGAACTCGAAGACGAGGGTGCGCCGATCTCGGTGACGCTCGTCAAGCCGGGCTCGATCGACACGCCGTATCCCCAGCACGCGCGTAACTACATGAATGAGGAGGCGACGCTGCCACCGCCGATCTACGCGCCGGAGACGGTCGCCCGCGCGATCCTCGACGCTGCAGAGCGCCCACAGCGGGAGGTGACCGTCGGCGCCGGCGGCAAACAGCTCGCGGTGCTCGGACAGCATGCCTCGGGACTGATGGATACACTCATGCGGACGGTCTTTAGCCGACAGCAGCGGACGGAACGCCCTGACGCCGAGCGTGGAACCGACGCCCTCGACGAACCATCCGGAGATCTCGAGGAGCGCGGCGAGTACGAGGGCCACGTCGCCGAGACGAGTCTCTACACAACGCTCGTCCAGCGACGCCTTCCCTCCAGACGGACTGCGGGTCTCGGGCTCGGAGCGCTCGCGCTGTACGCGGGGTATCGGCTGCTCCGTGGTGGTGACGGCGGCCGTGGCGGTGGGGGCCGCAAATCACGATCCGGACGCGCCCGACGCGACGCTGACGACTTGCGCAAACTGCGCCCGCTGCCAGTGTTTACCGACTGACCTGGCTGGCGTGACGCTGCCGCTCGTTCTATCACCTACTTACAATACGGACCCCACGAAACCCCGAAGATGCACATGTCGATGGAAGAAATCGCGACCGACGACGCACCAGGTAGTATCGGTCCGTTCTCGCAGGCGGTCCGCCACGGAGACACGATCTACGTTTCGGGCCAGGGTCCCGTTGACCCCGAGACCGATGAGATCGTCGGCGACGACATCAGAGAACAGACCGCCAGAACACTCGAGAACATCGAGATCGTCCTGCAGGCCGCGGGTGCATCTTTGGACGACGTGCTCAAAGCGACCGTCTTCGTCACCGATATGGACACGTACGACGCCGTTAACGAGGTCTACGCGGAGTACATGAGCGATCCGTTCCCGGCCCGAAGCGCCGTCGAAGTCGCGGATCTCCCGATCGATATCGGCGTCGAGATCGAAGTGATCGCTGCAGCCTGATCGGTTTCGCGGCCCAGTTTGCCGGCAGCATGATTTATCGTCGGAGACCGTCCCAGTGCAATGGATTTTTGACGTGGCGCGCGTACCGATCCGGTATGAGTTTACACAACAGGGACGTCCGGCAGGATGTACGCGAACTGGGGGCGCTGCTCGGAGACGTCCTCAAAGAACAGACCTCGCGACGGTCGTTCGAGACGGTTGAATCTGCTCGCCAGTCGTCGATCGCCTACCGTGACGGCGAACTCGACTCTCGTGAGCAGTTGGCGAACACGCTCGCGAACCTCTCGCCGAACCAACAGCGGATCGTCGCCCGCGCGTTCACCACCTATTTCGAGTTGATCAACTTAGCCGAGGAGCGCGAGCGTGTCCGCTCGATTCGCGAGGGGTCCCAGGAGGGAACTCTCGAGGATAGCTTAGAGACAGCCGCCGAGGAACTCGCCGAGGAGGACATGGAGACGGTACGCCAAATTTTAGACGACGTCCTCATCGAGCCGACGTTCACCGCCCACCCGACCGAGGCGCGGCGTAAAACGGTCAAGGCCAAGCTCCGGTCGGTCGCGAACCACCTCGAAACACTGGACGAGCGCTTGCTGACCGACAAGGAGCGCGAACAGGTCTGGCGCGACGTCGACGCCGAGGTTACGAGCCTCTGGCAGACCCCCCAGGTCCGCAAGCGCCAGCCCGAGGTCGAAGACGAGGCCCGAAACGTCCAGTGGTACTTAGAGAACACGCTGTTCGACGTCGTCGGCGAGGTCTACGACGAGCTCACCGTCGCCGTCGAGGACGAAGTCGGTGAGAGCGTCGACATCCCCAAACTCTTCGAGTTCCGCTCGTGGGCTGGCAGCGACCGCGACGGGAACCCCTTCGTCACCCCCGAGGTAACGGCGAACACGTTAGAACGCCAGCGCCGAGTCATCCTCGACCGCTACCGAGAGCAGTTAAAACGCCTCTCTGGTGTCCTGAGCCAGGACGGGAGCCGAATCGACGCCAACGGCGCATTCCAGGAGAGCTTAGAGCGCGACCAGGATCGACTCCCCGGGAGCGCGAAGACCGCCGAGGAACGCTATCCGGGTGAGCCCTACCGCCAGAAGCTAAAGCTGATGCGCGAGCGCTTAGAGCGCGTCGGTGACGTCCGACCGGGCGGCTACGAGGACGCCGATGAGCTGCGCGCCGACTTGGACGTACTCGCCGAGAGTCTTCGCGAGAACAGCGCGGGGTCGGTCGTCGACGCCCACGTCGATCCTCTGCGCCGGCAGGTGTCGACCTTTGGCTTCTCGCTGGCGAGTCTCGACCTGCGCCAACACCAGGCCAAACACACCGGCGCGATCGCGGAGGCGCTCGAACAGGAGGACATCGACTACCGATCGCTTTCGGAGGACGAGCGCGTCGAACTGCTCACCGACGCGATCCTCCAAGACGAGCCGATCATCGATCTGGAGGCGGTCCAGGACGACGTCTCCGAGGACGCTCAGAAAGTGTTCGGGCTGTTCGCCAACCTTGGAGACTGGCAGACCGAGTACGGCGTCGAGGCGATCGACACCTACTGCATCTCGATGAACGACGAGCCGAGTCACGTCATGGAAGTCCTCTTCCTCGCCGATCAGGCCGGCGTCGTCTCCCTGCCCGAACACTGCGGGATCGACATCGTGCCCCTGCTCGAGACCGAGTACGCCCTCTCGGGCGCCCGTCGGATCATGGGGACGCTCTTCGAAAACGAGGCCTACAGCCAGGCTCTCGAGGCCCGCGGCCAGACCCAGGAGATCATGCTCGGCTACTCCGACTCGAACAAAGAAAACGGCTTCCTGGCGGCGAACTGGTCGCTGTACAAGAACCAGCGCCGACTCGGCGAGATCTGTGATGACTACGACGTGACGATGCGGCTGTTCCACGGCCGCGGCGGCTCGATCTCGCGGGGCGGCGGCCCGATGAACGAGGCGCTGCTCGCCTTGCCGAACAACACGATCACCGGCCAGGTCAAGTTCACCGAGCAGGGCGAGGCGATCGCCGAAAAGTACGGCAATCCACGCATCGCCGAGCGAAACATCGAGCAGATGCTAAACGCCCAACTCCGATCGCGGCTGTACTCGATTCGCCAGCCCGAAGAGGACATCCCCGAGGAGTGGATGGAGGCCATGGAGACGATGGCAAACGCCGCCCGGACGGAGTATCGAGACCTCCTCGAGTCCGAGGGCTTCGTCGAGTACTTCGAGCAAGCGACGCCAATCTCCGTCATCGAGAACTTAGACCTCGGTTCGCGTCCTGCCTCACGTTCCGGCGAGCGGACCGTCGAAGATCTGCGTGCGATTCCGTGGGTCTTCTCCTGGACCCAGTCGCGGTGCATCCTCCCGGGCTGGTACACGATCGCCTCCGGTATCGACGCCTACCTCGATGACGGCGGCTCCATGGAGACGCTCCAGCAGATGTACGACGACTGGGCGTTCTTCCAGACGACCCTCGACAACGCCGCCCTCTCGCTCTCTCGAACCGACCTCGAGATCGCCGCCGATTACGCTGACCTCGCCGACGAGGATCTCCGGGAGACGTTCTTCCCCCGTCTGACCGACGAGTACGACCGCGCCACCGATCTGATCACCGAGATCGGCCAGCGCGACGAGCTCCACACCCGCGACTGGCTCGGCGAGAATCTCGAGCGACGGAATCCGTATGTCGATCCACTGAACGAGCTTCAGACCTACCTCCTCGACCGAACCCACCGAACCGACGTCGAGGAACGAACCCTGCGCCTGACCGTCAAGGGAATCGCCGCCGGGATGAAGAACACCGGATAACGAGTTCTCTGTCGATATCCTTCGCTTCCGACGAGTCGGTTTCCCCGAGACTCACTCGCCAGGGTGGACGCCGTCGTCGGGTCAGAGCCGGCCGGAATCGAAACGGGTAAAAACGTCACTGCGGTACTCTACGTTGAGCCGAGATAGCCTAGCCCGGCCAAGGCGGCAGATTCGAAATCTGCTGTCCCCACGGACTCGGGAGTTCAAATCTCCCTCTCGGCGCTTTTCAGCAGCACAAGACGGCGAGCGTAGCGAGTCGTTCGTGCTGCTGAAAACGATACAGGGGAGTTTGAACGAGACCAGTCGCGCGCAGCGAAGCGAGCACGTCTGGACGTTGTTCAAATCTCCCTCTCGGCGTTTTACGCGAACAACACGGCGAGCGTAGCGTCTCCTTCTGGATATCGAGACCGCTCGTTGAACACCACCGTAATACTGCGTGCGATCAGGATTCTCGATAGACGACGACTGTTCCCGTGTCTGCAACCTGCACCCGGTACGTTTCGCTGTTGACGAGCGCAAACGAGATGACGACCTCTCCGGTTCCGGTGCCATCTGCGAGCATCGCGTCGAGTGCCTCCGGATCGATCTGCTCGTAGAGGGTGATACCGAGCTCCCGTGTCATCTCGACTGGATCGACATCTTCGAGTGCACAGATCGCCTGTACGACCGCGATGCTCGCCGGCGTTTCCGCATCGTACTCGTGTTCGATGACGACCGATTCGCCTGGTGCTTCTGCACTGTCCTCGCTGCCAACAATGAGTACCATGTGTTCTCCGCTACGGGCTGTTCACCCTTTCAGTAGAAGATGACTCTGTGTGCAAACGCAGGCAAAACCACCACCACTCACTCCGGCTCGAACACGCCGGTACTCAGTACCCGCCAGCGCCCTCGAAACACCGCCCGCACTGATCGAACTCGTGGGTCGACGCGAGTTCGCCATCCGTCGTAACGCTGATCTGGTCTTCCGGAACGTGCCACAACGCGCCGCAGATCGCTGGATGAATGCTGTCGCCACATGACGGTTTGTGTACAGTTTTTGTCGACTGGTTAACTACGATTCGCATACGCCGACAACCGCTGGCTAGTTCATAACTGTTCGCCGTGAGAGTGCCCCACCCTGTGAGTCGGTAGATCCATTTCGTTTGTTCGAACCGCTCGGCTCGCAGTATCTCTGCAATATCCTCTCATCTGAAATCCGAACGATTCTCCTCACTCGACCCGAAGCCTCGGTATGGACGACCGACAACGACTGGTGATTGGCGCGATCTGGATCGTCGTCGCCGGCTTGATGGCGATCACGTTAGAGCCCGGTGTACCGGACTCGGTCGGCGACGTAGCGCGGCTGTTCGTCGTCGTGCTGGCGCTGTTCCTGGCGGCGGTCTACATACTCGACCCGCGGGGCGTCATCTCGAAAAAGTACTTCGAGTGATCCGGGCGGCGATTCGCAAGCCAACTCAGTCGTCTGCCGGTGCGAGTGCCTGTGCGTCCGACTCCAGCAGTCGGTCCAGTGCGTCGACCATTGCTTCGACGCTGGCGCGTGTGATGTCGGCTTCGCTTCTGGCGACCGTCACAGTGCGGTCGTCGCGGCTCATCGTCACCTCGACGGTGACGATCGCGTCGGTGCCGCCGGTGACGGCGTCGACCTGATAAGCCTCTAACTCGGCGTCGGCTGCGGAGCCCAGCGCGGTTCTGACCGCCGACACTGCGGCGTCGACGGGCCCCGATCCCGTGCCGCTTGCGACGCGCTCCTCGCCGGCTACGTCCAGCCGGACGCTGGCGGTCGGGACCGGTCCACCGCTCGTCGCTGCGAGGTCGACCAGCTCCACGACGCGATCGTGCTCGTCGCCGGTGACGTCCTCGGCGACAGCAAGCAGGTCGGCGTCCGTGACGCGCCGACCCCGGTCGCCAAGTTGAGTCACTCGCTGGGCGATCTCAGCAACCTCGTCTTCGTCGGCTGCGACATCGTGCTCTTCTAAGGCAGCTCGGACGCCCGCGCGACCGGTGTGTTTGCCAAGCGCGAGTCGGCGCTCGCGTCCCACCGTTTCGGGTGGGTACGGCTCGTACATCTTGTCGTCTTTTAACGTTCCGTCGGTGTGGATACCGCTCTCGTGGGTGAAGGCGTTCTCGCCGACGACCGCCTTGTTCGGTGGGAGCGCGACGCCCGTCGCTCGTGAGACGAGCTGTGAGAGGTCGTACAGCTCCGTCAACTCCACGGTTTCGACATTGTAGACGTGCTCTAACGCGATCGCGACCTCCTCTAGGGCGACGTTGCCCGCGCGTTCGCCCAACCCGTTGACGGTGCAGTGGACCAGGTCTGCGCCCGCGGAGATCGCCGCGAGCGCGTTTGCGACGCCCAGCCCGAGGTCGTCGTGGGTGTGAGCGCTTACGGGACCCAGTTCGGCCAGTCGGGAGACGGCTTCGGCGGTGCGCTCCGGGCCGGTGTGGCCGACCGTGTCGGCAAAGCAGGTTCGGTCGGCGCCAGCCTCGAGGGCGGCTTGCATAAGGGTCTCCAGATAGTCCAGATCGGCCCGCGAGCCGTCCTCGCCGATGACCTCGACCCACAGCCCCTGGTCTTTGGCGTAGGAGACGAGTTCAGCCGTCCGCTCGACGTTCTCCTCGCGGGAGGTGCCGACCTTGTCCTCGACGTGGCGGTCGCTCGCGGGAACGACGAGGTGGATGCCGTCGACGTCACACTCGAGTGCGAGATCGATGTCCGTCTTGAGACCGCGACAGAAGCTCGTTACGCGCGCGTCGAGCTCTAAATCGGTCACCCGCGAGATCGCCTGTCGCTCGCCTGCGCCCGTACAGGCGCTGCCGGCCTCGATGACCGAAGCGCCGGTGCGGTCTAAGGCGCGGGCGATCTCGACTTTCTCGTCCGGAGACAGCGAGATGCCGGGGGCTTGTTCGCCGTCACGAAGGGTCGTATCGAGCAGGCGGACGGTACGGTCGGGGTCGATCGTCTCGGCGGGTGAATGCGTTACAGGCAAGAGTGATGAACTGCGATCAGTGTCGTCGCGGAATTTCACGCCCAGCCGGGTCGCCCCGACTTCCTCTATCCTCGGCGTACGGCGTTGAGAGTGTATCTCGTGCCATCGTACCTGCCTCTAATGGAGACCGTAACCTTAAACCCGCCGGTTGGGAATGCGACCGGCCGTCGGCGGTCACGCTTCCTCGAGCCGAATACGGTCGCCGGCGCTCACGCCTGCAGCCGCGCCCGCAGGCAGTTCGAGGATCAGATCCGCCTCCGCCCGCGCGAACCCGCGCCACGGTGCCAGTCGCTCGACTCGTTCGACGACCCCCTCGCGAACCCAGATGACGTCGAGTGGAACGAAGACGAACAGCATGTGGATGCTCCGGGTCTTGGCCCGATCGAACCGGAAGGCGAGTGCGTACTCCGCCGGAAGCGAGCGCCGAAACATCAGCCCCAGCCCCTGGGTGAGGATCCCGTCTGCCGTCTCGGCTTTGCTCGCGATGATCTGCTCGCCGTCGTCCGATTCGTGGACCACCTTCACGGGCCGGGATTCGCAGGGGGCTCCCAAAAATCTCCCGCTGAGCGCGGACTGGCACCCCCATTGTACCACAGTTCGAGGCTGTGACATCGTGTCCACAGCGCCGACGCGAGAGTTAACTATCGTGGCGACCGAAGCGCGATCGACATGGAGCGGACGCCAAACGGCACCTCGGTCGGCGTCGACGACCCCTACGCGTTCGTCGAGCGCTGTGATCACCTGACCGACGACGGCCGCTGTCGCTACGCCGTCGAACACGGCCAACACGACCCCGAGTTCGCTCGCGAGCGCGCTGCCGACGACTACGCGTGTCCGATCGCAGATTCCGAGACAGACGACGGCTGGGCCGACTGCTCGCACTTTCGATCGCGCAATCACGATCACGAGTGCGTCCGCTGCGGGCTGGCAGAGCGCCGGGCGGGACTCTCCGCGGAGCGTCCGCTGCTTGAAGAGCACCACCTCTCCTACGACGGTGAAGACAGCCACGAGATCACCGTCTTCGTCTGCCGGTGGTGTCACGCCAAGGTCCACAACTCCTGGGCGCGCTTAGACGACGACGCTGCGCCAGACCCCGAAGCGATCGCAGCACGAGAACAACGCCGCGGCCGCGAACAGGCGGAGTTCGGCTTCGAGTCGGCTGCGGAGCGCCGCGATCAGGAGTGACTGCGACACGGTTGGTAGTGGTCAGTTCAGGTAGTTCACTCTTTATCCCGAGAATCAAAGTACCGGTAAACAATCCAAAAAGGGATTGAACTTACAATTATGAGGAATAATATCCCAACCACCCTGTTTGCATTAGAAAGGTTCCCATAGATACCTCCGATAATGCCTCTAGTGGTTAGTAACAGAACTACAAGAAGTGCGAAGACGAAAATAAAACCGAGCCCCTTTCTTGCGGTCGAATTACCGGCATCCATATTGTCAAACCTCCTCTACTCCTGAATAGTTGCTTCGATGACTGGTTCACACGCCTACTAGCCGCTACACCTTCGAATCACCCGCGTTCCGTTTCAGGGGTGGGCGTAGTACGCAACCAACTCCGCATCCGACTTTTCGTCTGCCCCTTCGATTCGGGCGAAGCCGACGCGCTCGAACTGGACGACAGCGTCTGTGAGGTCGGCGACGCCGGGCTCTGCGTGGCCGAAGACGTCTCCCTCCATCGTCCGAAGGCGAACGGACACGCTCTCGCGGGCTGGCACCCAGTGGATCACGTCGACGTCACCCTCGCGAACGACGTCGATGTCGTCGCCGGTGTACTGCAACGCATTGCGGGTGTACTGGAAACAGCCCAGTCCCTTGAGCCAGATGCGGTCCTCGGGGTCGGGGAGGTCTCCCTCCTCGATCAGGACCGCGTCCGAGACGGGAATCTCGCGGACACCGCGGTCCTCGTGGTTGGGGTGTAGCGGCGGGTTCGCTTCGTCCGGTGGCGAGCCGCCGAGGGGGACCTCGACGCCATCACGGACCAGGAATCGGCGGTCAGTCTCCTCGTCGATTAGATCGCGGTTGTTCGCGTAGATCGTACTCATCGCGAGGTCGACGTCGGTCGTGGAGGTGCCGAGGCCGGTCATCGCCTCGACGATCGCGTCGCCGCGGATTCCCCGTTGGCGCAGGCTCTGCAGGGTGGGTGCGCGTGGATCGTCCCAGCCGTCTAACTCGCCGGCGTCGATCAGCTCGGCGATGGTTGAGGTACTCATTTTGACGTCGTAGGCGTCTACCTGCACGTGGCCCCAGTGGACTACTTCGGGGTACTCCCAGTCGAAATAGTCGTAGACGAACCGCTGGCGCTTTGCAGAGTCCTGGAGGTCGATACCGCGGATGATGTGGCTGATTCCCAGCAGGTGATCGTCGACGCCTGACTGGAAGTCGAGCATGGGCCAGCAGCGGTAGTCGGCGGCCGCCTCGCGAGGGTGGGGAGTGTCGATCATCCGGAAGGCCACCCAGTCCCGGAGGGCGGGGTTCTTGTGCGTGATGTCGGTTTTTACGCGCAGGACCATCTCTCCGCTCTCGTACTCGCCGTCGATCATGGCCTCGAACTCAGAGCGGACGGTCTCTACGTCCTTGTCGCGGTGGGGACAGGCCTCGCCCGAATTCTTCAGCTCCGAGAACTCCTCGCCCGAACAGGAGCAGGTGTAGGCGCCGCCCAGTTCGATCAACTCGCGGGCGTGGTCGTAGTAGGTTTCGAGGCGATCGCTCGCCCGGTAGACGTCGTCGGGCTCGAAGCCGAGATAGCCGAGATCCTCGAGGATGGCGTCGTAGGCGTCGAGATCCGGACGTTTCGTCTCGGGATCTGTGTCGTCGAAACGGACGCAGAACCAGCCGTCGTATCGCTCTCTGTAGCTGCCGATGACTGCGGGCATGCGGGCATGGCCGACGTGCCACGGCCCGTTCGGGTTGGGTGCGACGCGCATCCGCACGTCCTCGTCCGCGTCGGCTGCCTCGTCATCCGGCTCCGAAACGCCGGGAAGCGAGGGGAGATCGTACTCGTCTTCCTCGTCCTCGGCTTCGATGTCGGCGAGCTCCTCGGGTGCCAGCTCTTCGAGTCGCTCGCGCTTGTCGGCGTACGCGAGGTCGTTTACCCGCCCGACGACGCCGCCGACGACGCCCGGAATCTCGCCGCCGTGGGGCCGGAAGTCGGGGTTGTCGCCCATCAGTGGCCCCATGATCGCACCGACGTCGGCGTCGCTCTCGTGTTTGACCGCGTTCAACAGCGCGTGCTTCTCTGCCTCGCGCTCGACGCGTTCGCGAAGATCCTCGTCCATTGGTCTGCCGTACTCTCGCCCGGACCAAAACGTCCGCGATGTTGTGGTGCCGCCTCGGAGTTTGGACGTGATCCCATCACTCACCACCCCGTCACTATTTATCGACTATAAATCAAATACTATTTTACTATGGCTGATTGATAGATGGTATGGATAATCGGGACTGGTCGGCGTCACAGTCCTCCCGTGGCTGTGTTGACGGCCGATCCGCAGACCGAGACATCTTTCTCGGGAGTGATCAGCTGGCACTGGCGGGCCCAGAGGCACTGGTTCTGTTCGCTGTCACCACCGACGACGAGCCCGACGTCACAGTCGCGGCGACCAACGAACAGTATCGGGACCTCGCTGGATTGGCCCGCGGGGCAGGCCACAGCCGTGATCCGACTGCACTGTTCGGTGCGGAGAGGGGCTCTGCGATCGTCTCGAACTGCCGTCGGTGTATCGAACGCGGCGATTCGGTCGAGTACGAGGGCGTTCCCGGAACAGCCGACGTCGACGGCCACTGGTACACGCGCTTCGTCCCGCTGTCTGCTGCTCAGTCGACCGCGTGGATCGTCGCGATCTCCCGCCGGCGAGCCAAGACGGATCCGACCCACCAGTTAACCGTCGCGGAGTTTCGCCAGATCGTCGATCTGATTCCCGACCTGCTGCTCGCGAAGAACCGTGGGGGCGAGTTTCTGCTCGCAAACGAGGCATTCGCGTCGATGCACGGCTGTACCCCCGAAGAGATGGAGGGAAAAACGGATCGAGAGATCGGCGTGGACGAGGAGACGGCAGCGAAGTTCAGAGCCGACGATCTGTCGGTGATCGAGTCCGGCGAACCGATGGAGCGAGTCGAGGAGACGATCACGACAGACGCTGGTGAGACGCGTATTCTCCAGACGACCAAGATCCCCTACGAGCCGGTTGGCACGGACGAAACGGCCGTTCTCGCGTACGCCCGGGACGTAACCGAACTCAAAGAGTACGAGCGACAACTCGAAGCCCAGCGCAACAACCTCGAACTGTTAAACGAGGTTGTGCGCCACGACATTCGAAACGACCTCCAACTCATCCAGGCGTACGCCGAGCTTGCGACCGAACACGTCGACGATGAGGGGGTATCGTACCTCGAGACGATCATCGAGAGCGCCGAGAACGCGATCACGCTCACCCAGACGGCACGCGAACTGGCCGCCGAAATGGCGGAGTCGGCGACGACCAGTCATCGGATTCCCCTCTCTGGCGTCCTCACACAACAACTTCGCGAGATCCGATCCGCTCATCCGAACGCCGACGTCTCCGTCGCCGGATTTCTGCCAGACGTCGGGGTTCGTGCTGACGGGCTGCTCGGGGCGGTGTTCAGAAACCTCCTCGAAAATGCCATCCAGCACAACGACACCGAGATACCGGTCGTCACCATCTCAGCCGAGACCACTGATGACGTCGTCACCGTTCGCATTGCCGACAACGGGCCCGGTGTGCCCGAGTCTCGGCGCGAGGAAATCTTTTATAAGCGCGAGAAGGGCGACCGAAGCGACGGGACCGGGATCGGGCTCTACCTCGTCTCGACGCTGCTCGGTCGGTACGGTGGTGAGATCTGGGTCGAAGACGCTGACCTGGGCGGTGCCGCCTTCGTCGTCGAACTATCCGTCGAATAAAACGGTCGGCCCGACCGACAGCGCTCAGTAGCCCCGTTCGATCAGGTAGTCCGCAAGCGTCAGCAACAGGTCGCGCGCCTCGTTGTCCGGAAGCACGTCGAGTCGCTGCTTTCCGTCTTCGACGAGCTCGCGTGCGAACTCGTTTGCATACCGGATCGAGCCGACCTCTTCGAGGGCCGCGACTGCCTCGTCGATTTCGGCCTCGGTGACGGCGTCGACGTCGTTCGTGTCGACTAATCCCTCGATGTCGACGCCCTCGTTGCGGGCGTGAACGGTGATCAGCGTCTGTTTGTTCTCGACTAAGTCGCTGCCACGTTGTTTGCCGAGTTTCTCGCTCGGGACCGTCAGATCGAGCACGTCGTCGTGAATCTGGAACGCACGGCCGATATCGAGCCCGTAACCGTGCAGTGCGTCGATGGTCTTGTCGTCTGCGCCCAGCAACACTGCTGGCAGGCTCGCAGCGGCGGCATAGAGCACGGCGGTCTTTTGCTCGACCATCTCGAGATACTCCTCGGGTGTCACGTCGGTGCGCTCCTCGAAGGTGACGTCGAGAGACTGGCCCTCACAGATCTGCGTGCAGGTCGTTGCGAGGATGTCGAGCGCTTCGACGGTTCGTTCGGGGTCGGCACCCGAATCGAGCATGATCTCGAACGCCTTCGAGTAGAGCGTATCGCCCGCGAGGATCGCCGTCTCGAGGTCGTACTCCTTGTGGACGGCGGGGACGCCCCGTCGCAGGTCGTCGTCGTCCATAATGTCGTCGTGGATGAGCGTAAACGACTGGATGACCTCGACGCTGACGGCGGCGTCCATTATGTCTACGGTTCCCGCGCCTTCGTCGAGTGTCGGAAACTGCTGGTAGTCGGTCGTCAGCGGCTCGACGTCGGCGAGTGCCTCTGCGGTCGTGAGTAACACGGTCGGCCGGAGGCGTTTCCCGCCCGCGTCGAGCAGGTATCGTGAGGCCTCGTAGAGACGTTCGGGTCGCTGTATCGGCAGCGCCTCCGGAATCGCCTCGTTGACCAGCTCGCGGCGCTCGCGAACGGCCTCGAGAACCGTCTCCTCTCGTGTCTTGGGAGACGTCATATCAGTCGACGAGCTGGATCAGGTTGCCGTTGCGCGTGACGTGGACGTCGCGGCCTAGCTCGTAGCCCTCGCCCTCACAGAGCTTGACGTAGCCCGACAGGCCCTTCAGGTCCTGGTGGGCCGGGATGATATTCTGGGGCTGGAGCGCGTCTAGCATCTTGTAGTGACCCTCCTGGTTCAGGTGCCCAGAGACGTGGATGTCGTCGTAGACGCGAGCGCCCTGCATGCCGAGCAGTCGCTCGGCCTGGTAGCGCTGTCCCTCGTTGGTCGGCTCCGGAATCACGCGCGCCGAGAAGACGACCTTGTCGCCTTCGTCTAGCTCGTAGGGCGTCTCGCCGCGGGCCATCCGGGTGAGCATCGCGCGGGGCTCGCCCTGGTGGCCGGTGACGACCGGCAGGTAGTCCTCTTTGCCCTCGTTCATGATCCGCTTGAACGTGCGGTCGACGGACTTTCGGTGGCCGAACATCCCCAGGTCCGAGGGGAAGTCGACGAAGTCAAGTCGTTCTGCGGTGCCGGAGTACTTCTCCATCGATCGGCCCAGCAAGACGGGCTGGCGACCGATGTCTTTCGCGAACTCAACGAGGCTCGTCACGCGCGAGATGTGACTCGAGAACGTCGTTGCAACGATCCCGCCGTCGTAGTCCTCCATGCTGTAGAGGACGTCCCGGAGGTGTTCGCGGGCGACGTTTTCGGAGGGCGTGCGCCCCTTCTTGTTGGCGTTCGTACAGTCTTCGATGTAACAGAGGACACCCTCGCCCTCGCGACCGATCTCACGGAAGCGCTTCATGTCGATCGGGTCGCCGATGACTGGCGTATGGTCCATCCGTTTGTCCAGTCCGTAGACGACGGCACCTTCCGGGGTGTGGAGGACCGGATTGATCGCGTCGATGATCGAGTGAGTGACGTTGACGAACTCGAGTTCGACCTGTCCGGAGTCGCCGATGGACATCGTCTCGCCGGCGTCCATCTTCACCAGGTCGTTTTCGACACCGAACTTCTGCTCGCCTTCAATCTGCTGTTTGACGAGTTCGATCGTAAACGGCGTCGCGACGATTGGGGCGTTGTACCGGTGGGCCAGCTTCGAGATGGCACCGATGTGGTCTAAGTGACCGTGGGTCGGCACGATGGCCTGGACGTCGCCTTCCAGGTCGGACATGATCCGGTCGTCGGGGATCGCGCCCATGTCGATCAAGTCTAAGCTGTGCATCCGCTCGGTCTCGACGTTGTCGTGGATGAGAACCTGCGAGAGGTTCAGACCCATGTCGAAGATGACGACGTCGTTCCCGGCGCGGACGGCAGTCATCTGCCGTCCGACTTCCTCGTATCCGCCAATGGTTGCAATTTCGATTTCCATGGTTGTAGCACTGAAAGCCGCGTGTGGACTCTCATCGAAACGGTCCGCGGACTCCCGGTTTCGCTCGGCCCCTGCGTCTCTCGGCGCGTCGGCCATCCCGCTATGCATCCTCCGAGCCGACGGTCCGCCCGTCGACCCGGGTCGCGACACCGCCGCGACGAGGGATGCACTTGCCCGCGGGTCTCGCTACGTGGCCCTACACGCCCAAGTGTTAAAAACGCAGTGGGTTCGACAGCTCCCGTCGCTCGGTTAGACGAGCGTCGTTCCCGGACTCTCGCCGCCCAAGAACGCCGCCAACTCCTCGAGCCCGAAGATCGACGCCGATGCCTCGAGTTCGAGCAGTGCGGCGACCTTCGCAGCCATTCCGCCCGTCACGTCCGTCGACTCACTCTCGCCGAGGACGTCTGCGACGGCCTCGAAGGAGTCAATGCGCTCGACGACCGCCCCCGAGTCGTCGAGCACGCCCGGGACCGTAGAGCAGAGACCGACGCGCTCGGCGCCCAGATCGGCCGCGAGCGCCGCGACGAGTTCGTCGCCGCTGACGACGGTCGCCCCGTGGCCTGCGTGGGCAACCAGATCGCCGTGCAAGACCGGGACGAACCCCTCTGCGACCAACGTCGCGACCTGTTGCGTCGGGAGCGACAGCGCCCCCTCCGCGTCTCGGCTCGCCGCCGAGAATGGGTGTACCGGAACCGCCGGAACGTCCCGCTCGTGCAGCCGCGAGAGGACGAACTCGTTCAGCGTCGTCATCGCGCCGTGGATCTCGATCACTGCGGTCTCGTCGTGCGTGCCGCTCTCTGTCGTCACGCCGTGCTCGCTGGCTGCGTGGTGGCCGAAGCTCCCGCCGCCGTGGACGAGCACGAGATCGTCCCGGCCCGCTGCATGCGCCTCGGCGATCGCCTCGGCTGCCCGGTCCAGTGCGGGCCCGTCGAGCGTTTCGGCACGATCCTTGTCGGTGATGACGCTCCCGCCCAGTTTACAGACGATCATTCGAGCTGTCGCACCCCCTCCTCGGCCAGCTCGGCGCGAAACGCCTCCTCACAGCCCGGCGTGTACGACAGTGCCGTCTCTACTTCCTCGTGTGGGTCGAGCGCGACGATGCAGCCGCCACCGCCCGCCCCGGTCAGCTTCGCGCCGTAGGCACCCGCCCCTCTGGCCGCCCAGAC
The DNA here is from genome assembly GCA_025517425.1 of Halobacteria archaeon AArc-dxtr1. Classification (NCBI taxonomy): domain Archaea; kingdom Methanobacteriati; phylum Methanobacteriota; class Halobacteria; species Halobacteria archaeon AArc-dxtr1. The sequence goes on along the minus strand of JAOPJY010000001.1, from coordinate 1,133,036 downwards.
CATCGCGTCCAGCGAGCGCGAGGAGACGCCGAGTGCCGAGAGCAGGCCGTGGTTGAAATCCATCAGCCGGCCGACCTCCTCGAGATCGTTCGTCGCGAGCGCATCCTCTCCGTCGCCGACGATATCGCCGATCGCGCCGACGGTGTCGGCGGCGAAGTCGTACTCTTCGCGGAGCCGCCGGACTCCGGCCACGAGTTCGCCCGTATCGCCGGCTCCACCGTCGAAGCCGATGACCAGCGGGAGATCCGGCGCCTCGATCGCCTTGCAGTTGTCCCCCTCGACTCTGACCGCGCCGCCGGTCGCCGAGCAGAACGTATCCGCACGCGAGGCCTGTCCGTCCTGGACGGCGTGTTCGGTTCGAAACGCGCGCTCGGCGAGTTCGTCGGCCTCCAGGGTGGCGCCGAGCTCTCGCGTTGCCGCGTCAATCGCCGCGACGACCACAGCCGCCGAAGAACCCAGCCCGGCTCCAAGCGGGATCTCGCTCTCGATCGTCACGTCGAACCCGACGTCGGTCGCCCCGGTTACGTCCCGAACCTGTGCGATCGCCTCGTCGACGTAGCCCGTCGCCGCACGCACCAGCGACTCCGAGACGTCGACGTCCGGGTGTTCGTCGGGCTGGCGCCCGTACTCGACGGTAAAGCCGTCGAGACTTAGATCCTCGGCGTGGACGCGCAGCTTGTCGTCGCTTCGCTGGCGCACGCCGACACGAGCGCGCCGCTCGATCGCGCAGGGGACCGCCGGCTCGCCGTACACAACCGCGTGCTCCCCGAAGAGATAGACTTTACCGGGGGCCGAAGAGCGTGTCATATCCGGCCGTTCGTTCGAGGGCGGTTAATAGCTATCTTCTCGCGCCCGCACTTGCGACCTCTCTGCGCACACTCGCGGCTCTCACTGCCACTCTCGCGGCCCCTCGTCGCGGACTCCCTCCCACGGTCCTCACATGCCCTGGCAGTTTCGTCTCGCCCGATCGCTGTAGCCGGACTTAAGCCGACCTCACCCCAACGCGGTCGTATGTCTCTCGTCTTGCCCAGCGAGCTCGTCGTCGAGCGATTCCTGCCTACGGTTCGGGCGATGCTCGCGACTCGACTCGCCGACCGCGGCATGACCCAACAGGAGATCGCAGCCAACCTCGGTGTCACCCAGGCTGCGGTCAGTAAGTACGTCGGCGCCGACGACGTCGGCGAGAAGCGCTTTCGCGACGACCCCGAGACCCGGGCGACTGTCGAGCGCATCGCGGAGGGGCTCGATACCGGCGAGATGGACGGCTACGACGCGCTGGCCGAACTCCTGGCACTCGTCCGCACGCTCGAGGATCGAGGGCCGATCTGCGAACTCCACGAAGAGGAGATGCCCGAACTCCAGGGACTGAGCTGTGACCTCTGCGTTCGCGGACTCGACCCGGACGTGCGCGCCGAGCGCGACGTCCTCGCGAACGTCCGCGGGGCCGCCCGGACGCTCGCCGCGATTCCTGGAATGGCCGACGCCATCCCTAACGTCGGGACGAACGTCGGGATGTGCCTGCCCGAGGCAACGGATGAGACCGACGTTGCCGCGATCCCCGGACGCATCTACGCTATGGGCGGTCGCATCGAGATCCCGGCCAATCCCGAGTTCGGCGCCTCCAAGCACGTCGCCATGGCGTTACTTGCGGCCCGAGAGGCCGACCCCGAGATTCGCGGAGCGGTCAACGTCGCCACTGACGACGCGATTCTCGAGACCGCCCGATCGCTCGGTATCGACCCGCTCGAGTTCGACCCGGACTACGAAGACCGCCGCGAACACCTGCGAGAGCGCTTTGCCGACCGCGGTGCCGTTCCGGCGATCGTCTACCACCGTGGCGCGTTCGGCATCGAACCAGCAACGTACGTCTTCGCGGAGACGGCTGCCGAGGCGGCTACGCTGGTCGAGTCGCTGCTCGCCCAGGCGTCGTCCTGACGCGGCTCCGAGACGACTACGGACTGCGTGTGATCAGTAGATGGCGATCAAACGAGCAGCCCGACGACTCGGTACATCGCTCCCAGCGCAAAAATCGAGAGTAAGATTCCGACCGCGACGACGACCGCCGGCGGAACCTGCTCCTCTTCGAACTCGAACAGACGGTTGATCATGTTCCCAGTTCGGACGACCGGTACGTAGTCTTTTCACTCTGTCGTGGAATGCTGGCGGTGGCTGTTCTTACGCAGCGCACACGGATCTCTCTGAGCGAGCGCGAGTCTGCAGAGAAAACGCGATTCGAATTCCGGGTTAGACCATACTCTCGAAGTCCTCGAGCGAGTACGACGGCTCCGCACCGCGCCGATCGAGGACTTCGTTGGCGAGCAGCCAGTAGACGACCGAGAGGGCCTTGCGACCCTTGTTGTTCGTCGGGACGACGAGGTCGACGTTGCTGACTTGGTTGTTCGAGTCACACATCGCGATGACTGGGATCCCGACCGTGATGGCCTCCTTGACGGCCTGCGCGTCGCCGATCGGGTCCGTGACGACGACGACGTCGGGCTCGATGTAGCCGTCGTACTTGGGGTTGGTCAGCGTGCCCGGGATGAACCGGCCGGTGCGGGCGCGAGCGCCGACTGCCTCGGCGAACTTCTCGGCCGGGAACCGACCGTACTGGCGCGAGGAGGTCACGAGGATCTGCTCGGGCGCGTAGTTCGCGAGGAAGTCCGCGGCCGTGCGGATGCGGCCGTCGGTCTTCGAGACGTCAAGGACGTAGAGCCCGTCGGTTCGGACGCGGTGGATGAACCGCTCCATGTCCTTGGTCTTTTGCTGGGTCCCGATGTGGACCCCCGCGCCGAGGTAGTCCTCGACGGGGATCAGCAGGTCCGCTTCCTCGTCGGACATTACGTCGTCGTCGAGAGTCGGGCCCGCGTCGGTCTCGTCGTCCTGTTCGTCGGCTACCGGCTCGACGTCCTCGGCGGGATCGGCGGCGGGACCGGCCCCCTCGGCCGGCTCCTCGTCGATCTCCGCCTCGGCGGCGTCGAGCCCTTCCTGTTGTGCGTCGTTGTCAGTCATGTGGCATCGTCTGCGATTCTGATGAGTTCGTTCAACTTGGCGGTTCGCTCGCCGCCGACTGCGCCGGTCTTGATAAACGGTGCGTCGGTCGCCACGGCGAGGTGTGCGATGGTCGCGTCCTCGGTCTCGCCCGAGCGGTGGGAGACGACCGAGTCGTAGCCGTTCTCGCCGGCGAGCTCGATCGCGTCGAAGGCGTCCGTCAGCGTCCCGATCTGGTTTGGTTTGATCAGGATACTGTTGGCCGCGCCGCGCTCGATGCCGTCGGCGAGTCGGTCGGTGTTGGTGACGAACAGGTCGTCCCCACAGATGAGCGTGTCACCGCTCACTCTGTCGGTCAGCTCTGCGAACCCGTCGTAGTCGTTCTCGTCTAGGGGGTCCTCGACGTAGGCGAGATCGTACTCGTCAATCAGACTCGCGATGTACTCGATCTGCTCGTCTGCGTTACAGGTCGTGTCGCTGTACTCGTAGACGCCCGCTTCGGCGTCGTACATCTCTGCGGCCGCGACGTCGAGGCCGAATCGGATCTCGAAGCCGACCTCGTCGGCAACCTGTGAGACCGCCTCGTCGACGATCTCGAACGCCTCGTCGTCGTCGATCGACGGCGCCCACGCGCCCTCGTCGCCCTTGCCGCAGGCGACGTCGCGCTCTGCGAGCAGATCGGCGACGCGGTCGTGGACCGCGGCGTTCGCGAAGACGGCGTCCTCGACGCTCGGTGCGCCGACTGGTGCGGAGAGGAACTCCTGAATGTCGGTCGCGTCTGCGGCGTGTTCGCCGCCGCCGACGACGTTCCCGAGTGGGATCGGGAAGTTCTGTCCGCGGAAGGTGCCGCCCAAGTGCTGGAACAGCGGCGCACCCAGCACGTCGGCGCCCGCCTTCGCAGCGGCCATCGAGATCGCGACGGCGCTGTTGGCGCCGATCTGCGAGAAGTCGTCGGTGCCGTCGGCCGCCCGAAGGATTCCGTCGACTTCGCGCTGGTTGCCCGCGTAGGCCTCCCCGACGAGTCGGGGGACGGCGTGTTCGCGTGCGGCGGCAATCGCCTCTTCTGCTGGGCGTTCGATCGCTTCGTACTCGCCGGTGCTGGCGCCGGATGGCGCCGCTGCCCGACCGAAGCCACCGCTTTCGGTGACGACGTCGGCTTCGACCGTCGGGTTCCCCCGCGAGTCGACGATGCGGCGCAGTCGAACGTCGGTGATGAGCGTCATTTACGTGTTCCCTCGCTTGACGGTAAACGGCAGCGCGCCGGCATCGTACTCCTCGGCGGCCACCAGGATCGGTTCCGTCTGGTCCGTTTCGATCAGGACCGGCGCTCCGTAGGAGACCTGCAGCGCTCGTGCGCCGAGGATCCGGGCCTTCTCGTATCGGTTGTGGTGTTCTTGTTGCATTACTGGTAGGGTGAGACGACGTCAACGAGGTCGGTGTGGCTCACGAGCATCCGTCGGCAGCAGTAACGGTCGACGCCGAGCTCGTCTAAGACCTCCTGAGGGTCTTCCTCGCCCTGGTTGGCTCGCTCGTCGAACGCTTCCCAGTGCTCGCCGACGACGTTACCGCACGTGAAACACCGGACCGGTACCATCATACGTTGTTCACCTCAGCGGTAGGACTTCTGGTAGCGGGCCCGTGCGCCGGGGCCGCCCCACTTTTTGGGTTCGGACTGGCGGACGTCGTTGACCAGCAGCGAGCGGTCGAACTCCAGGTAGGCGTCGCGGAGTTCGGCGTCGTTGGTGTGCTGGACGATGCCGCGGGCGATTGCCGTACGGACGGCGTCTGCCTGTCCGCTGATGCCGCCACCCTCGACGCTGACGTCGATGTCCATCTCGCCGCGAAGCTCCTCGCCGGCGATGCGGAACGGTTCGAGCATCTTGAGCCGCGACATTTCGGGCTCGACCAGCTCGACCGGCTGGGAGTTGATTCGGACGCGGCCTTCACCCTCGCTGACGGTCGCGCGGGCGACGGCGGTCTTCTTCTTGCCACTTGTGTTCGTTACCATGTAACGTTAGCACCTAACTGTTCGGAGACCTCGTGTAAGTGCACGAAGCGAATGTTCGAGAGTCGATCCAGGGAGGTATCCGGCAGGACCTCGGCCTCGCGCTCGTCGTCACCCTCGTAGGGGTTGCCGACGTAGACGCGGACGCCAGAGAGCGCCTCGCGGCCGCGGGTCTTCTTGTACGGCAGCATGCCACGGACGGCACGCTTGAAGATCGTGTCCGGTCGCTTCGGGTAGACCGGGCCGCGATCGGAGCCGAGCTGGAGACGCGTTCGGTACGTTTCGAAGATATCCTCCTTGTCGCCGGTAATGACGGCGTCTTCGGCGTTGACGATGGCGACGCGCTCGCCTGCCAGGGCGCGCTGGGCGACCTCGCTGGCGACGCGTCCCAGGATACAGTCGCGGGCGTCGACGACGACGTCTGCGTCGAACTCTGCGTAACTCATGCAATCACCCGGACGCCGGATCCGTCGGGGTTGTCCTCGAGCAGCTGCTCGAGCGGTACCGACTCACCGACCTGTTCGATCTTCGTCTCTGCCGACGACGAGAAGTCGACGGCGGCGACGGTGACGTTTTTCTGTAGCGCGCCGGAACCCAGCACCTTGCCGGGAACGACGACGGTCTCTTCCTCGCGTGCGTATCGTTCGATCCGCCCCAGATTCACCTCTGCGTGGCTGGAACGGGGCTTCTCGAGCCGATCCGCGATATCATGCCAGACGTCCGCGCCCCGCTGTCGGGACGTGGACTTCAACTCGGCGATGAGATCGTTGAGCCTCGGATTGGTTTTACTACTCATTGTGTCCTCGATATACTGCGGTGTGGCTCGTCTGTGAGACGAATCCACGGTTGGAGAAGTGATGCAGGGAGCAGGATTTGAACCTGCGGACTCCTACGAGACAGCGCCCTGAACGCTGCGCCGTTGGCCTGACTTGGCTATCCCTGCTCGCACTTCTCCCTACCCGTCGCCCCGTAAAACCCCTTTCGATTCGCCCAGTTGTGGGCGGCGTCGGCACGCCGATCTCGTGGGATCCGGCGTCGGCGGCCATCGTCGTGGGAGTCGGGTGACGGGTCATCGGTCGTTATAGCTGTACTGCGTCCTCGAGTTCGGTCGCGCGGCGCTCGATCGAGTCGGCGGCTCGCGTGACCAGTTCAGAGACGGTGAACGAGCCGTCGGTCTCGACGTGGAAGACGAAGGCGTTTGGGACGTCTTCGACCTGCACATTCTTCCCGGGGTATCGCTCCGTGAGGTCGTGGTCGAACTCACTGGTCGGTACCAGCTCGCCGTCCTCGTCCTCGATCACGCCGCGAACGATGCGGGACTCCTCGTCTTCGAACTCGGGGAGATCGCCGTCGACGGTCACTCGCTGGAGATGTCGGTAGCCGACGGCCACGCCGCCCTGATGTTTGGCGTGATCTTTCCCGCGGTCCAGTACGGCGTCGGCCTCGGCCTCGAGACGCTGTCCGTCCTTGAGATTGATGATCGGGACGTTCTCGTCTGCGGGCTGGACCAACTCGTCACTCGAGACGAGATCGCCCGAATACGCGGTTCCCGGACCGGACACGTCGATCGAGAGCGTGACGACGTCGTCCTCGACGAACTCGCCTTCCGGCGGCGTCGTCAGCGGAACCAGCCCGAGCCGTAAGGCGAGTTGCTCGTCGAACATCACCGACGAGTTTTCGACGAACCGAACGGTGTCGATCGCCATCGTCGGCACGTCGGCGACCATCGCGCGACGGATGCCGTTGGCGAACGCGGGTGTGACCCCGCGGACCAGGAACCGTGCCTCCCGATCCCCGCGTTCGACGAACTCGACGTCGTACTCTGCGGTCATGCTAGTAGCCGCCCTTACCTTTCGGTGCGCGCGATCCGTCGTGTGGGATCGGCGTGACGTCCTCGATGCGCCCGATCTCGATACCGGCGCGGGCGAGTGCGCGGATCGTCGCCTGTGCGCCAGGACCGGGGGACTTCTGGAGGTTGCCGCCCGGGCCGCGAACGTGGACGTGAAGACCCGTGATGCCGGCGGCTTTGATCTCGTCGGCGACCGACTCGGCCATCTGCATGGCCGCGTACGGCGATGCCTCGTCGCGGTTTTGCTTGACCGCGGTCCCGCCGGAGGACTTCACGATCGTTTCGGCACCCGTGAGGTCCGTGACGGTCATGATGGTGTTGTTGAACGATGCGTGCACGTGGGCGATTCCCCACTTCTCGTCGTCCTGACTCATGTTATTGTTCCTCCGCTCGTGCTGGGTGGAGCTCGTCCGCAAGCGGACTGTTCTCCTCGAACGCCACGAGATCCTCCTCGTCGATGTCGACGACGTACGACGGGATACGGTGGCGACTCTCGCCGACGATCACGTGGCCGTGGGTGATGAACTGTCGGGCCTGCTGGGGCGTGTTCGCGAGTCCCTTGCGGTAGGCGACCGTCTGCAGTCGCCGTTCGAGGACGTCTTCGATCTCGAGTGCGAGGACGTCGCCGAGCTCGTCGCCCTCGTCCAAGTACCCGACGCGCTTGAGCCGACCGAGGAACTCCTCGCGTCGGCGGACGACGGTGTCCTCGTCCTGGGGCTGGGCGAGCAGGTCACGGGCCTCGCGCCGGTAGGAGCGAAGCTGGGACTGGGCACGCCAGAGCTCTTCTTTGTTCTTTAAGCCGTAGCGGTCGAGCAGCGAGTGCTCGCTGGCGATTCGCTCGCCCTGGTAGGGATGATTCGGCGTCTCGTACTGTTTGGTGTTACTTCCGAGTGCCATTATTCGTCATCCTCCGCCGCTTCGGCTGCTTCCTCTTCGCGGATCTCTTCGACGTTGACTCCGATGGTGCCCTCCGTTCGGCCGGTGGACTTGGTGCGCTGTCCGCGGACCTTCTGGCCGCGCTTGTGACGGGCGCCCTTGTAGGAGTCGATCATCTTCATCCGGTTGATGTCGTGCTGTCGGGTCAACTGGAGGTCGTTACCGATCTCGTGGGTCGTCTCGCCGGTGTAGAAGTCCCGCTGGCGGTTGGTGAGCCACTCGGGCACTTCGTCGGCGTACGCTTCGACGTGGCTGACGACCTCGTCGATGACGTCTTCGTCGAGCGCACCGAACGTCGCCGTCCGATCTACGCCCGCTTCCTCCGCGATGATCCGGGCGGTCCGTCGACCGACCCCGTTCAGCTCGGACAGCGACCGCTCGACGGACTTGGTGCCGTCGAGGTCGGTCTGACCGATGCGGACGAAGTACTGAAGATCGTCGTCCTCCTGTTCCTGAGGTTCTTCCTCGCTCATGTGTGTGTATTCGATCTGATGTGCGCGTGTACTGGCTGTCCACGCACGCTGTGATTGTCCGACGTCGTGGCGGGGATTTGAACCCCGGAGGCTTGACGCCACATGGTTAGCAACCATGCGCCTTGGGCCGCTTGGCTACCACGACACCGCGTGTACTCTATCGTCGCCCATCTGGACTCGGGGATCGGTCCCCTACACGTATCGCACTGATTGCTACCAGTGTGGGGTACTTAAGGGCAACGAAAGCCCGTCTGGGGACGGTCGCCGTTCACCAGTCTGACCTGACAATCTCCCTGTTTTATAATCTCCGTTTGTGAAGTGAGCGACGAGATGAGTTGGACGTTCTCTCCGATCTCGATGCTCATCTTCGGTGGCGCACTCGTCGCGATGCTTGTCGCAGTCGAGGCGTTGCGCCACCGGCCCGATCCGATGGCCTGGCCGCTTGCGGTCTCGATGCTCGCCGCCGTACTGTGGGCGATCCCTCACGGGATCGGGATCGGTTACTCGACTGTCGACCACGTCGTCTTCTGGCAGCAGGTACAGTATCTGGGAATCGTCTTGCTACCGACCGCGTACTTCGTCCTCGCGCTTACGTTTGCCGGCTACAACCACTGGCTCACTCGCCGGATCTACGCCGCGCTCGCGATCGTTCCCCTCACGACGCTTGCGATCGTGTGGACGAACCCGGCCCACGGGCTGTTCTGGACCGCTCACGAGGTCACTACCGTCGGCGACGCCGCCGTTTTCACCCCGGAGTTCGGACCATGGTTTTGGGTTCACCTCGGCTACTCGTATCTCCTCATCACCCTCAGTTTGGCCGTGCTGGCTACCGTCGTCGTCCGCTCGGGCATGCTCTATCGGAAACAGGCGACGCTGATCTTTTTTGGCGGACTCGTTCCGCTCACGGTAAACGCCGGCATCAACCTCAATCTCGTCCCGTTTCTTACCGTCGATCTGACGACGACCGCGTTCGCGATCTCCGGACTCGCGTTCGCGCTGGCGCTCTTTCACTTTGAGATGTTAGAGATTCGGCCGGTTGCCCGGAATCTGCTGGTCGACGAACTCGACGACGGCGTCGTCGTCGTCGGACCGGACGGGCAGATCAGAGACTACAACCAAACTGCCACCGCCGTCCTCGGCGGCCTCGAGTTGAACCAGCCCGCAGCCGACGTCTTTCCCGACGTGGTTGCACCCGACAACGACCAGCTCTCCGCGAAAATCGACGGCGACCAGCGACAGTTTCGGACCCGGACAACCCCCCTGACAGACGACCGAAACCGGACGGTCGGCCGCATCGTGTACCTCAACGATATCACCGAAACCGTCGAGCGCGAACAGCGTATCAGCGTCCTCAATCGGATTCTGCGACACAATATCCGAAACGAAATGAACGTTGCCGCTGGCCACCTCGATCTGCTCGACGACCAGCCAGCACGAGCCGACGAGCACGTTGCGCGTGCCAGAGAGCGCATTGATCGCGTCGTCGAGTTCGCAGACAAGGCCCGCCGCGTCGAGCGAACGATCAACTCGACCGCCGAGGTCGACACCGTCTCGCCGGTTGTCGTCGTCACAACGGTCGTGGCTGACGCACGCGAACGGTTTCCTAACGCAGTGATCGAGTTCCCCGGGGAATCGGGAGCCGACTCGCTTCCGGATGTGCGCGTCGCAGATATCGAGCTCTTCGAGCAGGCACTGGCCGAACTCGTCGAGAACGCGGTGGTACACAACGATCGGGAGCCACGGGTCACTCTCAGTCTCGAAGCGACGGACGACCGCGTTCACATCCACGTCGCGGACAATGGCCCCGGCGTCCCCCACGCGGAGCGGACCGCTACTGCCACCCGGGTGGAGACCCAGCTCGATCACGGCAGCGGACTGGGGCTCTGGCTGGTTCGCTGGACCGCCTCGCTCTCATCGGCGTCGCTAACGTTCGCGGAAAACGAGCCCAGAGGATCGATCGTTACGCTCTCGCTGCCAGCCGCGTCCGCATCGAGCTGACCTCTCAGTCGTCGGCTGTCGAATTCATCCGCGACGGCTCCTCCTCGAGATACGCTTCGTTTACCTCCCACTCTCCGTCGGCGTTTTGAACCATGTACTCCCCGTAGAACGGGACGCGATTCGCGACGACCTCGCGAAATGCCGTCCGAATCTCCGATTTCGTCATCTGGCCCATCGGTTTGAGGTCGTCGTTGCGGTTCAGACAGCCCTTGAGATACCCGTCGTGGGTAACCCGTACGCGATGGCAGTTCGCACAGAACGTCGGGTTCTCGACGGGGTCGACGATCTCGACCATGCCGCCGGACCGATCCGACGAGTCGGCACTCCCGCCGATCCAGTATCGCTTTCGATCGTGCATCTCCCGGTGTTCTATCTCGGTAGCCTGCTCGGCCAGCCAGTCGTGGACGCGCTCGATCTCGATGTTCCACTCCGGACGGCCGGTCAGCTCCGGCATGTACTCGATCAGCTGCAACTGGAGCCCCGGATTCTCGGCGACGTGGTCGACCATCTCGGGGACGTACCCAGCCGTGTGCTCGAAGACGACCATGTTCAGCTTCACGGGATCGAGTCCGGCTTCGAGGGCCGCGTCGACGCCTTCGAGCACCCGATCGTAGGCTCCGCTTTGGGTTATCGCGGCAAAATCCTGCGGATCGAGTGCGTCCTGTGAGACGTTTACCCGCTCTAGTCCGGCGTCGACGAGTTCCTGTGCCCGTCCAGGGAGGAATGTTCCGTTTGTCGTCATCGAGACGTCCATCGAGTCCGGCGTCCGGGCGATGATCTCCGCGAGATCGTCTCGCAACATCGGCTCGCCGCCGGTAAACTTGACTGCCTCGACGTCTTCTTCAGCTGCGACCTCGAGCACTCGAACGACCTCGTCAGTCTCCATCTCGTCGTCCTGGGGTTCCAGTGGCCCCCGCGTGTCACCTAACCCCTCGTTGTGACAGTAGACACAGTCGAAGTTACACCGGTCGGTGAGCGAGACGCGGATCCCCGTCACCTCGCGCCCGAACTCATCGGTGAGCATACCCTCTCTTGTAGACGAATCTGCTTAAAGACGCGGGCCTCTCTCGACGATTCGTAACTGATTGTGGTTTCTCTTCGGGTGGGCACAAGACATACCGGTGCGCGTGGCGTGACGATCTTGTATGGACGAGGACATGCTCGCAGACCAGCGCCGACTCGTCGAACTGCTCGAAGCGGACGGATGGGACGTCACTGACGTCGAACTCACCGCCTACGACAGCCCTTGGGCGGATACAGACGATCTGGAGGCGACCGTGACGATCACGGGCCGAAAGCGCTACGACGAACCCGAGGACGACGAGGAGTCCGACAGCAGTTCCTTTCGCGTAACGTAACCGCTCTTCTCCTACAGCACTCCGTTCCCCACGACGAGCCGTCGGCTCACTGGTCGCGATTGAAAATAACAAAAATCCGATTCGGTTAGTCTTCGCTCTCGTAGGGTTCCCCGACTGCCGACGGCATTCGGGTCGTCCCAGCAGCCGTAAGCACGACGAGGACGCCGACATACGGGAGCAGATTGACCAGCCGACTCGAAATGAAGTCGTCGAAGTTCGCGGCCTGGAACTGGACGTTCAGCATGTCCAGCGCACCGAACAGGAGCGCCGCGGCCCCTGCTCCGAGCGGGTTGTAGTTTCCGAACAGGTACGAGACGATCGCGATCCAACCGCGACCGTCGACCATTGTTTCTCCAGTTCCGACCCAGCTACCCGCGTGGGCCAGCACAATTGCCCCACCGAGCCCGGCCATCGCGCCCGAGAAGATCACGGTCGCGTACCGGACGCGGTTGACGTCGATTCCCGCCGTATCGAGCGCTTCGGGGTTCTCACCGGCCGCCTGGATCCAGTACCCATACCGGGTTCGGTAGAGGAAGAACCAGGCTGCCACGACGGCGATGATCCCGAGGATCACGAACGGCGAGAAGCTCACTCCGGGAACCGGGTTGCTGATCGACGTCATTCCCGTTCGGTTCACACTGCCCCAAATCACCGACGAGAGGAAGGGTGCGAACCCGAGTCCGATGAACCAGACACCGAGTCCCGCCACGATCTGGTCCGCCTGGTAGCGGATCAGGATCACAGCGAAGAGGACGGCCAGTACCGTCGCGACCACGACAGCGCCGAGAACCGCCGCGAGGAGCTGTCCCTGGCTGGCACCCGTTCCGCCGAGGGTGTACATAACCACTGCGGCCATGATCGCACCGATGATCATGAACCCGTCGAGACCGATGTTGAACACACCGCTCTTTTCGGCGTACAGGCCGCCGATTGCAGCGATTGCGATCGGCGTCGCCGCCTGGAAGGATCGACCGACAAAACCGGTCGTCAGCAGCGGATATCCCATCGCGGTGAGAACCGCCATGCTACCAAGTGCGATGACGATCGCGAGCCCACCGATCTGAACGCTTCGCTTTGCAGTGTAGGTCGCGACACTCATCGTTTCTCACCTCCGAGACCCGTTCGCTCTGCAATCATTCGGAACAGCTCCGGGGCTGCGACGAACAGCACGACGAGACCGACAATCCCTTCGATCAGCTGTACGGGAACGTCGCTGGCGATCTGAATCGTCGACGTCGCACCGTTTAGCCCGCCGAACAGCAGTGCGGCGGGGACGACGCCGATCGGGTTGTTCGCCGCCAGGAGACTGATCGCGATCGCGTCGAACCCGTAGGTGTGAATGCCCGCCGGATCGACGTAGTATCCCTGGACCATTATTGCGAAGACCGCGCCTGCGAGGCCGGCGATCATTCCAGACAGCGTCATGGTCGCGACGATCGTCTGTTTGGCGTCGACGCCCGAATAGCTCGCTGCGCTGCGCTGGTAGCCGCTCGTCACCATATCGTAACCGAAGCTGGTTCGGGTCATCAACACGTAGATCAGGATCACAGTCCCGAGCGCGATTGCGAGCCCGATGACCGAGAACGACGAGTCCGCCGAGACGATCGTCGGGAACCCGACGTTGTCGGGAAGCCGCTCGGTTCGCACTGCGCCGGTTCCCTCCGGGCGAAGCGGTCCGCTGACCGCCCATCCAACGACCCCGATGGCGATGAAATTCAGCATAATCGTCGTGATGATCTCGTTCGCGCCTGCGTAGGCTTTCATCGCACCGGGCAGGGCGCCGTAGAGTCCACCGGCGACGATCGCCGCGATGGTTCCGATCAGCATCAGCACGACGCCGCCGACCTGCCCGTTCGGCAGGAACGGCGCGAGCCAGAGGATCGACAGGACGCACGCGATGCCGCCCATGATCAGTTGGCCCTGGACACCGATGTTGAACACACCGGCCCGGAACGCCACCGCGACGGCGACGCCGGCCAGTATGAACAAGGTGGTAAATCGCAGCGTCTGTGAGATCGACCGCATGTCGCCGAACGCGCCGACGATTAGATTGTTCAGGAACTGAAGCGGATCGTAGCCCGCTACCGCGACGATAATCAAGCCAATGAGCAGGGCAAGCCCCGTCGACGCGGTCGCGATGAGCAGCCGCTCGATGACCGACGCGTTGAGCATGACGTCTGCCGCACGGTCGAGCATCGACCGTTCTTCGCCGCTCATGCCTGCACCCCCTCTTCGCTTTCGGCCGTGTCTGTCTCCTCGAGCTGGTGGCCGGCCATCAGCAGACCGAGATCGCGCTCGGTTACCGCTTCTGGGTCGACCACGTCGACGAATTCACCCTCGTACATCACGGCGACGCGGTCCGAGAGCTTCTGGATCTCCTCGAGCTTCGAGGAGACCATGATGATCCCGAGTCCCGCATCGCGGAGTTCGATAAGACGGTTGTGAATGAACTCGATCGATCCAATGTCTACGCCTCGGGTCGGGTGAGAGGCGACCATCACGTCTGGATCGTGTCCGATCTCGCGGCCGACGATGAACTTCTGCTGGTTCCCGCCGGACAGCGACGAGGACTGTGCCGCCGCGTTCGGCGGCTGGACGTCAAACTCCTCGATGATTTCCTCTGCGTGCTCCTGTACCGCATCCCAGTCGAGCCACGAGCCATTGGCGTAGGGCTCGATCGTCTGGTTCCCCAGCAGCGCGTTCTTTACCAGATCGTACTCGAGAACGAGCCCTTCCGTGTGTCGGTCTTCCGGGATGTACGCGATTCCTTCTTCGATCCGATCCCGCCGGCTCATCTCGGTGATGTCCTCGCCGTGGTACTGGACCGTACCCGATTCGACCGAACGAAGGCCGGTGATCGCTTCGACGAGTTCGGTCTGTCCGTTCCCCTGGACGCCGGCAATACCGAGGATTTCGCCCTCGCGAACTGTCAGGTCGACGTCGCGAACCTTCTCCAGGTCGCGGTCGTCGCGCATGTAGAGGTCGTCGACCTCGAGAACCGGCGACCCACTCGTTGTCTCTCGTTCGAGTCGGTCGAACAGCACTTCGCGTCCGACCATCATCTTCGCCAGTTCGTTCTCGTCGCTTTCGCTGGCCTTGACGGTTCCCACGTCGTTTCCGTCGCGCAAGACGGTGATGTCGTCGGCCATCTCGAGTGCCTCGTCTAGCTTGTGAGAGATGAAGATGAGCGACCGCCCGTCGTCTCTGAGGTCGTTCATAACCTCCATCAGCCCATCGACCTCCTGGGGCGTGAGGACCGCTGTCGGTTCGTCGAGAATCAGGATCTCGGCGCCGCGGTAGAGACTTTTGATAATTTCGACACGCTGGCGCGTGCCGAGGTCGAGTTCCTCGACCGGCGTGTGGAGGTACTCGTCGGCGTTGAATCCGTAGCGAGAACAGATCTCTTCGATGTCAGCTGCGGCATCTGCCTCGTCGACGAATCCGCCTTCCGTTGGCTCGTTCCCCAGAACGATGTTCTGAAGCACGGTCATCGGTTTGACCAGCTGGAAGTGCTGGTGGATCATCCCGATCCCGGCATCCATCGCGTCACGCGGAGAGTCAACTGTCAGGGGCTCTCCGTTGACGGAAATCGATCCCGAGTCCTGGTCGTACAGCCCGTAGAGGACGCTCATCAGCGTCGTCTTCCCGGAACCGTTCTCGCCGAGGAGCGCGTGGATCGACCCCTTCTCAAGGGTGAGATCGACCTCGTTGTTCGCCACGACGTCTCCGAAGGTCTTCGTGATTCCTTCGAGTTCGACCGCGGGCGGTTCGTTACTCGTAGCCATGATGCTCCCTTTGAAATGCTCCCATAAATACGATCTGAAAGAGGACGGAGTCGGTTAGCAGCTGGTCGGTCCGCAGCTGAGTTCGATTTCGCCTTCCGCGAACTCGTCTTTCGCCTGCTGAATGTTGTCGTCGAGATCTCCGAGATCGACGTCCTCGAAGTCCTGGCCGGTGATGAAGTCGATACCCTCGTTCTCGAGACTCAGATTCTGCTCGCCCGACATCGAGTCCCAGTCGTCCTCGTAGACGGCTTCGGCAACGTCGTAGGTTGCCTGGTTGAGTGCTTTGATCGCCGAGCCGAGGATGACGTCGGAGTACTCCTCGCTCGAGACCGACTGGTCGTCGTCGACGCCCAGTGCGAAGCGGCCGTTGTCTTGGGCAGCGCTGAACGCGCCGGCGCCGGCTGCGGCGGCGGCGTGCCAGACGATGTCTGCGCCCTCGTCGAACTGTGACTCTGCGACGTTGTTGACGCCGTCAGGGTCGGAGAAGCTGCCACCGTAGCCGTCGAGCACTTCGATGTCGCTGTCGACCCACTCGACACCTTCCTTGTAGGACTCCTCGAACGCGTTGATCAGCGGGATGTCCTCACCGCCAGCGAAGCCGACGATGCTCTCGTCAGGGTCGGTCTCGCTGTCGTTCTCCGAGATATCCTCGTGGGTGAGCGTTGCCGCTGCGACGCCGGCGAGGAACGACATCTCGTTGTTCATCTCGATCCATCCCGAGACGTTGTCGGCGCCCTCGACGTGGTTGTTGATCAGCATCCAGTACTGATCTGGGTACTCGTCGGCGTTGGTCTCGAGGGGGTCGAGGTGCTGCTCGCCGACCATCACGATGAGGTCATAGTCTTCCGTCTCGGCGAGGTCTGCCTGCTGGGACTCGTACTCCGTCTCGTCCGTCGCCTCGACGTCGTTGAGTTCGAAACCGAAGTCGTCAGCTGCCTCTTCGAGTCCGCTGCGAGCGTTGTCGTTGAACGCCTGGTCACCGAAGCCTGCTGGGCTCGAGATGATCGCGACCTGGTCGCCATCGCCGCCGCCACCGATACAGCCGGCCAGCGCCATCCCACTGATGGCTGCTGCACTTGCTGCCCCCGTGCGGAGGACGGTACGTCGATCGACCGACGTGGTCGTACTGTTCGAATCTGCGGAACCGTTGCGTGCGTCTGTCCTGCGGGACATTACACTAACCCAGATGCCACTCCCACCATAAAAAATTATTCATATCCAATGGTATCTGCAGACGCTCAATCGGATAGTTACGTCGTGTTACCCCGAAATTATCGTCTTTCTAGCTGTGCCTGTTTCGAGCAGATCGGCACACTTTTCTACTGAAAATACGACAGCCTTCTGACTCGGTATGCTATCTGTCGTCCCCATTTGGCACCTCCTGCACTCAATTACGGCATGGTTTCTCACGGATGAACAACTTTGCTCCGCCGAGGGAGTATCGCTCACGGTCTCCCCACCGTTTGCGTCTCTACTCTCTGGCCGAGTAATCATTGGCTGACCGATCGAGCCCCCATCGATGCCGTTCTGCAGGCGGTTTCGACCACAATTCGAACCGCTCGAGGTGTGTGTCTCTCTCGCGCGCGTCATTGTCCCACGAGCGGACACACCCACGAGAGCTGGAAGGAAGAATCGTTCGTCGAGCACGCTCGAACGGGAATTATGTGGGCTGTAGGGTGGTACACGGTCGACGGTCTCGAGTCGTAGTTGCCACTGGTTGTTCACTCGATTTCCTACCCTGAAATCGCGATACCACAGTCCATTGCCGACTGTCTCGACGATCGTACCCGCGAACTGGCGATTATCGATCGAGGTGGTGGTCGGCGTAATCGTACAACCGCTGGAACTGGCGGGAGAGGTCGTGGTCGTCGACTCCCTGAGGTGATTTGAAGAAGGAAGCGAGCTGTGGCTGACTCCCGCCCTCGCCGTGCTCGTCGGCGAACGCCACGAGACGGACCAGATCTAAGACGAGGGGGGCGGCAAGCGCGGAGTCGGAGCCCTCCCAGGTAAACTGCATCTTCATCTTGGTGTCGAGAAATCCCTGGAAGTGGATGTGATCCCAGGCGGTCTTCCAGTCGCCAAGCGAGGGCGTGTAGTCGATCCGCACCGCGTTGTGGGTCTCGTAGCCCAGTATCTCCTCTAAGAGGCTTCCCTTGCTCTCGATCTTGCCCGCCTTGTTCGCGTCGTCTTCCAAGACGAGTCCGTCCTGGTTGCCGAGAATGTTGTGCCCCTCCCAGGAGAGTACCTGCAGGTTTCGGCCGGCGAACATCGGCGCGAGCGCCGACTTCACGAGCGTCTCGCCGGTCTTGCCGTCTCGACCCATGTGGGGGACGTTGTTCGTCTCGGCGAGTTCCTCCAGGCCGCCCAGCGCGGTCCCGGTACTCGGCGTGAAGTTGATGAACGGATGGCCGTCGACGAGCGCAGCGTAGGCGTAAAGCGTGCTCGCGGGCAGTTCCCGGTCGTCTTCCTCGATCGCCGTCTCGAAGGCGTCGAGTGTGTCGTACTTTGCGGCGTCGGCGATCGGCGGCTCCGTCGAGGCGACGTTGACGACGATGACGCGGTCGAGGTCTTCCTGCTCGGCGAAGTCGGCGTAGTCCTCCCGGATCTGGGCCACGATCGACTCGACGGTTTCTTCGTCGGTCGTCTCATCCGAAATCTCCTCGACGACCTGCCCGCAGCGCTGGGCCGTCCCGATGTTGACGCGCTCGTCGATCTCTCGGAGGTCCTCGCGGACCGCCTCGAGCGTCGCCCGGTTCGGGACCCCGCCGCCCTCGTTCGCCTCCTCTGCGGTCTGTTCGATGCTCTGCGTTCTAATGTCGTGGCCGCCGAAGACGAGGTCGTCGACTGCCGGCAGGTCGAGCGACGCCATCGGCTCCCGGGCGGTAACCATTCCGGTCGTATCGGTAACGCCGCGAGCGATCGCTCGCGCGCCCACCATCGAGACGGTCGCGACGTTGCCTCGTGCCCCCACCAGCCACACTCCGGTTCTCATACCTGCTGCTTGGTTCAAATCGTTAAAAACCTTGTCTTACTCGGGGCTTCGGCCCTGCTCTTTCCGTTCTGGCGCCGGAGTCGGCCGACGTCGTGATCGCATTCGACGCGCTTACCAGGTCTGGTCGGTGTCTGCATCCCGCCGTGACACCTGGTTCTTATTCGCGCTGAAGTCCAGGTCGCGGTTCAACACTGTCTCCTCGGGGTGGCGCCACTCCTCATCACAGTCCGCACATTGCCACACTTCGTAGGGGCGTCCGTCGTCTGGGTTCTTTCGGACCGCGTTGACGAGTTCGCCACAGTGGGGGCAGTGTTCCGGCATACACGTAGCTACGGCCGGCAACCACAATATATCTGTTCCCCCGCAAATCGGGACTGATCGCCGCAAAATTCCCGGTTGGCTCGCTATTCTGCGTCCGGAACCGTCGCGTCCTCGACGTAGGGAAGCTCCGCTGCCTTCTTCTGGACCTCGCCCGCGTTGGCTTTCATCAGCGCGGTCGTGTCCCAGACACCCTCGACTAAGGCCTTGCGCTGGGCCTCGTCGACGGTGACGTCGATCGTCTCGTCACCATACGTGACGGTCTCGGCGTCGACGTCGATGTCGAGTTCCGCGTCGGGGTTGTCCTCGACCCACGTCTGCAGTTCCTGGATCGTCTCGCTGTCGGCCGTCACGGTCGGGATACCGAGCGCCAGACAGTTCCCCGCGAAAATCTCGGCGAAGCTCTCGCCGATGATCGCGTCGATACCCCAACGCATCAGGGCCTGGGGAGCGTGCTCGCGCGAGGAGCCACAGCCGAAGTTGCTGTTGACGACCATCACCGAGGAGTCCTGAAACCGATCCTCGTTCATGGGGTGGTCTTTCTGGTTGTCCTCGTCGTCAAAGCGGACGTCGAAGAACGCGAACTCGCCCAGTCCGTCGAAGGTGACGACCTTCATGAAGCGGGCCGGGATGATCTGGTCGGTGTCGATGTCGTTGCCCCGGATCGGGATGCCCGTTCCGGAGACGGACTCGACCGACGGAATCTCCTCGGTCGCGGTTCCACCGCTCCCTCGTTCCGAGGATTCGCTTCGCTCATCCTCGCGGCTCATACCAGACTCACCTCCTTGAGGTCGCGCACGTCAGTGACCTCTCCGGAGATCGCCGCCGCGGCGACCATCCGTGGGTTCATCAGGACGGTGCGCCCGTCTTTCGATCCCTGGCGGCCGATGAAGTTCCGGTTCGAGGAGGAGGCACAGGCCTCGTCGCCCTCGAGTTGGTCTTCGTTCATGCCCAGACACATCGAACAGCCGGCGTTTCGCCACTCGAAGCCGGCCTCCTCGAAGGTGTCTTTGAGCCCCTCTTTCTCGGCAGTGGCTTGGACGCGCTGGCTGCCGGGGACGACCATCGCGCGGACGTCCTCGTGGACCTGCTGCCCCTCGACGATCTTCGCCGCGCGGCGTAGGTCGGGCAGGCGGGCGTTCGTACAGGAGCCGAGGAAGGCGACGTCGATCTCGTAGCCGTCCATCGTCTCGCCGGGCTCGACGCGCATGTGCTCCTGGGCGCGTCGGGCGGTCTCCTGCTTGTCCTCGGGCAGGTCTTCGGGCGCCGGAATCGGCTCCGTGATGCCGACTCCCTGACCGGGGGTCGTCCCCCACGTAACGACGGGCTCGAGCTCGTCGGCGTCGATCGTGACGACGTCGTCGTACTCGGCGTCGGCGTCGGAGCGAATCGACTCCCAGTAGGGTTTGAGCTCGTCGAACTTCTCGGGGTTCTCCTGGAAGTAGTCGGTCTCTTCGAGCCACTCGTAGGTGGTCTCGTCGGGGTTGACGTAGCCCGCGCGGGCGCCACCCTCGATCGACATGTTACAGATCGACATCCGGCCCTCCATCCCGAGGTTCTCGATCGCGGAGCCGGCGTACTCGTAGACGTATCCGACGCCGCCCTCGGTGCCGAGTCGGCGGATGATCTCCAGGATGATGTCTTTGGCCTCGACGCCCTCGCCGAGTTCGCCGTCGACCTGGATCTTACGGACCTTCTGTTTCTCCATCGCGATGGTGCCCGTCGCGAGCACGTCTCGGATCTGGCTGGTACCGATTCCGAACGCGAGCGCGCCGAATGCGCCGTGCGTGGAGGTGTGGGAGTCGCCACAGACGATCGTCTTCCCGGGCTGGGTGAGTCCCTGCTCCGGGCCGACGACGTGGACGATCCCCTGGTCGCCGCTGTCGGGGTCCGAGAACTCGATCCCCGCCTCGCGGACGTTCTCTTCGAGTTCAGACATCATCCGCTCGGCGGCGTCTTCCTTGTACGGTCGGGACTGGTCCGCCGTCGGCACGATGTGGTCGACCGTCGCGTGGGTGAGTTCTGGGTAGGCGACTTCGAGGTCGCGTTCTCGCAGCATCCCGAACGCCTGCGGACTCGTTACCTCGTGGATGAGGTGGAGGCCGACGAACAGCTGGTCCTGTCCGGTCGGCAGCGTCGTCACAGTGTGGCGATCCCACACCTTGTCGTAGAGTGTTCCCTCGCTCATCGGTTATCAGTCGGCCTGGACGCGCGTTTTCTCGTCGTCGCTCTCCGTCTCCTCACCCTCCCAGGCGAACAGCGCGCGGAGACGCTCGCCGACGTCCTCGATCTCGTGGTTCTTCTCGGCCTCGTTCAGCTGCGTGTAGACGGGCCGGTTGGCCTGGTTCTCGGCGATCCACTCGGTGGCGAACTCGCCTTCCTGGACCTGCCGGAGGGTCTCTTCCATGTTGGCTCGGACCTGGTCGTCGATAATGTCGTCACCACGGGTCAGCCCGCCGTACTCGGCGGTGTCAGAAACCGAGTCCCACATCGCGCCGAGTCCACCTTCGTACATGAGGTCGACGATGAGCTTCATCTCGTTCATGCACTCGAAGTAGGCCATCTCCGGGCTGTAGCCGGCGTCGACCAGCGTCTCGTAGCCGACCTTGATCAGCTCGGCGATGCCGCCACAGAGGACAGCCTGCTCGCCGAAGAGGTCGGTTTCGGTCTCCTCTTTGAACGTCGTCTTGACGACGCCCGCGCGAGTACAACCGATTCCCTTTCCGTACGCCAGCGCGCGTCCTTCGGCGTCGCCGGTCGCGTCCTGGTAGACCGCGAGCAGTCCCGGGGTCCCCTCGCCGTTCTCGTAGTTACGGCGGACGAGGTGGCCCGGCGACTTCGGCGCGATCATCGTCACGTCGACGTGTTCGGGCGGCTGAATCTGGTTGTAGTGGATGTTAAAGCCGTGGGCGAACTGGAGCGTGTCGCCGTCTTCTAGGTTCGGCTCGATCGCGTTCTCGTAGACCGCCGGCTGGACGGTGTCGGGGACGAGCACGGAGATGACCTCGGCTTCCGAACACGCCTCTGCCGGCGTCGCGACCGTGAGCCCGTCCTCCTCGGCGGCGTCCCAGGACGCGGAGCTCTCGCGCAGGCCGACGATCACGTCGACGCCGCTCTCGTGGAGGTTCAGCGCGTGGGCGTGGCCCTGGCTGCCGTAGCCTAAGACCGCGACCGTGGTGTTTGCCAGATACGATTCGTCTACGTCGCTGTCGTAATAGATCTCGGTGGTGAAGTCTTCAGTCATCGTCTGCGTGTGTTTGCATCGCCGCGTTGGTCTCTTGTGTCTGTGTCGATTCTTCCGGCGTGGTCTCGCGAGCGGTGTCCGACGTGCCACGGGCCAACGCGGTGACGCCCGTCCGCGAAATTTCGCGGATGCCGAACTGCCCGAACGATTCGATCGCCGCATCGATCTTCTGGCGCGAGCCGGTGAGCTCGATCGTCGCCGTCTCCGGGCTCGCGTCGACGCTCTTGCCGCCGTACATGTCTGCGATCGCGGCAACCCGGTCTGGCCGCGTCGCGTTGACCTTGATCAGCGCGAGCTCCCGTCGCATCGCGTCTGACTCCAGTTCGCGGACGGTCTCGACCGGCACCAGCTTCCGGAGCTGGCGCTTGATCTGGTCGATTCCGGGGTCGGTCTCCTCGACGACGAGCGTGATTCGCGCGCGACTCTCGTCTTCCGTGGGACCGACGGTGAGGCTCTCGATGTTGAACTGGCGTCGAGAGAAGAGGCCGGAGACCTCCGCTAACACCCCGGGCTCGTGCTCGACGAGCACCGAGATGACCGTGCGCCGAGACTCGTACTGGGCCTCGACCTCGGGATCGATTCGGACACCCTGCGGTGTTCGTCGACCCTGGGGAACCGGACGCTCTTCGGGTGCTGGTCCGTCTAATCCTCCTGTCATGCGAACCACCTCCGTGTGGTTCGTGTGCGGGTGGATGGCGTTTGTCCAACAGTCATAGTTGATCCTCCGAGAGGGCGAACTGGTTGTTGTCGCCGCCGCTTGGCACCATCGGGTAGACGTTCGCCTGCGGATCGATGTGGGCGTCGATCACCGACGGCCCGTCGTAGGCGAGTGCCTCCTGGATCGTGTCGGCGACCTCGTCGTAGTCGTCGATCCGGAAGCCCTTGGCGCCGAACGCCTCGGCCAGCTTGTCGAACTCGGGACACCAGTTGTACTCCGAGGCGGAGTGTCGCCCCTCGAAGAAGGCGTCCTGCCACTGGCGAACCATCCCGACGTACTGATTGTTGAGGACGACGCAGGTGATATCCAGGTTCTCTCGGACAGCGACCGCCAGTTCCTGGAGTGTCATCAGGAACGAGCCGTCGCCCTCGATGCAGATCACTTCCTGGTCGTCGTCGGCGGCTAGCCGGGCGCCGACGGCGGCCGGGTAGCCATACCCCATCGTCCCCAGCCCGTGGCTCGAAACCCACGTCCGAGGTTCGGTGTAGGTCCAGTACTGGCAGGCCCACATCTGGTGTTGGCCGACGCCTGTGGTGACGATCGCGCGATCGCTCGTCGCCTCGTCCAAGGCCTCGACGACGAACTCCGGTTTCAGGGGCTCGTCGTCGGGCGTCTCGTAGGCCATCGAGTAGTCCGATTTCCACTGCTGGCACTGGGCGCGCCACTTCGTGGCCGTCGGGGACTCCGTGACCGCGTCGGAAAGCTGGGCTGCGACCTCGCCGGCGTCGCCGATCAGCGGGTAATCGGCGTGAATGTTCTTCGAAATTTCTGCCGGATCGATGTCGACGTGGATGACCTCCGCGTCGGGCGCGAACGTCTCGATGCCGCCGGTCAGGCGGTCGTCGAAGCGCGTTCCGACCGCGATCAGCGTGTCACAGTGGCTGACGGCCATGTTGGCGTAGCCGGTGCCGTGCATGCCGGCCATCTCCATCGAGAGCTCGTGGTCTTCGGGGAACGAGCCCAGCCCGGGCATCGTCGTGATGACCGGAATCTCGTGTTCGATCGCGAACTCGCGCCACGCGTCGCTGGCTTCGGCTTTGATCACGCCGCCGCCGAGCAGCATGGCGGGTTTCTGGGAGTTCTCGATGCGGTCGGCCGCGGCCGCGACGATCTCCGGATCGGCCCGTTCTTGGACCTCGACGGTCTCGGGGACTTTCGGCTCGCCGGGTTCGCTGTCGGTTTCCGAGAGGGTAACGTCCTTCGGCAGGTCGACGAGCGTCGGTCCGGGCCGCCCGTCGCGGGCGAGCGCGAACGCCTCGCTGACGTCCGTGCCGACGCGGTCCGGGTCGGCAGCGAACGTATTGTTCTTCGTGACCGGCATCGTGACGCCCGTCGTATCGGTCTCCTGGAAGGCGTCGTTGCCCACCATCTCCGTCGGGACCTGGCCCGTCAGCGCCAGCATCGGGTCCGAGTCCATGTCGGCGTCCGCGATGCCGGTAACGAGATTGGTCGCACCCGGGCCCGAAGTCGCCAGGCAGATGCCGGGCTCGCCGGCGACGATTCCGTAGGCGTCTGCTGCGTGCGAGGCCCCCTGCTCGTGGGCCATCGTCACGTGGTAGATCTCGGAGTCGTAGATCGCGTCGTAGACGGGCATGATCGCCCCGCCCTGCACGCCGAAGGCGTACTCGACGCCCGCGTTCTCGAGTGCGCGGATGACCGCTTCAGCGCCTGTCGTGACTGGCGTCCGGTCGTCCTCCGGAATGCCGGCGGCCTCGTCCGACGGTGTCTCGGCCTCCGCGTCGCTTGTGTGGTCTGTTGGCTGTTCGTCCGGGTCGCTCGACGAGGAGATCGGTGCAGCGCGCTCGCTCATTGGGATCCTCCCCCCGTCTGCTGGCGTCGATAGTGGTGGTGTCGGGTCATGTGTTGACTGGCTGGTCGCTGTGAGGTCGATACGGGTTCCGAACGGGACAAAGAGGGGGTATGAGGGGCTAGGCCGCCCCTACGATCGCGAGCGAAATGGACGTGCTGCTGTCGACCGAAGCGGTCGATTCTTGCACAGGAGTCCTCATTACTCTCTCTGTAGTTCGTTCGTGATACATAATTGTTCCGCATCGTCCGGTACAGCCGACGCTCGGGATCGCGTGCGAACGAGGCGCACATGACTAAACGTGCACCTCCTCCTGGGTCTCCTGGCGCTCGACGTCGGCCTCTTCGGCGAAGCGCTCTAAGTCGTCGACGGTGACCCGACGTTTCTCCGCGCCGTAGTCTTTGACCCGGCGCGTGACCGCGCGGACCTGCTCCTCGCTTGGGTCAAAGCCCAGTTCGTGCAGGCGCTCACGCACGGAGTGGGTTCCCGTGTGTTTCCCCATGACCAGCCGGCGCTCGGCGCCGACCATCTCGGGGGTCATGACGCCGGGCTCGAAGGTATCGGAGTTTTCGATGACGCCGGCGGCGTGGATGCCGCTCTCGTGGGAGAAGGCGTTCTCGCCGACGACCGGCTTGTTGCCTGGCGTCTCCATCCCGCTTTTCTCCTCGACGATATTCGAGAGCTCGGTGATGCGTGTCGTGTCGATCCCCGTATCGGTCTGATACAGCGACTCGACGGCCATCACGAACTCCTCGTAGGCGGCGTTGCCCGCTCGCTCGCCGATGGAGTTGACTGACACCTGCGCCTGATCCGCACCGGCTTCGATCCCAGCCAAGGCGTTGGCGGTGGCCAGTCCGAAGTCGTCGTGGGTGTGGACGTCGATCCGCGCATCGGTGTGGGCACAGACCTTCTCGATCATGGCCTTGAACCGCGTGGGCGTCGCGACGCCTGTGGTGTCGGGAATGTTGATCCAGTCGGTTCCTGCCTCCGTGACCGCCTCGATCACGTCCATCAGGAACGCCTCGTCGGTTCGCGTCGCGTCCATCGGCGAGAACATACAGATTGCTCCCGCCTCCGTGATACGCTCGACCGACTCGACTGCGCGCTGTACGACCTCGTCTCGAGTGGCGTGCATCGAATCTTCGATCTGGACGTCGCTGGTGCTGACGAACGTGTGAACCATTTCCACGCCCGAATCCAGCGCCGCCTCGATATCTTCGTCGACGACGCGGGCCAGACCACAGGTCGTCGTGGACGTCGACGACGCGATGTCGCGGACGGCCTCGAACTCCGCGTCCGAGTTGACGGGGAAGCCGGCCTCGATGACGTGGGTCCCCATTTCGTCTAGGATCGCGGCGATCTGGCGCTTGTCGTCGTACGAGAACGAAGTGCCGGGCGACTGCTCGCCGTCCCGGAGGGTCGTATCGAAGACGCGTGCAGCGTCGATTTCGTCAGTGGAGTCTAACGTGCCCTGGAAGAACTCGACCGCCCTGAGGGGTCTCAGAGCCGGTGTCTGGTGTAGACATGGTATCAGGATCCGAGGGCGACTGGACATATAAAGCTGACGCTGTCGCATGGGTAGATCTCGTCCGGAAGAGTTGCTGAGAGCACATCTACGGATATCTTATACGATTTGCGGGCGTATTCGTGGCTGCGGATGCTCCGATCGCGTTCCTCCGTTACTCGCGCAGCGACGGTGCGCGAAACTCGCCATCCTCGAACGCAATCGGCGACGGCTCTTCGACTACCCGCAGATCGTCGCGCTCACGTGCTGCCTCGACCAACGCCGGAGAGGCGTACAGCCGCGAGAGGTGCATCGTGTCCGCGGCTCGAAGGACGCGCACCGTCTCGGGATCGACGACCCCGATCGTCGACAGCGCCGCGATCAGGCCCGCGCGGTCGGTTTCGACGACGGGCGGGAGCTTCACGCCGCGGATCGTACTCGCCGTCAGCGCGTTGATCAGCGTCGTCTCCGCATCCAACTCAGCGGCGACGTCCGCGTGGACGACGTCGGCCGACCCCACGCCCATCGCGTTTCCGTGGGTCTTCTCGGTCAGCCCGCGGGTGTAGATCCGCTTGATCTCCGGTTGTTCGGGTGCGGGCTCGTTGATCGCGAACGGGCGCCGGCCGATCACGTTCGTGTCCATTCCCTGTCCGCTTACCTCCTTTCCCTGTCGATCGAAGACGACCACGTCGAGCTCGTCGAACGGAAGCGTCGGCATCAGGTCGTAGGCGCGTTCGAGCAACTCCGCTTCGCGGTCGAGAAAGCCACTCGGGGCCACGCCCTCGATCAGCGCCGTATCGTCACGTTGGTCCTCGACGATCGCGACGCCGCCGACGATCGGGAGCGCCTCGAGTAACTGATCGGTGATCTCGGGGATCATCCGCCGGAACGACCAGTCGACGGCCCACCTGTGGGCGATCTGGGCGCCGCGCTGTTTACCCATCCCGATGACGAGCATCTTCGAGAGGCCGCTCTCGACCGTCCCGTCGAAGTCGGTGTGGGGCTTGACGCGGTTGATCGGAAGGATCGCATCGGCCTCAGCTGCGTTCGCGTCGGTCACGACGGGCACGTCCCGATCCGGCGTCCGCCCGACTTCGACGACGTCCATGCTCGAGCGAATCTCACAGCCGATCGCGGACTCGGTGACGCCGAGTTCCGCGAGCATCTCCCGCTGGCCGGCAGCCGTCGCCCCCCCGTGACTCCCCATCGACGGCACGACGAACGGCTCGTAGCCGGCCTCGGAAACGGCGTCGACCACACCAGCGACGATCTCCGGGAGGTTCGCGATCCCGCGGCTTCCCACGCCGAGGGCGACCTCGCCGCCGGGAGGGATGTCCGAAAACGGGAGCTCTGTGGCTGCTTTGGCGGCGCGTTCTCGAATTTTTCCGGGCGGAATGGGATCGGTCTCCCAGGTCTGTTCGATGACGCCAAACTCGGGGAGCGGCGGGTCGCCGCAGGCCTCGCGGATCGTCTCCTCGGGGACCGCGAGACCGCGCGCCGACAGAGGCTGTGACATACCTCGGCTGTAGCGAGTGTGGATAATAAGTGTGGCCGTGAGGGCAGCGCTGCGACAGCAGGTGGGACGGTCCCTTCTCGGAACACGTTCTGGAACGCTACGGGGGACCTGCTGGACGTTCTCTAGTAGGAATATTTTTGCCGCCTCGATTCGAGCGAGCACACATGGCCAACTTCGACCTCGATCTCCAGGCGGTCGAGGAGCACATCGACGAAGAACTCGAGGGGAACGTGGTCCTCGGCATTCTCGACGGCACGACAGACCCCGAGACGTGGCTCGAGACCGTCTCCACCGGAAACGTACTGGTCCTCTGTGTCGAAGGCGACGTCAACGAACTCGCGTCGGGTTTCGCCCGTGACATCAAAGAGTCAGGCGGCAGCCTCGTTCACTTCCGGGGGTTTCTGATCGTCGCGCCGCCCGGAATCGACGTCGATACCGACCAGCTCTAACTGTCACGACCCAACCGGGTGATCCAGGGCAACATCAGGCGGTGCTCGGCTGAACGGCCTGGCCGCCATGCTGCGTTCGCCTCTCCACTGACGCTCGCTTCTACACTGTGTTCGCCTCCACTCTGACGTTTATGCCTGGCCAGTCCCTAGGGCGGGTATGGCATTTCGTGTCGACGAACCCGCGACCGACTTCGACGTCGTTGATCGCTTTGACGGTGGAGTCAGCTGGATCGCCCACCCTGACGAGCACATGCAACGCGCAAGTCACGCCCTCGTCGTCGACGGCGACGTCTGGGTGATCGATCCGGTTGACGCGGCCGGACTCGACGATTTCCTCGCCGATCTTGGTACGGTCGCCGGGGTGGTCGTCACACTCGACCGCCACAAGCGCGATTCGGCGGCCATCGCAAACCGCCACGACGTGCCAGTCTGGCTCCACGCCTCCTTCGACGGCGTCACCGACGAGATTGACGCACCAGTCGCCCGGTTCGACGACGAACTCCCCGGAAGCGGGATCGAAGCGCACGTCCTCCGGGACAGCAGGTTCTGGCAGGAAGTCGCCCTCTACGATCCCGAGACGAGGACGCTCGTCGTCCCGGAGTCCGTCGGCACCGCTGACTACTTTCTCGCGGGTGACGAGCGCCTCGGCGTCCATCCCATGCTCCGCCCGGTTCCGCCTCGGAAGCATCTCGGCGGCTTTCGACCCGACCGGATTCTCGTCGGTCACGGGGCGGGGATCGACGACGAGGCGACGGCGGCACTCGAGATCGCTCTCGCCAGCTCCCGGCGCCGGATGCCGTCGCTGTACGCCGGCGCGCTCCGGGATCTGATCCGGAGCAAGACCTAACTGCGAACCGCCCGTACTCTCCCTGTGGTCTACGTCACGCGCGGCCTCGTCGACATCTTACTCGACCTCGCCAGCGACGCCGACCCGAACGACGTCTCGACCGGCGTCCAGACGATGCCCGCCGGCGAGCTCTCGGGCGCCGACGGGTTGCCCCCGGAGACGCCCGTGTTCACCGACTTCGTCCTCCCGGATATCGGCGACTCGGTGAACGCCGTCTTCGGCGTCGACCTCTCGACGCCCGCCCAGCAGTCATCGGGCCGGTTTATCTCCCACCCCGTCGGCGAGCTGTCGGTCTCGAAGCGCGACCACCTCGCGCAGGTGCTCTTCGTCGCCGTCCCGCCCTGGGAGCCCGATCCCGAGTCGTTCGGCGCGTTCGACCGGCGCGGGGACCGGCGCGAACTCGAGATCATCGACGCCGAACCGCCAGAGGAGTCCCTCTCGGATCCCTCGTTTTTCGGCTGACTGTCTCGGCTGACTGCGTTCCGTGTCGCGCTTACTCCAGGTAGCCCAGTCCTTTCAACTGCTCCGTGATCTCCTCGAACTCGGCTTCCGTGAGTTCGCCCCTGCGCTGGTGCTGGATGACGATGCTGCGAAGCAGGAACCGGACGAGATCGCTGGTGCTCTGAAAGCTCGTGCCGTCGATCGTCTCTTCGACTCGGTCTGCCAGTTCGCGCGGAATCG
Organism: Halobacteria archaeon AArc-dxtr1; assembly: GCA_025517425.1. Taxonomy (NCBI): domain Archaea; kingdom Methanobacteriati; phylum Methanobacteriota; class Halobacteria; species Halobacteria archaeon AArc-dxtr1. The sequence goes on along the minus strand of JAOPJY010000001.1, from coordinate 1,103,568 downwards.
AGACGGTCGTGTACTCGGTCATACCCGTTCGTCTGGCGGAACAGTAAAAGGATTGTCGGCGCGGCGACTGGCTGCTCGCGACCGCATCTGATTTGTGCCCGCAGTTCTCAGACTGGCGTAGCTATGGGAGTCCGTCCCCCTTCGGGCAACGACACCGACGACGTCGAGAGCATCGCCTTTGGCATCGCTGCCGTCGACGCCCATCTCCGGCGCTCGGAGCTGTCCTTTCCGGCGACCGCAGACGACGTCGCGGCCGAACTCGGCCACGAGCGCATTCCCTACGATGTCCACGGCGACGAGGTCACCCTCGGGGAGATCCTCGGCGCGGTCGACCAGGAGCGCTTCGAGACGCGCCAACAGCTGTTAAACGCCCTCCATCCCCCTTTCGAGGCCTACCGAGAGAAACACTCCGGCGGCGTCGTCCAGCAGTTCCGCTCGCTCTTGCCGTTCTGAACCGTTCCTAACGGGTCCGAGGGACCCCTTCACTCATCCTCGCGGTTGACTTCTCGGGTGACCTGCTCTAAGTACGTCCGCTGCTCGCGGTGGAGCGTGACGATCATATCCGAGAGCACGCCGAAGATGAGCAACTGGACGCCCAGTAAGATGCCGGCCGCCGAGACCAGTGCCAGGATCTCGTGGCCGATGCCGTACCAGATCCACTGCGTGAGGACGTAGGCACCGACGGCGCCGCCGGCGAGGACGCCTAACACGCCGAGGCTGCCGAAGTAAAACAGCGGGTTGCTCGTCTTCGCCAGTCCGTACAGCGCGAGGATGATCGTCCCGCCGTCTCGAATCGGATGCAGGTTCGTCTCCGAATCCTCGGGTCTGGCGGCGTAGCTGATCGGGATCACCGTCGTCCGGACGCCGTGTTTGGCACAGGCGACGGCGAGTTCGGTTTCGATCGTGAAGCCGTCGGAATCCAGCGAGAGTCGCTCGAAGGCGTCCGTGGTGAACGCACGATAGCCGGAGAGAATATCGTCGTAGGGCGCCCCGTGAATGAACCGGAACGCGCGGTTGATGAGCCGGTTCCCGAAGCCGTTCAACGCGCGCATCGCGTCGTCGTCCATGTCCGCAAACCGGTTCCCGATCACGTGCTCGTAACCCCGGGTAAGTGGTTCGAGCATCCGCTCTGCGTCTGCTGGGTCGTACGTGCCGTCACCGTCGAGCATCAAGACGTAGGGGACGTCGATGTAACTCACCGCCTCGCGGACAGCCTGTCCCTTTCCGGTCCCTGACTGCGTGAAGACGCGGGCGCCCCGTTGGCGTGCGATCTCGGCTGTCTCGTCGGTCGAACCACCGTCGACAACGAGGACGTTCGTATATCCGCGCTCGTGAAAGTCCTCGATCACCGCGCCGATCGTCGCGGCCTCGTCGAGCGTCGGCACGAGCACGCAGACGTCTTCGGGCGTGATGTCGACGGCCCTCTCGCTCATGGCGACGACGTCCCTCCCGTCCGCGCTCGGCGCTTCGAGTGGCGCCTCATGGTCCATTGGCGTGATCTGCCTCCCGCGAGCGCAAAAGCGTACTGGTTGTCGCGGTCGGAAACTCGATCGTGGTAGATTCTCCGCCGACGGCTTCGTTTCCCTCGCTTACCAGGTCAGCCCCTCGTAGACCGAGAGGCCGTCGCGATCGACGTCGATCCGACGACCGTCGACGAGGACTCGGTTCGCCATTCCCTCGAACGAGAGGTCGTCGAACTCCGGCCAGTCGGTCGCGACAATTGCTCCGTCGGCGCCTGCGAGTGCGGCTTGGGCCGACTCGGCGTACCCGATCTCGGGATACGTCGGCCGGACGTTTTCGATCGCGACAGGGTCGTAGGCAACCACGTCGGCGCCCCGGTCGCGGAGGTGGTCGATCACGTCGAGGGCACGCGATTTGCGGACGTCGTCGGTTCCCGGCTTAAACGAGAGGCCGAGCACCGCGATTCGGCTGCCACCGAGCTCGACGTGGTTGCCGAGAAACTCGACTAACCGTCGGGGCTGAGCATCGTTGACCCCGACGACGGCGTCGAGCAACTCGGGATCGTACCCCTGTTCACGGGCCCCGGCACGAAGCGCGTTGACGTCTTTCGGGAAGCAAGAGCCGCCCCAGCCCAGCCCCGAGCGCATGAACCGCTCGCAGATTCGGTCGTCGATGCCGACTGCCTCGAGCACCTCGTAGGCGTCAGCGCCGTAGGCCTTCGCGATGTTGCCGAGCTCGTTCACCAGCGATACCTTCGATGCCAGGAAGGCGTTGTTCGCGTACTTGATCAGCTCAGCTTCCCGGATCTCGGTCTCGACGAGCGCCGTCTCCTCGCGGTCGAGGATCGGCGCGTAGAGCTCGCGGAGGGCGTCAGCGACTGTCTCGTTCTCGGTTCCGAGGACGACCTTGTCCGGCTCCCGAAAGTCAGAGACGGCGGTCCCCATCCGCAAGAATTCGGGGTTCATGGCCAACTCGATACCCTCGCCGATCCCCTTCCCGGCGTGCTCGGCGACGGTTGGACCGACGACCTCCTCTGTGGTGCCCGGAAGGACGGTGCTCTTGACGACGACGAGATGGTCGTCGTCCTTTTCTGAAAGCGCCTCGCCGAGGGACTCCGATCCCGCGCGCATGATCGCGAGGTCGAGGCTGCCGTCGTCGGTCTGGGGTGTCGGCAGACAGAGTAGCGTAAGGTCGGTGTCGATCACCGCGTCGTAGTCGGTCGTCGCCCGCAGGCGATCGCCCGCGTGCTCGGTGAGCCGTTCTTGGAGGCCTGGCTCGTGGATCGGGGCCTCGCCGGCGTTGATCGCGTCGACGACGTCCGCGTCGATTTCGACGTTGACGACGTCGTGGCCAAGTTCGGCGAGGCAGGCGGCGACTGTGGTGCCGACGTAGCCGCTGCCGACGATGGAGACGTGCATGCTCGTGGTGAGGCAGGCGGGTGGTTAGTCGTTTTTGGGTTCGATCGCGACGGCCTCGTCGCTCCGCTCTTCACGACCTCACAGATCGAACCCTACTGTTCTACACCACGATTTATATATAATCACGACTGAAGACATCAGAAATATATGGTGAAACACAGCATTGGCAGCGGACTCGCAGCAACTGGTGCCCTCCTGTCGATACTCGCCGCTACTGGTACTGGCCCAACGATTTCGGGTGTCTCGGCTCTCGGCATCAGTGGCATTCTTGGACTGTTCGTTGGTGCAGCGTTCCTGTTCTCGTACGTCTGCGACCAGACGACGGACTGATCCGTCTCGATAGCGGGCCGAGATGTCGAGTTCTCTTCACACCGGGTGTTCTCTCTGGAAAACAACACTATGTTGTTATTATTACGAACTGAGATAATAACAATTATACGCAACTAGCAATTCTTTGTTAGTATGGATACCTCCCGACGAGACATCCTCCGAGTCATCGGCGGTACGTCGATTGCAAGCGTAGTTGCTGGTTGTGTTAGTGGCGGATCGAGTAGTGACGAGCCCAACTCGGGCGACGACGGCCCGGATTCCGACGACGAAACGGACGATTCAGGGACTGACAACCCCGAATCTGGCAGCTCTGGTTCCGACGACCCAGAATCGACCGGCGGCTCGAACGAAGACTCCGACGCGTTGTCCGTCGAGTTACTCGCCGAATCGAGCGTGGGTCACATCCACGCCTGTAGTCACGCGACGTTCGACGACCGGACGCCGCTCGCAGCCGCTGGGGCTGCCGCGGACGCCCCAACAGTCGCCGATACCCACGTTATCTGGGACGTAACCCACGAAGACGACTACGGCTACGTTACCTTCGACGCCGAGGCACACGCCCACAACGGTGCGTTCGTCTTCTACGTCGCCGAAGGCGTCGTCCACACCGTCGTCGGGACGGAACTCGAGCGCGACGTCGTCGACGACGATACCTGCGAGGTACTGGATACGTACGTGGTCGTCGCCCCCGACGAGGGACAGATCGTTCTGGGGGTTGGCGACAACCCCGATATCGAGATCGAACACCCCGATGAGTACCCCGAGGGAATCGACGAGTCTGACGGCGATGAGACCGGCGACACCGACGAGAACGGCTACGAAACCTACTCGGTTTGGGGAACCGAGGTACCGCTGGCGCCGACCGAGGACGTCTTCCAGTGGTACGAAGACGATGAGGAACTGGTGGTGGTCGACACTCGATCGGAGGACGCCTACGAGGAACTTCGCATTCCTGGCGCCCTCCTGAGCCCGGCACCGGAGGGAGTAGACGTCGACGACCCGCTCGAAGACGTCGCGAACGATGCCCGCATTGTCACCTACTGTGTCTGTCCACACACGCTCGCCGGCAACCGCGCAGCCGACCTCATCGAGGACGGATACACCGACGTCTACGCGCTGAAAGAGGGACTCCAGGAGTGGGTGGACCGCGGCTACCCAGTCGAGGGCACCGACGTTGAGTAACTCGGGAGTCTCAACTACTCTGGCACCCACTAACCCGATGCTGTCGTCACTGATTCGCTCCCATTGACGATCCACAAAAAGAGGCACGAGCGACGTATTCGTTTTTATCGAGGCGGGCTACTGCTCTGGGCTCTCACCTCCCGACAGCCGTTTTCGCAGGACGTAGCCTGCACCACCGATTCCGGCGAGTGCGCTTCCGATGCCGAATCCGGGAACGCTGTCTCCGCCATCATCGTCTGCACCGTCGTCGTGACCATCGTCGCCGTGGCCGTCATCACTGTGATCGTGGTCATCGTCGCCGTGGCCGTCGTCACTGTGATCGTGACCATCATCATCGTGGCCGTCATCACTGTGATCGTCTTCCGGCTCACTGACCGTGACCGTCTCGGTCGTCGTGTCCGTCGCAGTGCCGATACTGACCGACAGTGACACCTCGTACTCGCCAGGTTCGTCGAATGCGTGGGAGATCGTTTCGTCGCTTGCGGAGACCGTTTCGTCGTCGAGGGAAACCCACTCGTAAGCGTCGATGTCGCCCACGGACGGGCCGGCGTCGAAGGTGATCTCTTCGCCGGTCTCGGGCTCTTCGGAATCGACGGTGAACACCGCCTCTGGCCCCTCGATGGTCTCTGCAGCCCACTCGTCGTGGTGGCCAAGCGTGCCCAGCGAGACGCGTGAGCCTCGACTCGATCCCTCGACTCCGGCGTCTATGGCGTATACGTTGACGTCCTCGCCCCCGTGACCGGCGTCGGACCCGACGTATAGCGTGCCATCGACGACCGTCGGTGAGGAACGGACGAAGCCCTCCTCGGTCGCGAACTGCCACAGTTCGCTGCCGTCATCGAGATCGATTGCGTGAACGTGGCCGTCGTAGCTTCCGACGAACACGACGTCGTCGGCTACCGTTGGCGACGACTCGATCCCCTCACCGGTCCCGTAGCGCCACTGCTCGTCGCCCGTCTCGGCGTCGAAGGCGTACAGGTTGGTGTCTCGACTCCCGATGAAGACGGTGCCATCGGCCGCCGTCGGCGACGAGCGGATCACGTCGTCGGTCTGGACGGACCACTGCTCGGTGCCGTCCTCGGCGTCGATCGCATAGACGTTTCCGATTGGGTCCTCTTGGGGACCGTCGTCCTCCTCGGCGACACTGACGTGGGGAGTCGGACCACTCGCACGCAGATCGGTTCCGTCTGCCACGTCGATTCCCCTCGTTGTGGCCGCCCCCGCTGCTGGGGCTGCTGCCGTGAGCGCGGCTTCAGCATCCTCCTCGGCGACCACGCTGTCGGCGTCGCCTACGTACACGGTTCCGTTGTAGACAGTCGGTGAGGAGGCGATGTAGTCCCCACCCTCGAAACTCCACCGTTCGCTGCCGTCCGCGGTGTCCAGGGCGTAGACCGTCGCCTGGGCTTCGTTGAAGAAGGAACCGCTTCCTACGTAGACGGTGTCGTCGACGACCGTCGGCGCGGAGACGATCCAGTCGTCGGGATCGGTGAAGACCCACTCTTCCTCGCCGGTTGTCGCGTCCAGTGCGTAGATGTTGAAGTCTTTACCACCGACGTAGACGGTTCCTTGAGACACCGTCGGCGAGGACCAGACGTGATTATCTTCGGCCTCCGTATCGGTTTCGTAGGACCACTCCTCGTCGCCGGTTGCGGCGTCTATCGCGTACACGTGGCCGTCGTTGCTCCCGATGTAGATCGTCCCGTCGGCCGACACCGTCGGTGACGCGAGGATGACTCCCTCGGTCTGGAACGTCCACTGCTCGGTGCCTTCCTCGGCGTTGATCGCGTAGACGACGCCGTCCCGACCGCCGATGTAGACGGTCCCGTCGACGACTGTCGGCACCGATCGCGTAATACCGAAATCGGTCTCGAACGACCAGATCTCATCTCCCGGTTCGAGAGCGTCATCGGACCCGTTCTGTGCCCCGGCCGACGATCCGAGCATCGTCGCCCCGGTGAGGCCAACGGCCGTCGTCTTCAGCACCTGCCGTCGATCGAATGGTCGCTCGTTCATCGACGGGTCTCCACCGACTGACCGATAGCTGATGGCTGCACCCAGTCGCCGTCGCACTGCTGTGTCTTCTCTCTTCGTCCTCGATTCGAACTCCGTGTCTGCTCTCTAATCATCGCCACACAGTTACTAACTACTGAGGTGAATTTAATAGCTTCGGTGTAATTTTAATGCTATTATTAATATCTCCTCTCCGTCTCTTTTAACACCACTATCAACAGCTCTACTGAGTCTCGGACAGTGGTCACTGCGGCGCCACTGTGTGCGACCTTCTCCACAATTCCGTTGGTCACAACTCGGTGGCGATCTTCGACATTCCACGCGAAAGCGTACTTGAGAACCGAGGAAACGCGCAACCTGAACATCCCTTTCGGGGAATCTTCGCGCGTTACCGTGGGGAGGATGTCAACCGCTTAGAGCCGCGGAACGATCTCTCGAGCTGCCGCGAGCAACCGCTCGCGTTCTGCTGGTGAGAACTCGTACGAATCGGGTTTGGCAACGCCGATAACGCCCTTGAGCTCCCCATCGGGGCCGAGGATCGGTGCGGCGATCGAGCCCTCCATTCCCGTATCCCGCGCCCCGGACTCGGCGACTCCGGAGTCGTCCGTCTGAAGGTTACACACCTGAACTGGCTCTTTTCGCTCGGCCGCCAGTCCGGCCATCCCCTTGCCGATCGGGATCTTCCTGATCTTCTCGAGCACGGGCTCGGGAATACCCTCGTGTGCGACGAGTTCTAACACACCGTCGGCTGCGAGGTGTAGCGTGCCGGCAACGCAGTCCAATTCTTCGATTGTCTCGCGAAGGGACGCGTCTAGACCCTCGGCCTGTTCCATCGACGAGGCGGTGACCGTCTGCTCGTTGCTCATTCGTATCAGTCGGTACCTGAGTGGCCACTCACTTCAACTTCACTACACGGCGCCGACGCCGTTCGACACGGCACTCGTCTCCGTCGGTCTCATCGGCGCAGGAGTACCACGACGACCGCCAACACGAATCCGACGACGAACCCGTACCCCATCAGTGTGAGCCACGATATGATGCTCTCGATCATTGTCTCACCTCCACAACAGTCTGTGTCCTCAACCGGTATCATCAACGTTTGTGGCGTCCCGACAGAGTGAGAACGACCGTCAGTCGCCCCACTTGAGGCGACGTGGGATGTCCACTCTCAGCCGGTGACAGAGTCACTCCAGATATTTATGAAAACAGATGGTACGGTCACGCCATGGGGATACTCACGTCGATCCTTCGTGCCGGAAAGTTCCTGACCGGGATGGTCATCGGACTCAGCATTATCATGGGCGGATTCGCGGCCGCCGAGACCTTTGGCGGCGACTTCGGTATCGTCGTCATCGTCCCGTTCGCCGTCGTCGGGGCCGGCTTCATCTTCTGGGCTGAACGGAGCCGTCAGACGGCCATCGCACCGAAACGACGGTCGGACGGATAACCTCCTCGTTGGCGCGAGCGCCAAGGCGCGTGGCCTCATTTACCGGTCTGCAACGACCGACGGAACCCGGGATCCGACCCAGTCGAGTAGTCCGTTCGGCTCGCTCGCCCCCGCGTGGATGTCACGTTCTCTGAACAGTCCATCGTCGGTGGCACGGACGATCGTCACACCGGTGGTGGTGAGCGTCTCGGCGACGCGATCGGAGACAGACCCCTCCGTCAGGAGGACGATCGGCCTGGCGTCGGCTGCGTTCGCGGCTGCCTCCAGTCGTTCGACGTCGTCGACGGTGGGCGACGCGTGCACCCCGGCAACGATGCGATCGTCGAAGAGATCATCTTCTGCCAGCAAGTGGATCAACCGTGTTCCCTCTGCCGTCGAGACAGTCGCCTCGATCTGTGTCTCGTAGCCTCGATCCTCGAGCGTCGCTGCAAGCGAGTGGCGACCGTCGAGCTGTTCAGTGAGCCACCGATTCCCGGCCTCAGTTAGTGGGTATCGGTAGAGCACCGCCTCGTGCGTGTCGCCCGGCGAATAGACGTACAGACACTCTCGGCACCAGAGCCTGTCCGTCGGCGTCTCGAACCACGCGTCGCAGTCGTGACACAGGTATCGACGATCGGTGTCGGTCTCGTCCGGAGAAACCGTCTCCTCACACGTCGAACAGTACAGCTCCGTCTGCTGATCGTCGTGACTCTCGGTAGTCGAGTCCCCGCGGTCGTCTTGGGATGTCGACTCAGTCTCTGCCGGGTGCTCGGCCTGCTTGGCGGGGCCAAGCGATTCGTCACAGTGGCGGTGAACGCACACCGACTCCTGAGTCGAGTGAATCGATCCGCAGTCGGGGCAGCCAGTGCTGTACTGCATCCCCTCGACGGCACAGTTCGGACAGACGTACACCTTCTGGGTGAACTCCGCATCGAGCAGCCCACGATCAGCCATCACGTCGAGAACCTCGACGGCCTCATCGTCTTGCTCTGTAAGGTGTCGCTCGACGGATGGGTAGGTGACGACCCCATTTTCGTCGACTGATGGGGTGAACGCGTCGTCTGGACCGTCCTGAAGTTCGCGAACCGCCCGGAGGTTGCCTGGTGAGACCATGGGGGAAAGGTACCAGCTCCAACGGACCTGGGCTGCATTAGTATGAGCCAGTTTATTTGTGTCGACCAACTCCGTGGAAAAGGCGTTCGTCGACGCGTTCGGGCCGGCGCGTCGGGAATCGTGATACGAGGCTGTGCTCGCTGTCGGAGCCGAGAACCGACCGTGAAGAATTGACCGTACAGAACCGGCCTATCTCGGCGTCGCCACGTTCGAAATCCGCTTCTCGGCTCGATCTCGGTCCTCGGGATAGCCGACGTCGACGCGCCAGCCGTCCATCCGGATCGCGTCGATGGTCCGGCCAGACTGGATGAGGAGGTCGATCGCGTCGGGCAGTTCGTACTCGCCGCGATCGGAGGGCTGGACGAGGTGGCAGGCGTGGAAGATCGCGGGCGTAAAGGTGTAAAAGCCGGTCATGACGAGATTCGAGGGCGGGTCGTCGGGTTTTTCCATCACTTCGACGATCTCGCCGTACTCGTTCGTATCGAGGACGCCGTAGCGAGAGGCTTCCTCCCAGGGGACTTCTTCGACGAGGAAGGCGGCGTCGGCGCGCTCTTCGGCCTGGCGGTTGATCACGTCGCCTAAGTTCGCTCGGAAGACGTTGTCCCCGAGCATGAGGACGAAGTCGTCGTCGACGTGGGGCTCGGCCTGCAAAATGGCGTGAGCGAGGCCCAACTGCTCGCGCTGGTGGGCGTACGTGATCGGGACGCCCTCGTAGGCGTCGCCGTAGCGTTCGATGATCTGTTCTTTCATGTGGCCGACGACGACGACCAGTTCTGTGGTACCGATCGCGAGCAACTGGTCGAAGACGTCCTCGATGAGGGGTTTGTCGTCGATTTCGACGAGGGCTTTGGGCTTGTCGTCGGTGAGGGGTTCGAGGCGGGTGCCCTTGCCCGCGGCTAGAACGACTGCTTGCATATCCCGAGTAATTTTCTACGGTGTGATATATATCTTGTGAGCGGGCACAGAACGCTGCTGGGACTAGCCAGACCCTAGTGTTGCACAGTAGCTGTTCACGGTACACTTAGGTATCGTGTCTAATACCTAGCGTCTATGCGAATTCCTCCGTGGATTCGGGCTGGCGCTCGTACTGCCCCTGCTGGGGGGAAAGCGGGATTCAAGACCCGTGTCTGGGCCCTCACGTACTCGGGCCTCGTCTCGGCAGTCGAATGTTATGATTATCTTCGCTGGCGTCTCCGTGGATATCGAGCCGTCGGACGCTCGTACAAAACCGTTCGCGTTCCACCCGAACAGATCGAATATATGATCTCGCAATCGAAATTTGGCGCTTGAGTCCCTCGGTTTGGCATCGTCGCGGGTGATTGGGACACTCGGGCGTATCCCTTCGAACAGAACGCGGTCTACGATATGTTCGAGCAGCATTTTCTCGATGGCGTCCCCTGGGACGAGACTGATTGCTACCGGAACCGGATCGAACAACTGAAACGAGGTGAGTCGGTTCCAGAACTGGATGGCCCCGAACAGACTGTCGAAGCGTACGAGTCGTACCTTGCCTACTGGGACGACGTAGCCCAACATATTAGAGACGACGGTTACCGATCCCAACGAGAGCTTCGAGCAAGCCAGGATTTCGCTGCACGGGTCCCAACGGCGCTTGGTGAGATTGAGGTGTTGATCGGGCGGGATGGCCGGCTGATCTGTAATGCCGGCAAACACCGTCTCACGCTCGCGAAACTTCTCGGCCTCGACTCAGTTCCGGTTCGGATTGCGGTCCGACACGAGCACTGGCAACGCGTCCGGGAGACTATTAGCCGGGCCGACAATTCCGCCGACCTCCCTGAGGAAGCCAAAACACAGTTGTCTCACCCGGATCTAGCTGACCTTCATTCAGCGGCGTAGGCATCTACTGATTATTGGGCTGTCGCGTGGCCAGCCTCTGACCCGTGCTGTGAGTGGTTTTAGTGGTTGTTTTGCTTCCGATCAATCAGAAGTTATACACTGTGTTGTGCAATTGTTGCTGGTGTGACGAGCAGCGATCGAAGCGAGCAGACCGCCGATTTGGAAGCTTCGGTGATCATCCCAGTCTACAACGATGCGGATGGACTCCGGGTGACACTTCGCTCTTTGAGCGACCAAACGTCGTCGTCCTACGAAATCATCGCTGTTGACAACGGCTCTACAGACTCGACTCCGCAAGTTATCCAGACGTTTGGCGAGCGCTTTTTCGACCTCGTCGTTCCTGCTGCGGAGACGACCGTCCAGAGTTCGTATGCGGCTCGCAATGCGGGGATCGAACGCGCATCGGGTGACGTCTTTCTCTTTCTCGACGCGGATATGTGGGTCGAAGAGACGTGGGTCGAGGAGATGGTCACTGCCCTCGAGTCCCACGACTGTGACTACCTCGGCTGCGCCGTCGACGTGGTCGTAAGTGACGAGCCGACGATCCCCGAACGCTACGAACGGGCCCTTTCGTTTCCCGTAGAGACGTACCTCGAACGCAAACACTTCGCACCGACCTGCGCGCTCGCGGTCCGGCGCGATGTCTTCGAAACAGTCGGTCGCTTCGATCACCGACTTGAGTCCGGGGGTGACAAGGAGTTCGGACAGCGCGTTAATCGGGCCGACTTCACGCAGGGGTATGCGGACGAGATCACAGCCTACCATCCGGCTCGTGCTTCCTTTGAGGAACTGTTCTCGAAAGCGCGCCGAATCGGCCGTGGGCGGACACAGGTGCGCCACTATCATCCCTCGATCGACACACACTCACACCCGTTGCATCCGATCAACTACCTCCCGCCGAGTCCGTGGCGACTCCGTCGTCGATATTCGACCTCATCCTTTACCGTGATTGACCTGCTGGCATTTTACACCCTTGAGTACGGTCTGAAACTGACCCAGACGGTGAGCTCGCTCCGTGAAACCGTTGCAATCCGACGGAGGCGCTGACGATGCCTGCTATCATTGTTCCCGTCTACAATGATCCGGCGGGCGTCCGAACCACGATCGAGTCTCTCCGGCCACAACTCACCGACGCCGGGGCTCACCTGTACGTCGTGGACAACGGCTCTACCGACGAAACACCGGCCGTAATCGATGGGTACACGATCGACCGGATTTCCCATCTCTCCGAACCGACCATCCAGTCCTCTTACGCCGCCCGCAACACGGGCATCCGCAACACCGACAGCGAAATCCTCGCCTTCGTCGACGCTAACATGACCGTCCCCGACGACTGGCTCGAGTCTGCTCTTGAAAAATTTCACTCTGCCGACGCCGACTATATGGGCTGCAACGTCGAACTTACGCCCCCCGACGACCTCTCTCTCGCGGCCCGATACGACCATCATACGGGCTTTCCCGTCCAACAGTATCTCGAACGCCAGCAGTTCGCCCCCACGTGCTGTCTCTTCGTCCGCCGCAACGTCTTCGAAGACGTCGGACTCTTCGACCACCGCCTGATCTCTGGCGGGGATAAGGAGTTCGGAAACCGTGTCTACGAGGCAGGATACGATTTGCACTTCGCGGAGGATGTCACGATGTATCACCCCACTAGAGACACCGTTCGAGAACTCGTCAAAAAGGACCTACGTGTCGGCCGCGGCCTCTGTCAACTCCAGCGGTACCACCCCGACCGTTACGGAACGCCGGGAATCCCGCCTCGGCCGTCAGGTCTCAAGTCACCTGACAATGAGCTCCCCCCGAGAGACCGCCTCGCATTCGGTGCCCTCTCAAAATTCCTCACTGGTATTCGCGGGCTTGGCTACTATCGCGAGTATCTCACTGGAGACTCCTCCGAAAGCGAGCGTGGAGTTCCCCGGCTCGATGCATAAGACTCGTTCTCGCTGCGAGGGACATCCGACCGGAAACGACCCTCGAGATGATCTGGATTCGATCAGGACACCTTGATGACTCCACTGATAGTACACGACACTATGCAGGCCGTCGTCCCCGCCGCTGGCGAAGGAACTCGGCTCCGCCCGCTGACGGACTCCCAGCCGAAGGGGCTCGTCGAGGTTGCGGGCCGCCCCATCCTCACCCACTGCTTCGACCGGCTTCGTACGGCCGGCGTCGACGAGATCATCGTCGTCATCGGCTACGAGGGTGCCCAGATCGTCGACTACTACGGTGACAGCTACGAGGGAACTCCACTCACCTACGTCCGCCAGGTAGACCGAAAGGGACTCGCCCACGCCATCTTGCAGGCCGAACCCGCCGTCGACGGCGACTTCCTCGTCTACAACGGCGACAACGTCTTCGCCGGCTCACTCGCGCCGGTGCTCGACACCCAGTCCAAGCCCGACGTCGACGCCACCCTCTTGACCGAACACACTACTCGCGACGTGGCTCGTACGACCGGCGTCGTGACCACGTCGGCGGACGGCACCGTCATCGACATCACCGAAAAACCCGCTGATCCGCCGACGACGCGGGTCACGACGGGTGTCTACGCCCTCCCCGAGACGATCTTCGACTACTGCCGGGCGAGCACCCCGGCAAACACGGGCGAGTACGAACTTGCCGACGCGCTCACAAATCTCCGACACGCTGGCAGCACGATCGCCACCGTCTCCCTCGACGGCTGGCGTGTGAATGTCAATACGCCTGCCGATCGGGAGCGAGCGACCCAAAACGTGCGAACCGACCGGAATCAGGACTGACGCACCAGCGGATCGTCCCAGTCCTCGTTTTTCCGGTACCACTTCACGAACTTGCGGGCCCCTCTCTGATCGAGACGCTCGGCTCGTAGCCGAGTAACTCTCGGGCCTTCGTTACTCGCTACTCTGTGTCTAACTCCGACCCCCGAACACTCGCCAATCCGTACAGGTACCCGAACCCAACAGCAGCGGTAAACACGAAAATTGCAACGAGCTGGGCTACTCCCGCGACCGACGGCCGTCGAACCAATCCTTTGAGTCGCGACGGGACGTATCGCAGCATGAGGTCCGTCAAATACGCGCTCTTATCGCCCGCGGCCTCCGGCAGTAGGACGTCCATAATCCGCTTCGAGTACCCCTGCCAGAACGATCGGAAGACGAGCCACCGAAACTCCCCGCGGTAGTCGAATAGCTTGTGGTGGACGACCGCCTTCTTCGTGTAGACGACGCCCTTTCCGTACCGGTTTGCCATCCGGATGCAGACGGGCGCCTCGTGGGCCTGGATGTGTCGGTCTCCCTTTCGGCCCGTGTTTTCGTCGTACCCCCCAACACTCAAGAAGACCTCGCGGCGGTAGGAGATGTTCGAGCCGTACGTATTCCGAAGCTCCTCCATGTGCTCGCCAAAGCCGCGTTCGTCACAGCCGACGAGCCAGTAGAACTCCGCGGGAAAGAAGGCGGGCTTTTCGGTGACCCAGTCGGGTGCCACGTGGCCGCCGACGGCGATCGCGTCGGTCTCCTTGTACACCCGTACGAGTTCTGCGATCCAGTCGTCCTCGGCGACTGCGTCGTCGTCAATAAAGGCGACGACCTCGCCGGTTGCCAGCTCGGCGCCTCGCGTTCGGCTGTAGGAGATCCCTTCGTTTTTTTCGTTGCAGTGGATCACGACGCCATCTCGGCCCCCGAAGTCCGTTTCGACGCGATCGAAGACGGCGTCGTTACCGTCGACGACGATCACGACTTCGAGCGGCGCGTACGTCTGTGCGAGGACGCTCTCGACGCACGCAGAAAAGACGTCGTAGCGCTCCATCGCGTACGTACAGATGACGACGGAGACCTTCATCGAGGATCGATTGCGCCGATCACCGAATAAGCCTTTTCGTTTTGGCACTTCTGACACCGCGGAGCGTTCGTGGGCTTCCAAAACGTTCACCTTCACCCGACGGTTGTCAGTCAGCCCGTGATGTCAGTCGCCCACGAGTAGATGATAAAGCTTATTCGCCGCTTGCATCTGTTCCACGGTAATGAGCGCAGACACCGAGCGTGTCGGGACCGAAACCGACACCTCCCTCCTCGAGAGCTGGCAACGGTGGTACCACCTGCCCGTTCTCGGCGCCCTGATGGTCCTTATGGCCTGGATTCGGCTCCGTCCCCTCGAGAACTTCTCGTACAACGACGGGACCCCCCAGCTGCAGGCCGTCGACTCGTACTATCACTGGCGAACCGTCGAGTGGACTGCCGAAAACTATCCGTGGACGATGCCCTACGAGATATGGACGAGCTTTCCGACCGGCCGGTACGTGGGCCAGTTCGGGACCCTCTTCGACCAGATCATCGTCACGGTCGCGATGATCGTCGGCCTCGGCGACCCCTCCGGCGAGACGCTGTTTACGGTCTCCCTCGTTGTGGTCCCCATCATGGCCGCCCTGGTCGCGATTCCGGTGTTTTACATCGGACGCCGCCTCGGCGGAACGTTCGGCGGCATCGTCTCCGTCCTCATCCTCGCACTCGCCCCGGGAACCTTCCTCAGTCGGACGACTGCAGGGCAACTCCAGCACCACGTCGCAGAGGTGCTGTTCATGGCGATTGCCGTCCTCGCGATGATGGTCGCCCTCCGCGTCGCCGAGCAGGATCGCCCCATCTGGGAACTCGTCGACGACCGAGACGCCGACGCTCTCAGGCGCCCGGCGCTGTACAGCGCACTCGCCGGTGTCGCACTGACGCTGTACATCTGGGTGTGGCCGCCGGGCATCGTCCTCATCGGGATCTTCGGTGTCTTCTTCGCTGTCCACCTCTGTCTCGACTACGTTCGCGGCCGATCGCCAGATCACGTCGCGTTCGTCGGCGCCGTCAGTCTGGGTCTGACCGCCCTCCTTACGCTCCTGCTGGTCGAGGAGCCGGGAACGAGCGTCACGAGCTTCGGCTACCTCCAGCCATTTGTCGCGGCAACGATCGCCGTCGGCTGTGTCTTCATGGCGTGGCTCGCGCGGACGTGGGACGACCGCGATATCGAGCCGATGTATTATCCGCTGGCGATCGGCGGACTCATCCTCCTCGCATTCGGCGTGATGGCGCTCGTCCTCCCGGACTTCTTCAGTACGATCTACGATAACCTGGCTCGACGGCTGATTCCGTTCGGCCCCGAGACGACTGACGTGACGATCCAGGAAGCCCGGGCTCCCGCCGACTTCACGTCGCACGTCTTCGACGAGTTCGGAGCGGCATTTTACACGATGCTCGCCGGACTCGCCTTCCTGATCGCCCGCCCGTTCCTGGGTCGTGAGTACCGCGCGGAGTACACGCTCATCATCGTCTGGTCGCTGTTCCTACTGAGCATGGCGGCGACGCAGCTTCGGTTTGCGTACTATCTGGTGCTCGCCGTTGCGGTCGTCAACGCCGTCTTCATTGCAGATATCGTCCGACTCTTCCAACTCGATCTCAGCGGCAGTATCGACTCGCTCCGGCAGGTCGAGACCTACCAGGTGATCGTCGTGGTGCTGGTCGTCCTCTTGTTGTTTGCCCCCTTGCTGCCGCCGTTTGCAGCGGCCGGCGCCGCCTGGGAGCAGACGCCCGGAGACCAGCCACATCCGGACACCGAGAAGTGGGATGAGTCGACCACGTGGCTCGCCGAGAACACGCCCGAGGTCGGAGATTACGGCGAATACGAAAACTCACACCGACTCGAGTACCTCGGCAGCTACGACTATCCAGACGGCGGTGACTACGACTACCCGCCGGGGAGTTACGGCGTGCTGTCCTGGTGGGACTACGGCCACCTGATAACGACTCAGGCAGAACGCATCCCGCACGCGAACCCCTTCCAGTCCGGCGCCTCCTCGGCGGCGGAGTTCTTCACCGCCCAGTCCGAGGACGACAGCGAGGCGGTCCTCAACGAGATCGGCGAGGGCGAGGGTGAGGAGATGCGGTACGTCATGATCGACGACGGCATGGTCGGACCCAAGTTCGGCGCCATCGCCCAGTGGGCTGACTCCGAGCACGGAGCGTACATGGTTCCTGAGGACTACGAACAGGGCGACCCAATCTCTGTCGACGAACTCGACGAGGTCGCAGCCGACAGCCGCTACGAGGATACCACGCTCTCCCGGCTGTACTTCGACGACGCCGCCGGAATGGAGAACTACAGGCTCGTTCACGAGTCAGAACAGCAGTCGGCGTTCGTCAGCTACGCCATCACGCAGGGAGATCAGGTGCTGCAAGACGACGATGGCAATCCGGAGATCGTCCTCAACCAGCAGCTCACGCCACAGCTCCAACAGCAGCTCATGATGTTCGAGCAGCAGACCGAATACGGCGTCGAAATCTTCGACCAGCGCCAAGACGCGGCGGTCAAGACCTACGAACGCGTCGACGGGGCGACGATCGACGGCACCGTCGACGACGCAGACCTTGGTGACGA
This sequence comes from Halobacteria archaeon AArc-dxtr1, assembly GCA_025517425.1. Taxonomy (NCBI): domain Archaea; kingdom Methanobacteriati; phylum Methanobacteriota; class Halobacteria; species Halobacteria archaeon AArc-dxtr1. The sequence continues at coordinate 1,086,381 of JAOPJY010000001.1, read as the reverse complement.
CGACGACACCAGCGTCGAGGCCACACTCGACCTCGAGACCGAACACAACGGCTCCGTCGAGTACACCCAGACAGGCGACCTCGCCGACGACGGCTCGTTCGAACTCGACGTCTCGTACGCCACGGACGACGAACTCGGCGTCGAGGACGGGTACACCGACAGCAGCGTCGAGGCGATCGACGACGACTACACGGTTACCATCTACGTCGACGGCGAGGCCGAGTACGAAGGGCAGGTGAGCGTTACCGAATCCGCCGTCGTCAACGGCGAGACCGTCGAGATAACCGACTTCGAACCCGTCGAGGACGATGGGGACGACGAGAACGACGAAGGCGATGATAGCGAGGGCGGCGAAGGCGGTGACGGTGAGAACGGCGACGATGAATAACTGCCGGCTACGGAGGTTCTGACCGCGCCGTCGGCGTGCGAATTGTATCAACGCTTTTGGCGCCCCCCGAGGAAGCTTCGCTTAATGCGAGAGCTGCTCGTCGTCTACTGCAAGGGTTTTTCGATGGGTGCTGCCGACGTCGTCCCCGGCGTCTCGGGTGCGACGATCGCCCTTATCGTGGGGATCTACGACCGGCTGATCGCGGCGATCACGGCGATCGACCCCCGCCGATTTCACTCGGCGCTGCGGCTTCACGACCCGACGAGTCGCGCTGCCTTCCTTGCGGAGGTCGAGCGCATGGACCTTCCGTTTCTGGTCTCGCTCGGACTCGGGGTCATCACGGCGATCGTCGTTCTCTCGCGGCTCATGCACGCTGCCGTGACCTCGTATCCGGTTCCGACCTACGGGTTCTTCTTCGGATTGATCGCGGCATCTGCTATCGTCCTCTACGGAAACGTCGATCGTTGGACCGTCCGCCGATTCGGCGTCGGACTCGTCGCAATCGCGCTTGCCTGGGTGATCACCGGTGCGACGGCCGCCGACGCCTCCCACGAACTGGCGATGATCTTTCTCGCAGGGGCGATTGCGATCTGTGCGATGGTGCTACCCGGCGTCTCGGGGGCCTTTTTCCTCCTGATTCTCGGCCAGTACGAGTATCTCACCGGCGTGTTGAGCACCTTCGTCGACGGAATCGTCGATCTATTCCGTGGCGGTACGATCCAACCGGTTCTCGAGGCCGGCGGCGTCGTCGCCGTCTTCGGCGTCGGTGCTGCCATTGGTCTGTTTACCATGGCTCATATGGTTCGGTACGCCCTCGATCGGTACCGGGTTGCGACGCTCGTCTTTCTGGTCAGCCTGATGGTCGGTGCGCTTCGGCTTCCCGCTGTTGAGGTCTCGGCTAATCTCGGAGAGACGGCGGCAGGATCGCTTCCCGTCGCTGTCATCGCTGCAATTATCGGCGTCGGCGTGGTCTTGCTCGTCGACTGGCGGACAGACGATCTCGAGTACGTGTGAGTGAGTTGCGTGTGGGTGAGTCACACGCGGGTAAATTTTAGGATCCCTGTCGCGATCAGTGAGTCGTTTCCGGAATTTTTCAGCCATGTATCTGTAACTATAAGATAAGACTATTACCGACGGAGATGTCTTTCAATCCGTAATGTCAACGACAGACCGAATGAAAGACTACCTCGCATCACACCCTCGAATGATCGGCGCGCTGTTCGCGCTGATGATCCTCCTCAGTCAGGCCAGTTCGGCGCTCGCTGGCGGTGCAGCAAGCAATCCCGGTCCCTGATTGCTCACGTCCAGACTGCGGGTGGGATCTCGACCGCTCCCAACCCATCGTTCCACAGAAACGACCCATCGATCAGCAGCGGCGTGCGCGTCCAAGTGAGATACGACTCCAGATCGGCCGGCTCGAGCTCCGAATTCCGGATCTCTCCGGGGGTTAAATACTTCTGTGTGATCGCTTCGACCATCGGTGCGCTGGCAGTGCCGATCTGGAGCTCTTTCGTCGTGTAGGTCTGGAATCGAATCGGTTCGCTGCTGTCGGTTCCGAGGCGGACGACGATCGGTGCCCCGCCGTCGGACTGAGCGATATCGGTCGAGCCGTCGCCAACGATCAGGTACTCCTCGCCGAGTGCGGCTGTCTCCTGGGAGAGTTCGAGCACTGCTCTGAGCGGAAAGCCCAGATTTAACAGCCGGGCGATGGTCTCGCCGGATTCGACGGCCTCGCTGTTATCGATATCCTCGAGCGTCACGATACCGCCGAACGCTCCCTTCCGAGCCAGCGCGACTCCCTGCTGGTACGACTGGCACGCGTTGAGGAAGAAGACACCGAGATCGATCGTCGCTAACTCGCGTACGTCGAGTTCTCCGTCCGAACACCGCAGTCCGTCGGGCGTGGCGTGGCCGATGAAGTGCAGGAAGTCGTATCCACCATCACGTAGTAGGGTGGCGAGTTCGGCCCGTGAAACGCCGAATTTCGAGTCGACGTTGAACGGAAGCGCCTCTCGACTGCCGTAGGTCTCGCCGAGGACGTCGTGTTCTTCTAGCATCCGCGCGTCGTTACAGACGACGAGGATCTCGATCGTCTCACTTCGGGCCGACCGGGACAGCTGATTGTGGAACGATTCGACGAGGGCTTTCGAGGCGTTGTGGGGGACGTCTGGACCGAACCAGGCGTGTTCGATCGAGCCGTCGACGACCGCCGGCTCGACGACTCGCAGATCTGACGACCGGTCCGTCGAACCCGCCGTTGGATCGGGTGAGCGCGGCGACCGGACCGAACGCGTGAGCCCGGATTCCGCGGTTCGATCGGCTGACGGCTCGATAGTCGTGCCACGGGGTGCTCGGACAATCCCGAGTTCGTTGACGACGTACGGGAGTATCTCAACCCCGTCTGGCTCTCCGGGAACGTACGCGGTCAGTGGCCAGCGGGGAAGGTGCGGTTCGAGCACGTCGTAGGGAACCTGGAGATACGTTGCGAGCTGTTCGGAGAGGGGCGCTCCGTAGAGCGCCCCGAGATCGAACGGGAGCGTCGATTCGAGTGCCACCCGTTCGTGGAGCTCGTCGCGGTACAACCCTTCGGTGCGAACCAGGCTATCAAGAAAGACGAGTTGACGGAGCGTCCGAGCGACGTCGTCTTCGAGGGCTGTCGCGTCGAAGGCGTACTCGAAACCGTCTGCTTCGAGTCGGGGGGATGATCCCGCCTCGATTCGTGCTCCGAGGTAAAACGAGAGTGGCGCGACGGTGTACAGCTCCCGATGCGTCGCTGGGACCGTAATCGTCACTCCCGTTTCTGTCGGTGAGACCAGCTCCGGAATCTCGAGTTCGTCGCCGCGTTCGAGTAGCGGTGGATGTCCCCGGAGCGTCGGCCACGACCGCTCTACTGATGTCGTCTTCAGCGCCGACGAGAGCGCAGAGACCGCACGCATCATCGTCTCGGGATCGTCCGGCGTCTGGATCGTTCCTGCGGGCTGTTCGTGGAGCGATCGGGCACCGATTGCAACCCGGGAGACGTCCGCGAAGGAGAGGCGAATCGAGTCGATCCCTGCCTCGATCTGTGCGGGTGCTGCGATCCGACAGTAGAGTTTGATCGGACCGCCAAGTCCGACAAACCGGAGCGAGCCATCGAGCGTACAGGTATCTCCGACCTCGAGGCTCCGTATCGACTGTCCGTTCTCGTCGTGGACGTGGACCGAGTACCGTTGGTTGAACGTGAGCGACTCGGTGTCGATCGTACAGGCTGTGTCGACCGGGAAACAGAACTGGTCCGTGTCGATTGACGCCGGGGAGACGGGTGCGGGCGTTCGAACCTGCAACTGGCGCTGCTCGATTGGGTCCGTAATTACGAGCCCCGTGGGGGTCTCCGTCCGTCCGAATTCGATACCCATGCGATCCGTTGGTACCCCCCTTTCTCACGGCGAGTACAAAAGGTTCCCTAGGAGACGATCGCGTTATCGATCCACGCCGGCCAGCGAGCGGAAAACGATCGTCGGGAACCGTGCTTCGACCGTACTCGGGCGCCGTCCGGATCCGGAGGCTTGGATCGCGACACGCTCTAGAACCGCCGCGTCGGCGAGTTCGTAGAGGACACGCGTCACGGTCCCTTCGGTCAAGCTCGTTTTGTCTGCCAGCCTCGCTGCGACCTCCCGGATGGGCAACTCGTCGATCTCGCTTTCCGTGAGTGCCAGTAACACCTCCCGTCGTGTCTCCGATAGCGAGAGCGCTCGATCCGCGTGGACGCCGTCGGTGGGGACGTCGGCCATCGCCGCCTCGACGTGGTCCGGTGCGATCCGATCGACCCCCGCGTTGTTCGCAAGCATTGCAGCCCCGAACAGCGCCGCGAGCGCGTTGTGAGCGTTGCCGTCCGCCCAGGCGGCAATTCGGCGAATCGACTCGTGATCGACGCCGCCGGGTGCGATGCCCCGCGAGGCGCGGTCGGTGAGGATGTCGACGAGTTCGTGCTGGCGGTAGGCTGGGATGTCTACGGTCTCCCCGTCCCAATCCGCCGGCTCGCGGGTGCCGACCGCGACCGCCGAGACGCTCTCTGCGACCGGCTCCAACAATTCCTGTACGCGGTCGAACGGGAGTGCGCCCGGCTCGTCGTGGTGATCGATCGCGACGACGGCTCGCCGGTCGGGCCGCGAGAGTTGCTCTCGGATGCGATCGCGGAAGTAGTCGGTTCCGACGCCGCTTTCGGGGACCGATTCGGCGGCGACGCCAGACAGCAGCGCTCGGTAGAACGCGAACGGACTGTCGACCCGTCGCCCATCGATGTAGACGAACCAGGTTATCGTTCCCCCGGCGCGAGTGGTGGTTCCGATCGCACGGTTCGAGTTTCCAACCCGGTCGTTCAGCGCATCGAACAGGGCTCTGATGACCGCCGATGTACCCGACCCAAACGGTCCGACGACCGCAAACGACGGCGGCAACTGGGTATCGAATACCGGCTCGATCTTATCGAGCAGCCGCTCTAACACCGGCCCCCGTCCCACCGGATTCGGTCGGTGGGTTACGGGGCTCAGCTCTTCGTGATCGACGAGAACGTCTCGTCCCAGTCGAGACGCGCGCCGACGCGCGATTCGGTCGGTGAGATCCATCGCTTATCCACCCGATCGATCCTCGCTCGTGAGGACCGCCGCTGCCACCTCGAGTGGGTGGGTAATTTCATAGCCCGTGCCGTGGCCCATCTGCATCGCACAGGTCGGACACTCGGTCAGCCCCGTCGTCGCCTCGGCAGCCTCCATGTGCTCGAACATCTCGTCGCCAATTTTCATCGAGGTCTCGTAGTTCTCACGCTTCCAGCCGTAGGTCCCCGAGATGCCCGAACAGGAGTCGCCGACATCTTCGACGTCGACGCCGTCGACAGCCTCGAACAGTTCGATGGCCTGCCCGTCGAGTCCCTGGTTGCGAGCGTGACAGGGCGCGTGGTAGGCGAAGGCGGCGTCGATCGGCTCGTCGCCGTCCGAGGCGGCTGCGAGCGCTCCCTCCAGATCCTCGTGCACTCGGAGATACTCCATGGCTTCCCACGTGTTCTCGGCGACGGTTTCGGTCCCCTCGAAGTCGAACAGTTCGGGGTACTCCTGGCGCAGCGACATCGAACAGGAGGTACAGGAGGCAATGATGTCTGCCCCCGATTCGATCGCCGCGGCCAGCTCACGAACGTTCGTCTCGGCCTCGCGGGCGGCGTCGTCTAGCATTCCGTTCGCGAACATCGGCGTTCCCGAGCAGCCCTGGTCGGGGACCAGCACCTCGTAGCCGAAGTGCTCGTAGACTCGGACCATCGACTTCGCGACCTCCGGCGTGTTGTAGTTCGCGTAGCAGCCGTGGAAGTACGCGACGCGCTTGTCGGGGTCGGTCACCCGGGCGCCACCTCGCTGTGCCCACCACTCTCGGAACGTCTCGGTCGCGAACTCGGGGAACTCCCGCTCGCCCGTGATCCCGAGGAGTTTTTCGTTTATCACCCTCGTCGCGCGCAGTCCCATCACGAAGTTCGTCAGCCGGGGGACCTTGCTCCCGAGACTGGCCATAAGCCGGTAGTTAGAGAGTAGTCGGTTGCGCCAGTACTCGACCGAGCGCTTGCTCATCTGCTCGCTGACGTACTCCCCGCGGGCCGTGTTGTGCATCTGCGAGAGTGGGACCGACGAGGGACAGGCGTCGTCACAGCGCATGCAGTTCGAGCACTTCATCACGGAGTCGTCGATATCGTGGTCGTCCTGGCGTTTGAGTCGCCACTGCTCGGGCCCCTGGAACTTCGGGCCGGGGAACTCGTCGTCGACCTCGGCGACGGGGCAGTTGGTGTCGCAGGTCGAGCACTTATAACAGCTGTCGGCGCCCGGCCGGAGGTCCATCTCCTCGGATTCCGGAAAGACCTGAATCGGCTCGAACTCGTCATCCGACGACCCCGTGTTTGCTGCGTGGTCGTCTCCCGGTGCACCCTCGTCCGTCGGCTGTGCTGCGTCGCTCATTGGAAATCAGCTCCTGTCTCGCTCGTCCCCGCCCGCTCACCGGCCGTCACTCTCGTCGCCCTCTCGTCGGTCGTCGCGTCGGCAATTCGCCACCCCCACGTCGCCTCGATCACCGCTTCATTCATCGGTTCACCTCGCTCGCCGCTCGCCGTCCCGCAACGTAGCCCGTCGCGAGCGAGACGCCGCTTCCGGATTTCTCGGCAGCGTAGTCGTACCCGCCGAGGACGGCACCGGCTGCCCGCAGGTTCGCGAACTCGCGCTCTCCGTCGGCGTCGAGCGGTCGCAACTCGCGGTCGACCGCAAGCCCGTACCGGGCAAACGGATGGTCGCCGTAGACGTCGTCGTCGAACCAGTCGTACCGGTCGGGCGCGTGGTCGACGTGACAGCCGAAGATCGGTTCGAAGACGACGCCGGTTCGCTCCGACTCACCTGCCGGTTGTCCCTCCGGGGCCGTCGTCCGGGCCGCGGTGTCGCCGCCCGCAGTTCGCTCGCGGGCGGATTTGACGCCTTTTCCGACGAGCCCGCCCGTCGCGAGGACGTACTGAGACGCGTGGTAGGGCACCGTCTGTCCCTTCCGGTCGACGACTGCGTGCTCGATTCGTCGCTCGCCGTCGTCACCGTCCGACGCCTCGTAGTCGACGACCGGGACGCCGCTGGTCACCCGGACGCCGGCCGCGTTGAGGGCGTCGTAGAGCAGATCTTCGAGGCGTATTCCAGGAAGGCTCGGCGGTCCAGCGGGCACTTCGAAGACTGTAGCGCCGAGGCGCTCTCCGAGTTCTCGGCGCACCGTCGCCGCGTGGTCGTCGCCCAGAATCGGCGGGAAGCCAACTCGCTCCGCACCGTCCATCTCCGGGGCGACCGCTCCCGCGAGCGCGGCTCGCGCCGTCTGCTCGGAACGTGTGGCGTCCCCGTCGCGGGGTTCCGTCCCGGCATCGGTTCGGCCTGTGGACACCCCGCCGTCCGCCGCGACCGAGCCGGGCTCCGCCACCGCCTCGTTGCGATCCAGCAGGTGGGCGTAGCGCGTGACCTTCGCGTCGTCCCGGCGGATGCCGGGGAACGAGAGGCTCACACCACGGACGTCGAAGGGAACGCCGGCGGCCTCGAGGTGGGCGGCTGCAAGCGGTGCGTCGAAATCGGGCAGCGTCTCGAAGCCGACCAGCAGCAGATCACGGGGGTCACTGGCCAGTCCTGCGGCCGTCGCCGTCGGGTAGCGTGCGGTCGGCTTTAACGCGCCCTCGCTCGTCGGCACGAGAGCGTTCGCGTCCGTGTGCTCCCCGCGATAGGCGTCGCCGGTCACCGCGTCGAAGAACGCGAGTGCTTCCCGGACCGCCTCCGCGCCGACGCGCTCGTAGGGGTGACCCGACGGTAGCTCGTCGAGTTCCGAAAACGGATCGGAAAGTGGTCCCGAACCGTCGGGCGTGTATCCGAGAACGTCGATCAGTCCGCTCGCGTGACGGAGGGTACTCTGCTTGTACGTGACCAGTCGCACGCGCGCGTCGCCGTCGGCGTCGGCAGCCGCGAGCGCGGCCGTGGCGCCCGCCAGCCCGCCGCCGATCACGAGCACGTCGTCTTCGATCGCCACTAGCGCTCACCTCCGTCGGCTCGCAGGTCCGCCGCAGGGCCGGTTTTGGTCGAACCGGCATCGAACGCGCCGAAATCGACCTCCTGTTCGGCCCTCACGGGGTCGCCGTCGGCGTTCATCGTCGTCGCGCGAAGCGCGTAGGAGAGCATCGCCTGGGAGAGCTGTTCGCCCCAGAGGGCATGGCGCTCTCCCTTCCAGCGCTCCTGAACTAGCTCGTCGAAGGCGGCTCGGGTGGTCGCCTCGTCGTACTCGGGATGGAGCTCGTGAGCCATCGCGTGCGCACAAAAGCCGCCCTGGCAGTTGCCCATCGAGGCGCGGGTGCGAATGCGGACGGCGTTCAGGTCCGAGCCCGACTGGGTGATCGCGTCCTGGATCTCCGCCCGGGTTACCCCCTCGCACTGACAGATCACCGGGTTGGCCTCGTTCGTTCCCAGGACGTCAGGGGCGCGACTTCCGAGACGCTGCTTGCTTCGGCGGGCGATCGGCGAGCGCAGCCCGAAGTCGTCCATCCCCGCCTCGAGCCGGTCAAGATTCTCGCTGCCGGGCAACGGCGTCTCGGCGGTCTCACACGAGGCCTGGACGCCGAGTTTCGCACAGACGTGATCCGAAATCTCCTCGGCCATCGCCCGGTAGGTCGTGAACTTGCCGCCGACGATGCTCGACATCCCGGAGACGCCGTCGCGGTCGGCGTGATCGAGGAGGAAGAAATCCCGGGTAATGTCGGTTGGGTCCTGTGTGCCGGTGCCCGGCGGCTCGTACAGCGGTCGCACGCCCCAGAACGAGCGGATCGTCCGCGCCTCCGAGAGGATCGGCACGAGTTCGGAGAGCGTGTCGATCATCATGTCGACTTCCCACTGCTCTTCGGGGTAGTCGTCGGGGTCTGTGACCTCCTCGTCGGTCGTGCCGAGGATCGCCGTCGTCTCGTGGGGGACGACGATGTCGGCGTCGCCTTTCGGCCGGCAGCGGTTGATGACGGTGTCGACCTGTCGGACGTTCATGATCGTCATGACGCCCTTCGAGGGGCGAACCTCGACGTCGAGATCGGCCATCGCACCGATCTGACCGGCCCACGCGCCCGTCGCGTTGACGACGTAGTCGGCGGTGATCTCCTCGGTCTCGCCCGGTGTTCGGTGGGTGCGTTTTCCGGGCCCCGAATCGTGGCGCACGCGGACGCCGTAGATGTCGTCGCCCTCGCGCAGCAGGTCAACGACCTCCGCGTGTGTCTCGATGCGCGCGCCGTGGGCCTCGGCGTCGAGTGCGTTCGCGACGCAGAGACGAAACGGATCGATCGCGCCGTCGGGCACCTCGATGGCCCGTTTGACGTCCGTCGCGAGGTACGGCTCTATTTCCCGGGCCTCTCGCCCTGAAAGCACCCGGGCGGGGATGTCGCAGGCGCGACACCCCTCGAGTTTCTCCTGGAAGTAGTCGTCCGGGTCCTCGGGGCGCTGGACGAACAGTCCGCCGGTCAGCTCGACGCAGTGACCCGCGATCTCCCGGAGGATGCGGTTCTCTTCGATACACTCGACCGCACTCGCCCGATCGGAAACCGCATACCGGCCGCCACTGTGGAGCAGCCCGTGCATCCGTCCGGTCGTTCCGTCGGTCAGATTGCCCCGCTCGACGAGCGTCACCTCGACCCCGCGCATCGCCAGATCCCTGGCGATCCCACAGCCGGTGGAACCACCGCCGAGGACAAGAACGTCCGTATCGTATGTCATTCTATGACACAACTGTGGTGCCCATTCATCTTTATTTTATCGACGGAGGCCCCCCACCATAACATATTGCTAAAACAACACTAATTCCTCTTCCTCTCTCTGCTCCTCCATTTCCTCCGTAATTCTCTATAACCGTTCTAAACAGGGAAATGACCTCGGGAATTGACTGTGTCCCGGGACTATCGTCAGACAAGAAACTATCTGATAACTACCATTTTCAGCAACGTTTATAACTATTGTGGGTTATGTTTACTAGTATCACGCCACCATCGATAAAGGTGGTTGTGGACAGCTTGGGTGACAACCAGTGACTGAAAACACATTCGTCGGCGCCATTGATCAGGGGACAACCGGCACGCGATTTATGGTCTTTGACCACGCGGGCCAGGTCGTCGCGAACGCGTACGAAAAGCACGAACAGATCTACCCGGAACCGGGCTGGGTCGAACACGACCCCATGGAAATCTGGGAGAACACGAAATCAGTGATCACGACTGCTCTCGGGCAGTCCGGAATCAGTCCGGATCAGCTCGAGGCCATCGGAGTCACAAACCAACGCGAGACGACCCTTCTCTGGGATGCTGACTCCGGGAAGCCGGTCCACAACGCGCTCGTCTGGCAGGATCGCCGGACGACCGCTCGCGTCGAGGAGCTCGAGGAAGACGGGCTCGTCGGGACGATCCGAGAGAAGACCGGACTCGAAGCCGACGCCTACTTCTCGGCGACGAAAGCCGAGTGGCTGCTCGAGAACTCCGACCCGATCAAGATGGAGCGCACGCGACCCGACGACATTCAGGACCGCGCCGGCCGCGGCGAGATCCTGTTTGGAACCATCGACACGTGGGTCATCTACAACCTGACCGGGAACCACATCACCGACGTCTCGAACGCGTCGCGGACGATGCTGTACAACATCCACGACCTCGACTGGGACGACGAACTTCTCGAAGAGTTCGGCATCCCCGAGGCAATGCTACCCGAGGTCCGTCCTTCGAGTGACGAGGAGACGTACGGCTCGACCGATTCTGACGGGTTCCTCGAGGCAGAAGTGCCCGTCGCCGGTGCGTTGGGTGACCAGCAGGCCGCGTTGTTCGGCCAGACCTGTTTCGATCCGGGAGAGGCCAAAAACACCTACGGAACGGGCTCGTTCTTCCTGATGAACACGGGTGACGAAGCCGTCGAATCCGAACACGGGCTGCTCACGACGATCGGCTTCCAGCGCTCGGGCGAACCGGTCCAGTACGCCCTCGAGGGCGCGATCTTCATCACCGGTGCGGCGATCGAGTGGCTCGAGGATATGACGCTCATCGACGACCCCGCAGAAACCGCCGAGATGGCCAGAAGCGTCGATTCGACAGACGGCGTCTACGTTGTCCCCGCCTTCACCGGCCTTGGCGCACCGCACTGGGACCAGCGCGCACGCGGGACCATCATCGGTATGACCCGTGGGACGCGCAAAGAGCACGTCGTCCGCGCGACCCTCGAGTCGATCGCCTACCAGACTCGAGACGTCGCCGAGGCGATGGAAGCAGACTCTGGAATCGACATGCAGAGTCTGAAAGTCGACGGCGGCGCGGTCAAAAACAACTATCTCTGTCAGCTACAGTCGGACATCATCGGCTCCGAAATCGCTCGTCCTGTCGTCGACGAGACGACGGCGCTCGGTTCGGCCTACGCCGCCGGGCTCGCCGTTGGCTACTGGAGTGACGTCGAGGGGCTCCGGAACAACTGGCAGGTCGACCGCGAGTTTACCCCCGAGATGGACGCATCGAACGCAGACCAGATGTACAGCCGATGGAGCGACGCCGTCGACCGCTCGCTCGGCTGGGCGACCGACGAGGGTAGCGAGTAGATGGTCCTCGAAACCGCACTCGGAGATCCGGTCTTCTGGATGGCCGCCTTCGCTGGCGGCGCCTTCGCGGCCTCCATCGGGGCCTTACCGGCGTTCGTCTTTACCGGCTTCATGGTCATCGCGGGTGAGGCACTCGACCTCGCCGGGGGCGGCGACGCCGTCACCGGCCTCGTCGGCTTCGGCCCCATCTTCGGCCCGCACGTCTCCTTCGCTGGCGGCGCGGCCGCCGCAGCCTACGCCGCCAAGAAGGGCTATCTCGACGACGGAAAAGATATCGCGAGCGCCCTCGGGACGCACAACGTCGACGTGCTGGCCGTCGGGGGGCTGTTCGGTGTCTTCGGCTTCGCCTCCGTCGAACTCCTGAATTACGTCGAGTTCGGGACGGACACCATCGCGCTGATGGTGTTCGTCTCCGCGCTGGTCCACCGCGTCGTCTTCGGCTACAGCATCATCGGCGAAATCACCGGGAACAACATCTTCGATATGAGTCCTGCCGAACGCGGCGAGGACAACGCCCCCGGCATCTGGCTGCCCTGGCAGTACAAACCGGCCGGGGTCGCGATGATCGGTCTCATCGGTGGCCTGCTCGGTGGCTTCGTCTACTTAGAAACCGGCAGCGTCGTGTTGATCTTCGGGATCAGCGCGGCGAGCCTGTTGTTCCTGAACCTCGGGATCGACGACTTCCCCGTCACGCACCACATCACGCTTCCCGGCGCAGTTGGCGCGTTCAGCGCCGCCGCGACCGGGTTCGACCCCACCGTAGCGATGGTGTTCGCGATCCTCTTTGGCCTCTTCGGGGCGTTCACCGGTGAACTCTGTAACCGGGTGTTCTACGCCCACGGGAGGACCCACGTTGACCCGCCGGCGTTCGGCATCGCCGCATCCGGCCTGCTCGCGACCGCGCTGGTCGCCGTCGGCGTCTTCGACGCGACGTTCTGGGCGACGTTCGGGCTCTAACAACGCGACCGCTTTTTTCGGTTACGTTCGGTGTTCGTCCTCAGTGGCTGCTTCTCGCACTGTCACGACCGGAACGTCTGACATCCGAACCACTTTCTCGGTCACGCTACCGAGCAGGTAGCGATCGATCCCCGTCCGGCCGTGGGTTCCCATCACGATGATGTCCACGTCGTGTGTCGCCGCGTAGTCGAGGATGGCTTTGTGTGCCTTTCCTACTTTTACTACAGGAACCGTTTGGACCCCCTCGAACTGCTCAGCGATCGATTCGACCACACTCTCGGCGCGTTCTCGCATCGCGGTGCGAAACTCCTCGGGGTCGTCGACCATCATTCCCGTCAAGGAGCCGTCGCCGTGACCGCCGAGCATCCCGGACTGTGAGTCGTCGCTCCCGCTGGTCATCAGCCCGGACCGAACTTCTTCCGAGCCGCCGCTGGCCTCGTAGCCGAAGTGTCGGTCGTTGATCACGTGTAGCACGTGGACGGTGGCGCCGTACGTCTCCGCCAGGTTGTGGGCGTGCTCCAGTGCGGCGTGGGCGCCGGCGCTCCCGTCCGTTGGATAGAGGATTTGGTCGTACATGGTGTGCTCTCCCGTGTAGAGGGGCTCCTCTCACATTTCAGTTGTACTTGCAGAGTCCTGTCGGGCGATCGTACCCTCCTGGACTGACAACAGTTATGCCGGCTCACTCGCTAGCATACCCCATGTCCGAAACGAACGTCGCGCCCCGTATCCAGCTGGTCGATCGGTGGAGCTGGCTCGTCGCGATGGCCGTCACGATTGCCCTCTTTCTGACGAGCGTCTGGCTCACCGCCGACGTACAGTTTAGCGCCGTCGCCGGCGCCGGTGCCGGAATCGGCGTCCAGTACCTCCTCCCGTACCAGGCCAGACGGACCGTCCCGGGGGGTGACGCTGATGTCCCCGACGGCCCCATCCATCAGGGCGCTGCCGGCGGTGCGCTCGTTCTCGCCGCTCCAGCTGCGGTCGCGGCGCTCGCACTCGGGCTCGGTTCGACGCCAAGTCTCGGTGTCGGCGGGCTCGTCCTCGTCGCCTCGTACGCCCTCCTCTCGACGGTCCTCGACGAGTCGTGATCAGCGATGCCACTGGAACCAACCCACCTGCTCTCTCGCCTCGGTCTCGAGCGACGCGACGGACGGAATCTCCTGCTCGCGACGGGGATCATGACCGTGCTGCTGTTCTCGGTTATCGATGGGCCGACCGCCGAACGCGTCCTCGTCGCCGCGATCGGCGGCGGGGCCAGCGCGCTCTCCTTTCTCGTCGTGACCGTCGCCATCAAACGCTACGTGCCCTACGCCTGGTAGCCGCGGATCGTTTCGTGCATTCAGACCGTTCCAGTCCAGACGGCGATCGCCGCGGACGCAGCACCTTTGTCCACACCGGATAACTATCTCGTATGTCCGACCCGCCGCTAATCTTGGACGTCGACGGGACGCTCACTCGCCGGGACGGGTGGGGGATCGATCCCCGCGTCTTCGATCCACTTCTCGCCTGGGACGGCCCGGTCGTCATTGCCACGGGAAAGTCGGCTCCCTACCCCGTTGCCCTCTGTCAGTTCCTCGGCATTCCCGAGCGCGTCGTCGCGGAGAACGGGGGCGTCGTCTACACGGGTGAGACGATGACGATCACCGCCGACGCCGAGGCCGCCCGCGCGGTCGCCGCGGCCTACCGAGAGGCGGGCTACGATCTCGGCTGGGAGGGTGCCGACACGATCAACCGCTGGCGCGAGACCGAAATTGCCGTCGCCCGCGACCAACCGCTCGCCCCGCTGGCGGCGATCGCCGACGAGCACGGCCTGGAGGTCGTCGACACCGGCTACGCCTACCACGTCAAAGATCCGGAGACGAGCAAGGGTGCGGGCGTTCGCACGATCGCGTCCCACCTCGAGTTCGACCTCGACGCCGCGGTTGCCGTCGGCGACTCTGAAAACGACGTCTCGACGTTCGGGGCCGTCGGGCGCTCCTTTGCAGTCGGAAACGCCGACGCGGCCGCTCGCGAGGCCGCAGACGTGGTCCTCCCCGACGCCCACGCCGAGGGGACGCTGTCGGTGTTAGAGCAGGTCACTGGGGACGGGAACTGAGCTGACAGCGGGCCGCACTCGAACTGGCCGGACAGGCGTGCCGCGCCCGACCGTCTCGACCTGCGATCGATCATATCGACCCGCGCGCTTCCGCCGAGGTTTTTGCGGTGGGGCTCACTAGCCCGTCTATGAGCGATTCCGACGGCGGGTCCCGGCAGGTCGACTCCCCCGACTACCATAGCGAGGGACACACCGCCGCACAGACCTGCGGCTGGACGGCCAACGCCCTACGCGGGGAGGGCCGGTGCTACAAGAACATCTACTACGGCATCGAATCACACCGCTGCATCCAGATGACGCCGGTCGTCAAGTGCAACGAACGCTGTGTCTTCTGCTGGCGCGACCACCGTGGCCACGCCTACGAGTTAGACGAGGTCGAGTGGGACGATCCCGAGGCCGTCGTCGACGCCTCGATCTCCCTCCAGAAGAAGCTGCTCTCGGGCTTTGGTGGCAACGAAGAGGTTCCCCGGGACGCCTTCGAGGAGGCGATGGAGCCCCGCCACGTCGCAATCAGCCTCGACGGCGAGCCGTCGCTGTACCCCTACTTGCCCGAACTCATCGAGGCCTTCCACGATCGGGACATCACGACCTTCCTCGTCTCGAACGGGACTCGGCCCGAGGTGCTGCGCGACTGTGATCCGACCCAGCTCTACGTCAGCGTCGACGCGCCCGAACGCCACACCTTCGATCAGGTCGTCAAGGCGATGGAAGACGACGCCTGGGAGCGCCTGCTGGAGACGATGGACGTCCTCGCCGCGAAAGACGAGACGCGGACCGTCCTGCGGACCACCCTGCTCAACGGGGAGAACATGCACCACCCCGACTGGTACGCCGGATTCTACCAGCAGGCCGACCCCGATTTCATCGAGCTCAAAGCCTACATGCACGTCGGCCACTCGCGGGGCCGACTCGACCGGGAGACGATGCCTGACCACGACGAGGTCGTCGCCTTCGCCGAAGAGGTCATGTCCTACATGCCCGGATTCACCGAGTGCAAGGACGTTCCCGCCTCCCGCGTCGCCTTACTCTCCAAGACGAAAGACACCTGGGTGCCGAAGCTGAAGAAGGGCAGCGATTTCTGGGCGCGCGATCCGGTGACGGGCGACTGAGGATCCCGATCGGTCTTCGAACTCCGAGCAATTCGATCCGCAGCACCAATATTTACTGTTTCTCGCACGAATTTCGCTACTAGTGACGATTCGATCGTTCATCGAGGCGCGCGGTCGACCGGACCGCCGTCTCGCGGTGGTCGGGGACGATGGCCCCCTCGCAGCGATGCTCGTAGATCTCTTCGGTGACCAGTTGCCGGTCGCTCTCGAGGATGCAGATGACGGTCTCGCAGTCGACGAGAGCGAAGACGCCCTCGTGGTGCTCGACGACGAGACGATAGTCGCGCGCTCGCCGCTGTCGTCGCTGTACGATGCGCTCCTCGCGATCAACTCGGACCTGTTCGTCACGGGTGCCCGCGAGGTCGACGAGGTCGTCCTCCCGGACGCGCTCGCCGCCCTCGACGACATACGGTTTCGTCTCCGCGGCTATCCCCTCGCCCACAAAGAGAAGCTCTTCTTGATCGTCGTCTCGCGTTGGATCGAACGGCGCGCGCTCGAGGCTGGCGGCGGGACCCTCCGAAGCTCCTTCCAACACCTCTCTCGGATCGACGACGAGATTGGGACGCGCCGCGTCTACGAACGGCTCGGTGACGCCGACGTCTCGGTTCACGTCTACGGTGTCGGCGACGCCGACCCCCGCCCCGACGTCACGGTCCACACCGGCACGGACGAGGAGTACCGACGCTCCTGGTTTGTCGTCTTCCGACCCGATGAGTCGGCCACAGATCCTGCGGCGCTCGTCTGCCTCGAAGACGAGCCCCGTGTCTGGGACGGATTTTTCACGTACGATCGCGAGCGAATCGCCGCCATCGACGACTACATCAACGAGGCGCTGTAGACCGTTACGTGAGTCCACGCCTGCGAGGTCCCCGCGTCCACGAGTCGGGCACTGCGTGACAGCTCTGTTCCGTCACACTGCGTAACAGTTCTGGTATGCGTACCACGTTCGGTATGCTTTTACGTGATCCGGTCTAACCGGGAGCCATGTCACTGCGAGCCGAGTCTGCCGTCGGCCCTGACGAGTTGGCCGCGCTGAAGCTGCTGGCGCTCGAAGGCGGCCGTTCCGGCGACGTCAAAATCTCCTGTGCGGTGCTGGGCGAGCGCCTCGACGCCTCGACCCAGACCGCCTCGCGACGCCTCCGTCGACTCGAGGATGCGGGTGCCCTCGAACGCGACACGGTTAGCGACGGCCAGTGGGTCGCGATCACTGACGCCGGCGAGCGCCGACTTCGGGCCGAGTACGAGCAGTACCGCCGAATCTTCGAGGCCGACGACGAAATCGATCTCGACGGCACCGTCACTGGCGGGATGGGTGAGGGTCGCCACTACATCTCTCTGTCGGGCTACCAGCGCCAGTTCGAGGAGCGTCTGGGGTACGAGCCGTTTCCCGGCACGCTAAACGTCGATCTCGACGCAGAGAGCGTTCGTCGGCGCGGAGCGATCTCCTCGCTGGATCCGGTCCCGATCGACGGCTGGGAGGACGACGAACGCACGTACGGTCCAGCGGTCTGTTACCCGGCTACGGTCGAGACGGCGACGGGTGAGACCTACGACGGTGCCCACACGATCGCCCCCGACCGGACTCACCACGACGAGGACCAACTCGAGGTGATCGCCCCACATAAACTCCGCGACGAACTCGATCTGGCCGACGACGACCACATTACCGTCACCGTCTCTGCCGGGGGTGACCGGTAATGGGTGGCCACCCCACGAGCGCCGGTCCCGACGGACGCGACGCCGATGTCGCTACGTCTGGTGCGGTCGACGACCGGCCAGCCGACGGCTCCGCTGCCGTCGACAGCGCGGTCGCGGCGATGGCCGCGGGCGACCCGGTCCTCGTTCACGACGCGGCCGATCGCGAGGGTGAGACGGATCTCATCTATCACGCTGGCGCCGTCACGCCCGGCGCCGTCGCCCGCATGCGAAACGACGCCGGCGGACTCATCTGTGCAGCACTAACTGACTCCGTCGCCGACGCATTCGATCTCCCCTTCCTCGCCGACGCGGTCGACCACCCCGCGACGGTCGGCGACGACCTCGGTTACGACGATCGCCCCTCGTTCTCGCTCACAGTCAACCACCGCGACACCTACACCGGGGTCACCGATGACGAGCGTTCACTGACCATTCGGGCGCTGGCCGATGCGGCCGACGATCCCGAGGCGTTCGACTTCGCAGCCACGTTTCGTGTTCCCGGTCACGTCCAGCTGTTGCGGGCTGCCCCCGATCTGTTGGCTGAGCGTGAGGGTCACACCGAACTCGGCCTCGCGCTGGCCGAGGCTGCCGATCTCCCGCCAGCGATCGTCGTCTGTGAGATGTTAGCCGACGACGGTGGCGCTCGCTCGCCGGCTAGCGCCCGCGAGTACGCCGATCGCTACGACCTCCCCTACGTCGAAGGGCGGGGCATCATCTCACATCTCGGATAACGGACTGCCCTTCTGCGTCAGTCGCCACCCGTTTGTCGACGCCCCTCTCTCGTTCGTGAGCCACTGCGGTAAACCGCGTAGAGGATCAACACCGCGATCGTGAAGTCGATCCCGTGCCCGATCAGGTGGTGACCCGCCATGGGGACGAACCCGAAGACTGTTCCGAGCCCGACGACCGACCGGACCGCGAGCAGACCGAGAACGATCGAGATCAGCAGATAGCGGGTGGACCGACGCCGCGAGTACGCGACCAGTCCGCAGACGAACAGCACTGTGGTCCCAATCCCGGCGAGCACAATCAGAGCCAGGAGTACCGGTGCGAGTTGCGGATCCAGCCACCCAAGCTCGACAGGGTTCGTATGCTCCATTGCCGATACGCTAGCTCTCTCCGAGAGGTACCTATTCGCTTCGGTCACCGATTGGACACGTTCGTTCTCAGCTGGTGGGAACGAACGGAATTCGTTATGAAGCCGAGGCTCCGAACTTTGGTATAGCGCGAACCGCGCGACAGTTCCCGTATGACAGATACTCGCCGACGGATCAAGCGACACGTCCACGGAAATGCCGGCATCCACTTCAACGAACTCGTCAGAGAGTCGGCGTTCGCCCCCGGCCAGATCCAGTACCACGTCCGCCGGCTGGTCGACGACGGTGACCTCGTTCGCAGCGAATTCTACGGTCGGACCCACTACTTTCCGCCCGTCTATGACGAGCGCGAACGCGCCGTGCTTGCCTTACTTCGCCGGGAGACGACCCGTGAGATCGTCGTCTACCTTCTCGAGCACGAGTCAACCAGTCCGGCGGCGGTCACCGACGCCCTGGGGATTGCCCGCAGTACGCTCGAGTACCATCTCGACCGGCTGGTCGAACACGAGGCGGTCACAAAGACCTACGACGACAGCGGTCGCGTCCGGCTTCGACTCGCAGACCCCGAACGGACGGCGACGCTGCTGCGGACGGTCCGTCCGACGGTTCCTGACCGGCTGCTCGATCGGTTTACCCGGCTGGTCGACGACTTACTCGAGGGAGATCGAGCGTAGCCACCGACCGTTTCGACACCCGAGTCGACTGTCTCGGCACTGTCGGGGTCACGATCGAGTCGATGTCGGCTCGTCGCCACTACGACTGTGTTCGGACGATCACCGTCCATTCTAGACGGCTCCTCCGCTATCTGTTCTCCGTCTCACAAGCACTTGCCCCGCAAATCACGAATACTTAGTACAGTGGGTTCCTTCTCCGAGGCATATGGGATTCGACGAGATGGACGTCGACACGATCTGGATGGACGGTGAGTTTGTCGACTGGGACGACGCGCAGATTCACGTGCTCACACACGGGCTCCACTACGGGAGCGGGGTCTTCGAGGGCGCACGCTGTTACGACACGGAGCAGGGACCGGCCCTCTTTCGCTGGCCTGAGCACCTAGAGCGCCTCTACCAGTCGGCAAAGCCCTACGAGATGGACATCGGCTACAGCCACGACGAGCTCACCGACGCGACGATCGAGCTCATCCACCGACAGGACCTTGCGTCGTGTTACGTTCGTCCGATCTCCTTCTACGGCTACAACTCTCTGGGCGTGAGCCCGAAAGACTGTCCCACCAAGACGGCGATCGCCGTCTGGCCCTGGGGCGCCTACCTGGGTGAGGAGGCCTTAGAACAGGGTATCGACGTGATGATCTCCTCGTGGCGAAAACACGCCTCGAGCCAGATCCCCACCAACGCGAAGACGACGGGGCTGTACGTCAACAGCTTGCTCGCAGGCGAGGAGGCCCGGCGAAACGGCTACGCCGAGGCGATCGTCCTGAACAAGGAGGGCAACGTCGCCGAAGGTCCCGGCGAGAACATCTTCCTCGTCCGCGACGACGAACTCTACACGCCCGGCCTCTCCGAGTCGATTCTCGATGGCATCACCCGCGACACCGTCATCACGCTCGCACGCGACCTGGGATACACCGTCCACGACAACGCCTCGCTCTCGCGAGGCGAGCTCAACACGGCCGACGAACTGTTCTTTACGGGCTCTGCGGCCGAAGTCACGCCGATCCGAAAAGTCGACAACGTCGTCATCGGCGACGGCTCACGCGGTCCGGTCACCGAGGAACTCCAGGCGAAGTTCTTCGAGGTCGTCGAGCGCCGAACCGACGAGTACGACGAGTGGTTCACGTACGTCTAACGAAATTTTGCGCTGCGTTCTGACCGGCCGGTGCGCGAATTACGCGCACCGGCCGGTCGTCACTCGGCAAAATTTCGATCAAAAGCACTCCTCTCTCCGTTCCGGACGCTCTTCGAGCGTCCTCCACATCGCTCGTCGGCCCGCTCGCTCGGCGCAGCCTCGCTCGCGGTGAGTGCAATGTGAACCGCCTCTGTTGACCGATGGACCGCCTGGTACTGCGAACAAACCTGGTCACTATTTTCATCTAACTCTCGCTTGAAACACCCGAAAGAGACTGTGCGTACTGATCACTGCTCTTCTTCAACGACAGTGATCGTGAATTCAGGACTTACCGACTTCCTATTTTCTCCATTACCCTGGGAAGCCCTAACTTTGTAGTGATACTCACCAAGATCTGCATGGTCCACAATATGGAGTGGAACGTCGATTTCAACGGGCGTCGGATTGTCCCACAGCCATATTGGTAGACTATCGTCTTCTGCAGCATCTGGCTGAGGGGAGAGTGTGGCGTTATTGGCATCAAATTGGATTACACCGCTGCTTTCCATATCTGCATATTGAATCTGGAGTGACTCCACATTATCCGCTTCAATGAAGATCGTATGTTCTTCTCCGGGAGTGAGTTCTGGCTCCCCCGCGTTCACTTCCGGTGACCCCGCCGAATTAGTCCTCTCGGATAAATCGTCGATACATCCTGCAGTGCCGATTATTCCACCGAGAACGGTAGCAATGAGGGGGCGGCGTTTCATACAATAAGCTAACATCTTCACCCCATATGGATCTTCGGTACGTGGTTTCCCTCTATTGACCGACCACTCCCCCTCGCAGATCTCGTTTCAAATTGAGTTGGAGTTTGAACGATTCACTGAATAGTATCCACTTTCAGTTCGAGTGTTTCGATGTTCGAATCCCTCAACAGCTTCTTTTCGCCAAGGAACTCTCAACCGCCCGGTAACTGAGTTACCTACAGATCGGATATAAAAGCGGTGTAGGACGGCGAACGGACGAAACGGGTGACTCGAGGACTTACGACAGAACGCTCCGGACCATCCGCGTTCCGAGCATCGGCGAACGAGCGGTTCGGAGAACCCGAGTGACGCCGTTCTCCGCGAGCGAGGCTGCGCCGAGCGAGCGGGCCGACGAGCGATGTGAAGGACGCTCGAAGAGCGTCCGGAACGGAGAGAGGAGTGCTTTTGATCGAGCTTTTGCCGAGTGACGGAGCGACGTGCGCCAGCGTAGCTGGCGTCGTCGCTCCAGAACGCAGCGTAAAAGGTCGTTGTTAGTCGTCGCCGGCGTCCGCCTTCTTCCGCTCTTTCTTCTCGCCGTCTGACTCCTCGACGACGTCGATCGAGACGCCAGCGTCCATCCCGCGGTTGCGCTCGGCGTCGCCGAAGCCGGCGCTTAGCACTCGCGTCAGGGCATCTTCGACGTCCTCGTCGAGTTCTGTGATCCGATCCGACTCCACCTCGATGACGAACCCGGTGGTGATGTTCGGCGAGGTTGGTAAGAAGAGGACTTCGCGGCCGTCGTCGGCTATCTTCCCGGTCTTGAACGCTGTCATTCGAAGCCCGTCCCACGTCTCTAACTTGACGGGTTTTTGTAGGGAATCCTGCTCACCGAAGGCCGTTTCGGCGGCCATCTTCGAGGCGTTGTAGACGACACGCATCACCGGAACCCGATTCGCGACGTCGTCGACGACGCGCTCGGCGAGTCCGCCGACGGTCGTCCGCATCAGGTAGCCCACCGAGAGCATCAGGATGATGAGGACCGTCAGGGCAACAAGCACTCGGATCAGCTGTGCGACCTGCTCGCGCAACTGTACCATCTCCGTGCTTTCCCCGGGAATCAGCCAGATCAGCGCCTGCTCGTCGAGGATCACCCCGGGCGTCAACCCCGCGAGGAATCCGTACACCCAGTACAGAATGTAGAGCGTGACCAGGATCGGACCCAGAACGATGAGCCCACTCGCAAAGTCCCGCTTCCAGGAGGTCATTGGATACACCTCACGCTGCGGGATTAAGAGCGCTTCCTTTTATCGGCCCGACACCTCCCGGATCCGACGCGTCTGTCTGGGACGGGGCCCCGGCAGCGTTGAAGTGAATCGCCCCGATTAAGGGCTGGCGGTTCGTTGCCGCCTGCATGGCAGTACTCGAGACGGTTGTCGTCGCCTTCTGGGCGATGTTGCCCGCCTACGTTCCGAACAACGCCGCGGTGCTGGCCGGCGGCGGCCGCCCGATCGACGGCGGTCGGGACTGGGGTGGAAAGCGCATCCTCGGTGACGGAAAGACCTGGCGGGGCACCGCCGGCGGTATCATCGCGGGGCTCGCCCTCGCCGGGCTGCTCACCCTGGTCGCCGG
The DNA here is from genome assembly GCA_025517425.1 of Halobacteria archaeon AArc-dxtr1. Taxonomy (NCBI): domain Archaea; kingdom Methanobacteriati; phylum Methanobacteriota; class Halobacteria; species Halobacteria archaeon AArc-dxtr1. Next base: position 1,063,750 of record JAOPJY010000001.1, on the reverse strand, counting down.
CGACGTCAGCGACGCCACCGGTATCTCGGTCCCCGAGTTCACGCCGCGTGCCGCCCTCGGTCTGGCCGCCGGTGCGATGCTCGGCGACATTCTGGCCTCCTTTCTCAAACGCCGAACTGGTCGCCAGCGCGGCGCGATGTTCCCCGGGCTGGATCAACTGGATTTCGTCGTCGTCTCGCTTCCGCTGACCGCCCTGCTCGCGACCGACTGGTTCACCGACGTCTTCACCTGGGACGTCATCGCCGTCGTCGTCGTCCTGACGCCGATCTTGCACGTCTCGACGAATATGATCGCCTACAAGCTCGGGCTGAAGAACGAACCCTGGTAGACACCCACCGTTTGACACCCACCTTTTGCGCTGCGTTTGGGAGCGACGGACCCCGTCTGGCTCGCACCCGGTTCCACTGATCGCGTTTCACACCGTTTATTTCGGTTCGACGCGCCAGTTTCGCCAATGCCCAACCAAGAGCTCATCGATGCCCTCAGAGACGCAGACGCCGTCCAGTTCGGCGAGTTCGAACTCTCACATGGCGGTACGAGCGAGTACTACGTCGACAAGTATCTCTTCGAGACCGATCCGACCTGTCTGGACCTGATCGCCTCGGCGTTCGCCGACCGTCTCGACGACGACGACACCCTCGGCGGCGTTGCCCTCGGCGGCGTTCCCTTGGCGGCTGCGACGAGCGTCGCAGCGGGCGCTCCCTACGTCATCGCGCGCAAGCAGCGCAAGGAGTACGGGACGGGCAACCTCATCGAGGGCCGGCTTGACGAGGGCCAGGAGGTCGTCGTCGTCGAGGACATCGTCACGACGGGAACCAGCCTCGTCGACGCCGTCGAGGCACTTCGCGAAGCGGGGGCGACCGTCGAGCGCGCACTGGTCGTTGTCGACCGCGAGGACGGTGGCCGCGAAACCATCGAGGACGCCGGAATCGAGATGGAGGCGCTCGTCACCGCGAGCGAGTTGCTGGCCGATCGGAACTGAACGAAGTCATCGGTACCTCCCGTTACTGCCCGTAGGACTCGAATTTCTCGAGTACTGTCTCCAGTTGCTCGTCGGTCAGCGTTTCCGGGGTCAGGCCGGCCGCCCGCGCCTGCAGAGAGATCCGTGCGAGACTCTCGACGTGCACCGTATTCTCCAGGGCGGTCTCGATATCCGGGGCGGTGACGACGAGTCCGTGGTTCTGGATCAGTGACGCGGTGGCGTCGGCGTCGTCCATCGCGCGCACGATGTTCTTCGCGAGTCGGTCAGTGCCGTACGGAGCGTAGTCGGCGACGGGAACGCGCTTCCCGACGGCGACGATCATGTAGTGAATCGGTTCCAGTGGCTCCCCGGCGACTGCGAGCGTCGTCGCCCACGGCGAGTGGGTGTGGACGATCGCGCCGACGCCCTCGCGGGCGTGATCGTAGATTGCGGCGTGCATTGGCACTTCGCTACTGGGAGTCATCCGTCCGTCGCGCTGCTCGCCATCGACACCGACGATGGGGACGTCTGCAACCTCGAAGGCGTCGTATGCCACCCCCGTCGGCGTAATCGCGAAGGCGTCGCCGTCGCGAACGCTCAGATTTCCGGTTCGGCCCGGCGTCAGATCCGCCAGCGTGGCGGCGTGCTCGACGACGGCTCGGCGCTGTTGGGTCAGCGGCTCGGTCATTCTACCACCGCCAGCAGGTCCGAAAAGTCAGGTATTTGATGGTCGGGCTCTCGAACGCCCTCGAGTGGGCCGTCGCTGTCGGCGTTGTACAGTACGGTTTCTATCCCGACCGCGTTCGCACCCGCGATGTCGGCCTCGACGTTGTCGCCAATCATCACCGCCTCCGAGACGCGCCCGTCGAGTCGGGCCAGCGCGGTCGTAAACATGACCGACGCCGGCTTCTCTCGCCCCACCTCTTCGGAGGTTACGACCAGATCGATGTGTGGATCGAGCTCCAGGGTCTCGATCTTGGCGAGTTGAACGCGCGTGGTAAGGTTCGTCACCACCGCGATGGCGACCCCCCGATCCTGAAGTTCGGCTAGGGTCTCCGCGACGTCGGGAAAGAGCTCCATCTCGGCTCTGTATCCCGTCCAGTAGGCCTCTCCAATCGCACGGACGTCTCCGTAAGATACGTCGTCGTCGAACTGCTCGAACCCCCGTTTCGCGTAGAGCATTCGCTCGTGTGACGCGGCCGTCGCTTCGATTTCCCGTTTGGTTTCCCGGCGCCCCGCCTGGTATCGTTCCTCGAAGGCATCTCGATCGAGGTCGTATCCTCGCTCTCGAGCAGCCTGCCAGGCGGCTCGCTTCCCGGCCTCGTTGCAGGGTGCGTACGGGTAGAACGTATTGTCGAGGTCGCACAGAACGATTTGCGTCGTCATCCCCTCACCAGATCAATCATTGCTCGTTCGGCTCACTCGACGAGGCGTTGGCAGCTCCCACAGAGGTTCTCCTCTTTGATGTCGACTTCTCGGACCGTCGGCGAGAAGTTCATCACACACCGATTGTTGTCGCAGTGTTCGAGCCCGTGGGTGTGACCGATCTCGTGGACGATCTCCTTGCGGACCCGATCTTCGAAGATGTCGCCGGCGCTTTTGTTCGAGAAGCCACCGTCGCTCGAGGTCTGTAACCGATAGGTCGACACCACGCTACCGCTGCCGTCGAGATAGGCCAGCCCGAAGACGTAGTTCCGCCGTCGATAAAAGAGATCGTGGGGTGTAACTGCGATGTTCTTCGCTCCCTGGCCGACTCGTTCGGCCAGTTGGATAAACGTCTCCGCGCAGTACTGGTTCCGTTCTGCGTCGTACGCGCCGTTGGGCACCGCTTGTGAGTCGCCAACTGTCACGTCACAGTCGTAGACGGACCGCAGCGCGCTCGACGCTGCCCGCTTTACGTTTGCGGGGACGCTACCCACCGGCACGATATCGACGAGCATGGCCCGCAGTACGGTCGCGTCTGGCATAAACGTCCCGCCACGTCACTCTCAGTACTAATTCATGGGTGATGGTCCTGCTTCCTTCGTTTTGGTATACCGTCATATGGTTTACAAAGCGGTGCTTGCTGTGTTCTCGTGGGGACGTATCGCCGCTGTGGCAGGGAACAGCCGTTTCGTCTCGAACTGTCTTGGACGTGAGCGTGGCTACCGTCCTCAGAGCTGTGTGGCGGTGTTCGTCGTTCAGTTGGTTACAGCAGGCGTGTAGCGATGCTATAGGGGCGTCCTCAGGGATTATTTCCCCAGTCTTCGGGAGAATAGTGCGGCCAGTCCGCGTGTGAATTGGACGTCTGTCAGAGGAGACGAACGTCTGATAGAGCGGGGAGTAGTAACCGAATCTCTGATCGTTACTTATTGTCCGTGCTCTGCGTGGCGCTCACTCCATCCGAATTCGCTAATATCTGTGTCCCAGTCTTCGACATTGCTGCTCTCAACGTCTTGAACGTCAATCTGATTATTGTCTATCGTAACGTCTGCCCGATCACCGAATTGAACACTATTGAAATCCTCTCTGGACGTTGGTGCGTTTCGACAATCGTAGCCGTCGTCGCCGATCTCGTCGCCACACACACCAATTGCGTAGCGAACGTCCTCAAACTCGCTTTCTAACGTCTCATGGATCTCCTCAGAAATGGTAACTTCTGTGGGGGAATAGACAATGTGATGGTGCTCCGTTGTCACTTGTCCGGTTATCTCGCTTTCGCCGTCGGAGTGAAGCTGGAGTAGTTGATCCGAATAGGTGCGGTTCTCGTGCTCCCATCTGACGGAGATTCCTTTGAGTTGCAGGAGTTCGGCTGAGAGGGTGTCCGAATCCGAAAGACAGCCAGCCAGCACGCTACCAAACACCACACTGCCGGAGGAACTGATTACCGTTCGTCTGGAAACCATTATTCGATATGTCTAGTAGGACTAGTTACAACTTCGGGAAGATGAGAAAGAAATCTGAAACTGCTATCGGTCGCTGATTGGGTTGTTTTCTCTCCTGATAACAGGTGCCTCTTCTGTATTAACCGTCGGAGATAATCAAAGAATAGGTGTGGGAACCGTTCTACGACCTCCTCGGTGTGGTCACTCGTTCTGTGCGTGCTGTCTCACACCTGATCTCTCCGTGAACGACTACAACGACACACGCACGTCTGGGGTTCTTGTCGCCCTCTCCGGCTGAATACAGCGTATGGTGCTATATCTAATCAACCGTGCGGAAAATCGATCTCTGGCGAACGGCTGGCTCACCAGTCAGTCCGCCATCCGTACTGGTGGAGACGGTACATTTAGGACGCTTCACTCCCTTATACATGGTATTCTGATGTTCGCTGGAGATTTCGTTCGATCGGTCACCGGCATTTGCAGCGCCCGGCGGTCGTTGCAGGCGTCTCCATCCTGTCCCCGTCGCGCCGGCCGGCCGAGCCACGCTGAGCTGTCAGCCCTGGCCTGGCTCGCCGAAACGATGCCACGATCGCTCAGATATCGATGACCGACACTGCACCGCTGGACGCACAAGCAGCGCACATCCTCCTCGTAGAGGACAACCCCGGCGACGTGCGACTGACTCAGGAGGCCTTCGAGCGAAGCTCGATTCAAACCACCATCTCTGTGGTCACCGACGGGATGGATGCGCTTGACTTCCTCCACCAGCGCGGCGAGTACGCCGATGCCCCCCGTCCGGACGTCGTCTTGCTCGACCTGAACCTTCCTCGCATGAACGGTGAGGAGGTACTCGAGGAGATCGAAGCGAGCCATACACTGCGTCGAATCCCGGTTATTGTCCTCACTGGCTCGGAGGCAGAGGAGGACATTCTCGCCTCTTACAACCGATCTGCGAACGCGTATCTGACCAAGCCGGTCGATCCGGACGCGTTCGTCGAGACCGTTCGTGCACTCGAAACGTTCTGGTTTTCGACCGTTCAACTTCCACCGGATGGTGAGTCGCCGTGAGCGAAAGTGCCGACACTACCGAGGCAGAACAGGAGCCGTCTGCAATCTCGATCCTCCTGATCGAAGACAATCCGGGTGACTCGCGTCTCATCCGGGAGATGCTCGATCGCAACGACGAACTCATCAAACGCGTTCATCCCGACGAGACCGAGAGTCGAAAGCCAACGATCACGGTCGAGCGGCGTCTCGAAGACGGACTGGAGACGCTAAAAACGACGCCTGTTGACGTGATCCTACTGGACCTCAATCTGCCGGACTCGCGGGGTATCGAAACCCTCGAGGCCGTCAACGGGGCGGCCCAGACGGTTCCGGTCGTCGTCATGACTGGCCTTCGTGATCAGGAGGTGGGTATTCAGGCAATCCAGCGCGGAGCACAGGACTTCCTCGTCAAAGACGAGGTGTCGAGTCCGCTGCTCGTTCGAACGATCCACCACGCGATCGAGCGCGCTCGACAGCGCCGCGAGCGTCGCGAACGCCAGGAGCAACTAAAGTCGCTCAACAATTTAAACCGGATCGCCCACGACATCACTCACATCGTCATCACGAGCGAGACGCGGGCCGCCCTGGAACAGCGGGTTTGCGAGCGGCTCGCGGCCTCCGACGCCTACCGCTTTGCCTGGATCGGCACGCTCAACCCCGGGTCGAGTCGGGTCACTCCGAGCGCGAGCGCCGGCGCCGAAGCCGACTATCTCGACGATGTCGTCATTACTACGAATGACGGGCAGACCGCGAAGGGTCCGACCGGGAAGGCCATCCAAACCGGACGCGTGCAAATCGCCGAGGATATCGAAACTGATCCAGCCTACGAGCCCTGGCGTGAGGACGCCCTCGAACGTGGCTACCGCTCGTCGGCGGCGATTCCGGTCGACTACGGCGAGATGCTCTATGGCGTCTTGAACATCTATGCCAACTCCACGACTGCGTTCACTGGCCCCGAAACCGCCGTTCTCGCACGGATGGGCGAGGTTATCGGCCACGCGATCGCGGCGATCGATCGCCGCGAGGCGCTGATGAGCGACACCGTCGTCGAACTCGAATTCGGGGTCGACGGCGTCGCCGAACCGCTCGTCGAACTCTCCGAGTCTGCACCGGCGACGATCCAGATCGAGAGACTCATTTCGGGTGCAGAGACGCTACTCGCCTACGGCTCAGCGACGGACGTCGACCGAGACGAGTTTCGGGAGGCCGTCGAGCGCGCCGACGGATTCGCCGACGCCCGAATCCTCTCGGGCGGTGGCGACTCCTTCGAATTCGAAATGGTCACTCCCGCCGCCATCTCGTTGTTCGAGACGATTGCAACCCACGGCGGTCGCGTCGCCGAGGCGACGATAGACGACGGCCAGTTCCGATTTCTGGTCCACCTACCGAAAGGACGAGACACGCGTCGCATCATCGAACTGGTTCGCGAGCGCCACACCGGCGTTACGTACCTCGCACAGCGGACACACCAGCGTGAGGACGGACACGACGACGCGAGCGCCTCCACGGCTCCAGTTCTCGACGAACAGCTGACGAAGAAACAGCGCGCCGCCATCGAGACGGCGTACGCCGCTGGCTACTTCGACTGGCCACGTGAGAGCACCGGCGAGGAGATCGCAGAGCGAATGGGCATCTCGCCGGCGACGTTCAATCAGCACCTCCGGACGGCAGAGCGGAAGTTCTTCAGTTCGGTACTCGAGTGAGCCGGCGCCTGCCGAATCGCTCCTAGAGGACAACCCCTGTCACGCCGGTACTCTCTAAGAGCATCCACCCGACGAACAGCGCGTACAACCCGAGCAAGCTCCATGCCTCGAGGTCGGTCAGCTCGAAGTCAGTCCGGGCGGCGGTAAACAGCGCGATCGTCGCGACGATCAGAAACCCCATCAGCGGAGCTGCGACGCCGAAGTCGACGACGGTCGAGCCCGCAATGAGGACGCCGACCGGGATCGCCACGAGCAGATCGAAGATGTTGCTCCCGAAGACGTTCGCCAGGCTGACCGTCGAGTCGCCGCTGCGGGCCGCCCGGACGCTGATGATCGCATCTGGAAGGCTGGTTGCGGCTGCGATGACCGTCAGCCCCCACAGGAACGACGGCGTCTCGAAGACGTCGCCGAGTTCGATCGCCGCGTGGACGATCAGCTCCACCCCCACGAGGATCAAGACGAGTCCGACTGCGAGAAGGCCCCATTGCGTCGCGACTGAGCCACTGGGGCTCGCGCTCGTCGGCGTGTGGTCACTCGTCTCCTCATACTGGATGAACAGATAGAGCCCGTACAACCCGAGCGGGAACAGCGCGAGCGCGCGAGTGATCTCCCCACCGAGATCCGTCCCACCGGTCGGGAAGTAGATCGTCGCCAGCGAGAACGTGAGCAACAGGGTTGCGACGGCGATGATGTAAAACTGCGCCTCGCGGTAGACGAGCGCGCGACTCGACTCGAGGGTCTCTCGCTTGGCCAGCGCCGCGGCTGCGGGGATCACGAGGACGTTGAAGACGGCCGAGCCGACGATCGCCGCGACGCCGAGTTCGAACTCACCGTAGCGAAGCGTCGCGATCACGACGCTCGCCAGCTCCGGGAAGCTCGATCCGACCGCGGCGATCACGGCTCCCTGGACGATCGCCGGCAGCCCGTAGTACAGCGCCAGTCGATCTGCAGCGCCTTCGAGGTAGAGACTCCCCCGCCAGATGAGCGCGGTCGCGACAACGATCAGGAGTCCCAACCACGCCAACCCGAGCATACCCCCGCTTCACCGACCGGCCAAAAGAAGGTCACTACCGAAGTTCCGATCGCGTCGACTCCCGATGCGGCGCTAGCGCTCCTCGACGTGGCGGATCTCGCAGGCGATCCCGCGCGTGCTTTCGGCCATCTCCTGGCCGAACATCTCGGCGCGGCCAACGCCGAACGCCTTCGGGCCCTCCACGACGACCTCATCGCCTACCCGGATGTCTTCGTCAGCGTCGACGACCCCCGGCGCGAGCACGCTGCCGTGGGGGACGAAGCCGTCGATTTCGACACGTTTCGTGGGTGCGTCGCTCTCGACCCACCGCGTTGCGCCAGCAAGCGTGAACGACAGGGTGCCGTACTGGGGCACCATCGTCGCCAGTTGGGTGTCCTCACGGTCGCGAACCTGGATCTTCGGGTACCGGCTCGTCGTCTGGATATCGTCGAAGAGGTCGTCGCCGGCGCCGTCGCCGAGCAGGTAGTCCGCGATGGCGCGGACCGTGTTGTGCTCGCGCTCGCGTTTGGAGTACTTCAGTTCGCCCGAGAGCGCCTCGGAGAGATTCGCGAGGGACTCGTCGTCGGTCGGGTGACCGCCCTCGGGGACGGTGTAGGTGACGTCGAGCTCCTCCTCGCCCTCCCAGGACTCCTCGACGCGGGAGACGATGTCGCGGTAGCCCTCGTCGGGGACGTGGGCGACGACAGAGGGGTAGGTGTCGGCGTTGCGCTCGAGGTACCGGCGCAGCACCTCGCTTACGAACTGTTTCTCGTCTTCGGACCACCGGCCCGTGACGACGGTGTCGTAGTGCTGGGCTGGGTAGGTCGTCTCCAGTTCCTGGGGGACGACGCCGATCGGACTGGTCATCGAGACGGTGTGTCCGCGCCAGTGGATCGCGTCGTGGAACTGGCGGTGGCTCTGGGACTCGCTGTAGGGTTTTGTCGCCGAGCAGGGGACGAGCACGAGCGGATTGCTGAAGCGGTTCCGGTAGCGCGTCGTCACGCGGTCGGCGAAGCGCTGGATCTCGACTCGACGGAGGGTGTCCTCGGTGGCGGCGCTGATCTCCGAATCGCGGAGGATCGGCGTCCGCTCCTCTACGTAGCTCCACTGGGTGTCTAACTCGCGCATCGCGGCGGTGAGCCACTGGTCCTGGCGGGCCTGTCCCTCGACGTAATCGCGCAGGCGGCCGTCATGGATGCGCCGGCGGACGATCCCGAGCTCGGCTCGCAGCGCGTTCTCGTTGTGCTCGGCGCAGTCCTCGCGCGTGAACTCCTCGCGTGGCTTCTGGCAGGCCGGACAGGCACAGGGCAACTCCTCGAGATCCTCGAGGAAGTAGGCCTCGTCGGTGGTCAGGTACCGGCCTTCGGTTCCGCGCACGACCGCCGCGGTGGCGTCGAACAGATCCACGCCGGCGTAGGCGAGCACGGCGACGTTTCGCGGCGTCGCGACACCGGAGAAAAGGAGGGCGGTGTCGGCCGGAATCGCCTCGCGGACGGCCACGACGGCCTCGACGAGCGCCGCGCCGTGGCCGACGATCGACTGGACGTCGGAGACGGCGTAGGCGTCCGTACCCTCATCGTCGGCGCTCTCACTCGAGATAACCGCGACGCTGGGGTAGTCGACGTCGGGATACTCCACGGCGAACGACTCGCGAACCTCCTCGGCGGTCCCGCCGGGAAACCCCCGGTGGGGGAGGACCGTCAGGCGGGACTCGTCTCCCTCCGGGAGCGCGCGCTCGCGGGCCCACAGCGAGCCGGCGTCGTCGAGCACGTCGTCGACGAGTGTCGGGGTCGTGACGGGCTCGTCGAGGCGGAGTTCGCCCACGCGAGCGGCCCCGTCGCGCTCGTGCACTTCGAAGTAGTCGGTCATTGGCCGAACTGGGGACGGCGTGCGAAAGAGCGTGTCGATAGCGCGTGGCTGATCCGGCGGCGAGCGGCTACAGCTACGCCGACGTGTCAACGACCGAACCGTCCGCAGCCAGTTTGTCGTGCGTGTCGCTGTCGTCGAGGACGGGGGCGATGGCAACCAGCACGTAACAGAGCCCGAGCAGCCGCGTGAGGGGGCCGACCCACGGCTTCACCTCGATCTCGTCGGGATTCTCGTAGGCGATTCCGAGGGCGGCGTCGAGCACCGCCGTCGGGGCCAGCAACATCGGTAGCCCGACCGCACCGAACAGGGGTCTGATGCCGGGCCAGGCGGATTCCCACTTCCACGCGACCCAGAGCGCGACGATCCCCTCGAGCCGGGCCATCGGAATCGTCCATCCCTGCAGGCGCGCCGCGTGGGGGTTGTCGAACGCGAAGCGCTCTCCGCGGGCGACGATCCGTTCTGCAAGCACCACCTCCACGAGAGCGAGCGTGCCGAGGACCAGCCGTTTCATACGCGCCGTTCGCTGGCTTCGAACAAAAGAGTGCGTTCGTCCGATCCGTCACGTCCGGCCGAGATACGTCCCGCTCGCCGAGGTGTGTCCACGGTTGTACGAGAGTACCCGGAACTCGACTACGTCCCCGATCCCCAGATCGGCCGGGACGCCTTCGACGAAGACGACGAACCCCTCGACTTTGCAGACGGCGTGGCGCTCGCCGCTGTGGTGGGTCGAGAAGTCTTCGATCCCCGCGACGTGCTCGTCGCCGATCTCGACGGGCGGATCGCGCTGCTTTGCGTCTCGGTGTCGTTCCAAGGATTCGTGTCGCTCGCTGCTCCCGCTGCGGGTTCGCCCGCGGCGAACGAGCCACGACCCAAAAACGACGATGACGATCGCCCCCAGCGCGAGCGACGTTGCCCCAATCATATTCCGTGTGTGCGGCCGTCTCCTCTTTGCTGTTCTGATCTCTCAATCTGACCCATCCGCCAGATCGACCGTCTCGATGCCTTCCGGGAGCGATGCGAGGACGTCTGTGGGCCACCCGCGGTGGCCGAGTGCGAACGCGCTGTCGGGATTCTCTCCGACGAGGCGCGAGACGCCGCGGGCGGCCGCCTCGATCGCCGCCCGATCCGTCCGTTCAGGTACCTCGGCGGTGAGCGGATAGCTCTTCGAGAGCGCCCGCGGGAACGGACCAAAGGGTGGCTGGACCCGCCAGACGTCGTCGTACTGTTCCTCCGCGAAGGCGGGTTCGTCGCCCTCGGCCAGAAAGAGCGAGTCGGGGATCGAGAGCCGGTCGAGCCGTTCGTGGTGGCGCAACACCTCGGGCCGGCGGGCGCTCTCGTGGGAGGTGTAGAAGAACGAGCCCTTCGAGACCGGATCCGACCGCTCTAACTGGGCGGCGTGGTCGAGCAGGGTTCGGTAGCCGTCGAGCATCTTTGGATGCGAGCGCGCGCGCTGCTCGACCAGCTCGAGTAAGCTGCCGCTGCGGATCGCCTGCTTGATGCGGCGGATCTCGGCGAAGGTGACGTGGAGGTTGTGGGCCGCGAGCTCGGACTCGCGCTCGTCGTCAGGCAGTGCGCGGAGTTCGTCGGGACTGTTGGCGGTACAGACCGCACACGAGCAGGGGAGGTAGTCGAGATCTTCGAGGTGGCGCGTACCCCGTACCGTCAGGTAGCGGTCGTCGCGGGCGTAGAGGGCGTAGGCGGCCGAATCGAACAGGTCACAGCCCATTGCAACCGCGAGCGCGAACATCATCGGGTGACCGGCGCCGAACAGATGGATCGGCGCGTCGGGGCCGAGCCCGCGCTTGGCGGCGGCGACGACGTCGACCATCTCGGCGTACCGGTACTCGTTTAGCAAGGGGACGACTGCGCCGATCGGAAAGACATCGAGATCGGTTCCTTCGGCGTGGCGGCCCGCGGCCTCCCGGAGGTCGGGGTGCGTCGAGCCCTGGACGGGCGCGGTGACGAGCATGTCGCCGGTGTCGACGGTCTCGGCTACCTCGAGGCGCTCGGTGGTCGTCTCGAGTTCCTCGCTGGCGCGCTCGTGGGCGGCGTCGGGGGGTGTCGGGATGTCGACTGGCGTGCCGATGTCCGACCCGATCTCGTGTTGAAATTCGAGGATTTCCTCGGTCGTCACCGAGATTTCGCCGTACTCCGAGAGCTGAAACGAGCCCGAGTCGGTCATGATCGCGCCCGGAAAGTCGAGGACCTCGTGGAGTCCCTCATCGAGCGCCCGTTCCCGGAGTCCGTCGGTCTTGTGGACGATGTAGGAGTTCGTGATGAGGATCTCCGCGCCGAATTCCTCGGCCAGTCGTCGTGGGGAGAGCGTGTCCAGATTCGGGTTGATGACCGGCAACAGCGCCGGCGTCTCGACGGTGACGCCCGCCCGTGGCACGGTCAGCTCGCCGATCCGACCGCCGGCATCAGTATCCCGGAGTTCGAAGCACTCGCGCATCGACCGTGTCTTCGTGAGCGGGCCGGTAAACGTTCCGTTCCGTCCGGCCGATTTCGGCGGGTAGCGAGTGCAAGGATAACCGGAAAGCGTCCGGCGGGGGATGCGTGCGTTCGGCTTCGAGAAACGATCTGGCGGTCTGACTGTCGTCGCTCCGTACCGTTACGCAGAGCCAACACCGGTTTTCCTGCGGTCAGTCCTGTAACAGTCGGCTCGTTTTAGCCATCATACTGGCGTAGCCTCGGAGGCATGGTTTCACGACCGCAGACAATCGGCGTCGTCTTCGTCGCACTACTAGTCGCACTCTCCGGGGGTCCTGCCCTGGCGGGAGCGGCCGGAACGGCGGCGGACGACGGTGCCGACGGAGACATGAGCGCAACGCTCGAAAACGTACAGGTCGAGACTCTCAGTCTTGAGAACGTCACTGTCGAGAACGCGACCATCGACGAACTGACTGTCGATGAGCTCGACGTCGACGACGAAGAGCTCGAGGACGAACTCGACACTGACGAGAACGATACCGACGACAACGACGCTAACGATAACGACGCTGACGACAACGACGCTAACGATAACGACGATGCCGACGAGGAGGATCCAGTAACGATCTCGGACATCGAGATCGAATCACTCGAACTTGAGGAGGTTGGCATCGACGACCTCGAGTTCGACGAGGACGAGATGGACGAGAACGATGTCGAGGACGAGGCTGACGAGAACGACAACGACGAGGCCGACAACAACGACGAGGCTGACAACAACGACGAGGCCAACGACAACGACGACGCCGATGAGGAAGACGTCGATGAGGAGAACGACGAGGCAAACGATGACGAGAACGACGCCGACGAGACCGACGACGAACTCGTCCAGGAGGGTGCTGACTCCCTAAGCGTCCAGGATCTCACCATCGAATCGATGCACGTTGAGCACATGACGATCGACGAGCTCACCGTCGAGGAGGATGACGGTATCGTCGATCGCATCGGTGACTTCTTCGATGGCATCTTCAACGACGACGATGAGGCTGACGAGGAGGACAACGAGGAGGCTGACAACAACGGTGCCGACGACGCCGACGACAACGACGAGGCTGACGAGGAAGATAACGACGAGGCTGACGACAACGATACCGAAACTGAAGAGATTGACGAGCTAACCATCGAGCAGTTCGATGTCGAGGAAGTCCACATCAACTCGATGACGATCGAGTCACTCGAGGGTGATGAGGAGGCAGATGACGACGAGGCTGACGACAACGACGCGGACGACAACGACGCGGACGATGAGAACGACGCGGACGACAACGGCGCCGACGACAACGACGAGAACGACGCGGACGACAACGACGCTAACGACGATGAAAACGACGTTGACGACAACGACGAGAACGACATGGAGACCGTCGAATACGTCTCCGCCTCCGCGATCACGGTCGGTGACGCCACCGCAGAAACCGTCACTATCGGCGACACCGACGACTTAGAAGAGGAGATCGACGACGATGAGGCAGACGATGCAGATGACGAGGGGACCGACGACGATGACGACGATGACATGGACGACGGTGACGACAACGGCGCCGACGACGCTAACGACAACGCGGCGTCGGTCGCACTGCTGACCTGATCTGCGCTCGATCAGTTGAGCCGTCCGATCCCGATTCAGTCCTTTTTTGCCGCCCCAAGTCCGTCGCCGAACAGCCCGTAGTACGAGACGGCGAGCACGGCCCGTGCGTCGCGTATCCGCCCCGCTTTGACGTCCTCGGCTAGCGCTTCGAGCGGTTTGGTCGTTACTCGGATGCTCTCGTTGTGGTCGAGTTGCTGCTCGCCCGTTGGCCGGCAACCGCGTGCGACGAACAGGTGCAAGACGGAGTCGGCGATACCGTTTGCCGGTTCGACGGTGACGAGCGCCCCGACTCCCTCCGGTTCGTAGCCCGTTTCCTCACGAAGTTCACGCCGGGCGGCGGCGGCGAGGTCGTCGTCCTCGGGTTCGACGCCGCCAACCGGGAGCCCGTGGTTGACTCGGGAGACCGCCTGGCGCCACTCCTCGATACAGACCACGTCGCCTTCCGACGTAAACGGAAGGATACAGACACTCGGCGCCTCGCTCAGATAGTCGTACTCGGTCTCTGTCCCATCCGGAAGCTCGACGGCGTCCGTGATGACGTCGAACCCCGGGCAGGTGTACGCCGTCTCTCGATTGAGCGTCTTCCAGGCGAGCGGATCCGATGACATAGCCGTCGGTACGAACGCCGCGCGCAAAAACGTCGCCACTCGCTTCGATGTAGCTGTTTGGCAGACAGCATCGGGGTCTTCCGTCCGCAGCTGTATCCGACACCTACCCCCTCCGCGATCCAGTCTGTTCGCCGCATAACAAAGCCACAGATCGGTGACGGTCTGTACGCAAGAGGACAACTCATGGACGAACTTACCGGCTTTCAGCGCGACCTGCTGTACGTCATCGCAGGCAAGAACCGACCGTCAGGCCAGGAGATTCTCGACGACATCAACGAGTACATCGACCAGCCGGTTACCCACGGCCGGCTGTATCCAAACCTCGATACGCTCGTCGAACTCGATCTCGTCGAGAAAGGTGAACTCGATCGCCGGACGAACTACTACGCGCTTACGCCACGGGGGCAGCGCAGCCTCGAGCAGCGCCAGGCGTGGGTCGATCAGTACGTCGAGGCCTGACGCGACTAGTTGCGGCTGCGTTCGGCTCCTCGCATGACACTTCTATTCACCACGCCAGCCGATCCGAGCCGACGGCCCATTGGGTCGCGGTGCTGGTGGCCGTGCGATCGACAAAGAATACGTGTCGAACAGTTCGACCGGTGACGGGTCCCTTGCAGGGACCGGTTTCAGCGCGTCAGTACCGATTCCAGTCGAGTGACCGAACAGCCACTGGAACGGTGAGTGATCCGGGTTACTCGTTACCGAGTGCCTGATCGGTGCTCAGTGGCCGTTGTCATCGTAGTCGTCGTCTTCGGCCTTGTCGTCGTAGTCGTCATCTTCGGCCTTGTCGTCGTAGTCGTCATCTTCGGCCTTGTCGTCGTCTTCGGCCTCGTCGTCGTAGTCGTCGTCTTCGGCCTTGTCGTCGTCTTCGGCCTCGTCGTCGTAGTCGTCATCTTCGGCCTCGTCGTCGTGGTCTTCCTCATCCATCTCGTCGTCCGGCTCTTCGTCTGCATCCATTTCGTCGTCTGCATCGTCCGGGGTCGACACCGCACCCGGGCCGTCTTCGGTGAGTACAACCGTGAACTCGCGGTCCGGTTCGTCGCCCTCGAGGTAGCCGGCCGCAAACGCACTGTAGGCCGTCCCCATCTCGAGGTCGACCTCGACTGTGGCCACCGCGTCGCCGGGGGCGGCTTCGTCGTCCGCATCCTCGACGCCGTTGTCCTCGTCCTCGTCGTAGTCGTCGTCGGTATCAGCGTCTCCGTCACCCTCGCCGTTCATCTCCTCGTGGTCGGGGGCCTCCCCGCCGGCGTCGCCCTCCCCGCCCGCGGCCGGGAGCACGTCGAGCGTGTAGCTTCCTGCTGGAAGTGCGACGTAGTTCGTCGCGGTGCCGAACGAGACGTTTTCGAACAGCGTCATGCTACCCTCGTTTCCGACTACGTCGACCGCCGGTGCGTCCGGCGAGGCGTGTCCCAGCCGGATCAGCGCCGAGCCCGCGTCGGTCAGGACCAGCGGCATGAACGTCTCCTCGGCCAGCTCACCGACTGCTGCGACGGTGTGGAACGCCTCTCCGAAGTAGACCTCGTCGTCGAACGCGACCGTCTCCGGATCGCCGGCCGCCGTGATCGTCACCTGATAGCTTCCCGGGGGAATCTCTAAGTACGGCGTGATCTCCTCGTAATCGACGCCTTCGAGCACCTGGTCGCCGTCGACGTAGATGTCGACTGCCGGGGCGTCGGGCGAGAGGTGAGCCACCCGAACCGCTGCGATCGCTTCTGGAACGTCCTCGTCGTCGGTCGCCGTCTCGTCGGGATCGCGCTCGTCGTCGTCGTGTTCGCCGACCGCGAGTGCGGTTCCGGTCAGCGCCGTCGTCGCGCCGAGTGCGCCGATCGCCTTCATCGTTGCTCGCCGTGATACTGTCATGTTGCAGTCGAGACGGAGGACCGGACTGGAAAAAGTCAGCTAGTCAGTCCGCGTGATATTCGTGACGTTTCCTGTGACTACACAGTGCTAGGCTGTCCGTGATTTCGGGAAACGAGTTCCTACAGGCGTGGTTCGGCTCCCACGCGTCTCCCGGACTACGACTCTGGAGTGAACGAGACCGCAGCGAGTCCCGCTTCGAGAGCGGCGACCTCCTCGTTGAACGCCTCGACGAAGGCCGGAACGTCCGCGACCAGTCTGCGGACCTCCGTCACCGGTGGCGGCTGGTACTGCGAGAGCAGATAGGTGCCGTCCGAGCCACCCACGCGGAGGTAGGCAGCGACGTCGCCGTCCCACTTGAGCTCCCAGCGAGTTCCAGACACCGTTGTCGCGTAGGTGCCGTACTCCCCCTCGTAGCGGTGAAGCTCGCTCGCCATCGCGTTCGCCGCCTCGCGAACCCGTCGGAGAATTCGGTCGCGGTCCTCGACGAGCGCTGCGGTCGAGGCGACTTCGGGAAACGACGGCTCGACGTCTTCGAGGCGCCCGTCCATCGACGCGACGTACTCGTTGTACGCCGCAACGAACGCACCGTAGTCGTCGAGCGCTCGTGCGAGTGCGTCGGGCTCGGGTTGTTGCTTGCTTGAGACGGCGTAGATCTCCACGCCCGAGCGCGGTTCGAAGCGGAGGTAGTCGACGTCGCCACCCTCGTACTTCAGCGTCCACGTCCCGGAGCCCGTCTCGAAGACCTGCTGGCCGTAATCGCCCCCCTGGAGCATCGCGACCTCACGAGCAACCTCGCCGGCGTGTTCGCGTAACTCGGCGGCGAGTTCGTCGCGGCGGTCCGCAACGTCCGTCGCCGACACGAGCTCGTCGACCCCTCCGATATCGGACTGCCCTCGGTCGCCCATTCGCCTGCAGAGAGACGTTCGAGTCGCCTAACGGTTCCGACTTCGGTTGGACCAGCGATAGGTCCGTTCGACCGAAATGATTCCCTAGTGGCCGGTCACCGACGCATAACTTTCATCCCGTGTATCACCCCTTTCGCTATGAGCGACCTGGCATCGCAACGCACCCACACCGTCCCGTCGACCCCCAGAGACGACCGTTCGATCCGGTTTACGTACGACGAGTACGCGACCTTCCTCGAGGAACTGCTCGCTCACGGGTACGAGTACACCACCTACGGTGGTGCTGTCGCGGACGGTGAGGTCCTCTTGCGACACGACGTCGACTGGTCACCACAGCGGGCGTTGAAAATGGCGGAGATCGAGGCCGAGGCGGGCGTCTCGACGACGTACTTCTTCCTGCTCTCCTCGCCGTTTTACAACCCGTTACACCGGGAGACACGAGAGATCATCGACCGCATTCAGTCGCTCGGACACGACGTCGGGCTCCACTTTAGCACCCACCAGTACTGGTCGGATGAGCCGGCAGACGCGGATCTCGTCGCCGCGGTCGATCGCGAACGAGAGATCCTCTCGTCAATCGCGGACGATCTCTCGCCGGCGATCTCGTTTCACATTCCCCCGGACTGGGTGTTGCGACGACGGTACGACGGCTTCATCAGCACCTACGAGGAGCGCTTTTTCACCGACATCGCCTACCGCGGTGATTCGAACCAGCGGTGGCGAGAGTCGCCGCCGTTCCCCGACGGTTTCCCGGATCGGCTGCAAATTCTCATCCACCCTGGGCTGTGGGCCGAGACCGACCAGACGTTCGCCGAGCGTCTCTACCGCGAGCGTGACGAGCGCTTCGGCGCGACGAAGCGCTTCTTAGAGCGCCAGTACATCGACGATGAGGTCGCCAGATCGTAACCAAACCGATGTCCTCCGCCACATCTCCCGACGACGCTGTGGCGTCGCTTTCCGACGCTCGCGTCGTCTTCGCGAGCTGTACCGACGCCGGCTTCGACCTCTTCCGGTACGTCCACGAGGAAATCGTCCCGGTGGACGAACTCATCACGCTCCGACCGGAACAGGGCGAGCAATACGGCGTCTGTAGCTACTACGATCACCGCGAGTACGCTGCCGAGAACGACGTCTCGGTTTACTGTCCCGAGACCTACGGCATGACCGACGCGGACGCCGACCACTTTCGCGACGTAGACGCCGACCTACTGCTCGTCCACGGCTGGCAGCGTCTCATTCCCGGCGACGTATTAGGGACGTTCACCCACGGAGCGCTCGGACTCCATGGCTCTGCCTTCGGACTGCCCAAGGGACGCGGTCGCTCGCCGATGAACTGGTCGCTCATCGAGGGACTTGATCGATTCCTCCTCTCGGTGATGCACCTGGATGAGGGGGCCGACTCCGGCGATGTCGTCGCCACGCAGAAGTTCGATATCAATCGCCACGACACGATCCAGTCGCTGTACCACAAGCTCGTGATGATCGGACAGCAGCTGTTCGACGACTGCGTCGCTGACGTGCTCTCGGGGACCGCCGAGTTCGAGACACAGTCCGCCCAGCCGACCTACTACCCGAAACGGAATCCCGACGACGGCGCGATCAACTGGGCGGATCCGACCGAGACGATCTATAATCTCATCCGGGCCGTCGGCCACCCATACCCCGGCGCGTTCACCAACCACGACGGCACCCGGGTCACGATCTGGGAGGCCCAGCCCTTCTCGGCCGACCTGTTGTTAGACGCCCAGCCGGGAACCGTCGTGCAGGTCTTCGAACCCAGCGACCAGTTCGTCGTCAAGACGAGCGACGGCACGCTGCTCGTCACCGACTGGGAGGCCGAGGAGTGGACCCCTTCCCGGGGGATCCGCTTTGCCTCGCTCCCGAACGAATCGATCGATAGTCCGAACAGAGTCGACAGTCCCGAGCACGAACACTCGCTGTCAGGATAGTGTTCAACACACAGACACAACTCGCTTCACACATTCACAATCCATGAAGGTACTCACCGTCATCGGCGCCCGCCCACAGTTCGTCAAAGCGTTCGCGGTTTCGCGAGAGCTGCGACGCGACCACGAGGAAATTTTCGTCCACACCGGACAGCACTACGACGACGAGATGTCCGATGTCTTCTTCGAGGACTTGGGCATCCCCGAACCCGAGTACAATCTCGGCGTTGGCTCGGGCGATCACGGCGCCCAGACCGCCGAGATGATCGTCGGTATCGAGGAACTAGTCATCGAAGAGGAGCCGGACATCGTGCTCTGTTACGGCGACACCAACTCGACGCTCGCTGCGGGAATCGTCACCTCGAAGATGGACGTCCCGCTGGCCCACGTCGAGGCGGGACTCCGAAGCTACAACCGCGATATGCCCGAGGAGATAAACCGCGTTCTCACCGACCACGCCGCCGAACTCCTCCTCGTACCGAGCGAGGCGTCGGCGGAGAACCTCCGCGAGGAGGGGATCACCGAGGGCGTCGTCGACACGGGCGACGTGATGTACGACGCCACCTTGCTGGTCAGAGAGCGCGCCGCCTCCCAGTCGACGATCCTACAGGACCTCGAACTCACGCACGAGGAGTACGTGTTGACGACGGTCCATCGCGCGCGCAACACGGACGACCCAGACCGCCTCGCCGCAATTCTCGAGACGCTCGCCGACATTCAGGACGAGGTCGTCTTCCCGGTCCACCCCCGAACGAAAAACGCGATGCGCGAGCACGGGCTGTACGAGGACGCCGCCGCGGAGCTGACACTGATCGATCCGGTCGGCTATCTCGATTTCATCCGACTCATCGACGGCTCGCGAATGGTCGCCACCGACTCCGGGGGTGCCCAGAAGGAGGCCTTCTTCCTCGATACGCCCTGCGTGACGATGCGCGAGGAAACCGAGTGGACCGAACTCGTCGACAGCGGCTGGAACGTCCTCGTCGGCGCCGACCCGGACCAACTCGAGGCCCACCTCACCGGTGCGTTCGATCTTCCAGAAGCAAAGCCCCAGCCTTACGGCGACGGCGAGGCGGCCGCGGCGGTTGTGGATGCAGTCGAGACGTTCGTTCGGGAGCAGGAATCGGGTTCGTAGCGGCTGAATAACGATCGTGTGTAAGCCGGCGTAAATTCGAATCCTGCAATTAAATTCACCTCTTCTTTAACGCTATCAGTCCGTTCCTCAACTCGGTTCCCCTCTGCGATGTTGGAAAACTCTCGCTACAGTATGTCGTCGGTCGTCTCTGCTGTACGAAGATCACCGAGCGTTGTATAGCGGTGGTTCTGCGGGTATTTCGTCTCGTATGGAATCGGATCTTCTAGTCGATAGAGGCTGTCTTCTTCGAACCGGACGACCTTCTTCCCGTTGTCTATCTTAGCACCATCGGCATACTCGGACACTTCACGAGCGAGGACCGCCTCTTGAGGGGAAACAACATCACGAACTGCAGCGAAATACTGTACTTCCTGAACGTCGCCAGTTACGTACATAGCTACATAGTCGAAGTTACGCCCAATACGAACGAACCCCCATGCGTTATTTTCCAACAGAAACGGAATGCCTGACTCACGAGTCGGGAAAACGGCTACTTCTTCGTCATTCTGCCCGTCTATGGCACTTCTGGGGATCGTTGCAACGATATTATCTTCGACCGGGTCTACCACATCATCGTCGTTGTCACCGCCACTGCCGTCTTTTTCTCCTTTTGTGTCAACCTCTGTTTCCTTCGTCGACTCACCAATGAACCGACGGCGCTCTTTAAGCGTCCCACGAAGATCGTCTACAAAGTCCAGACTCTGTTCTTCGAGATCCAGTGGAGTTTGCCCCAATTCGTTCTGAAGAACGTCGGTGAGTCGTTCTGTGATAGCCCTTTCCTCCTCATTCAGTTGACGGATAGCCCGGTTAGTTTGGGTGAGCTGTTTTGCTATTTCGTCGGCCCGCCCAGACTGGATGGCGTCTTTGGTGAGTATTTCCAAAATGTCTGGGTTATCTGCCATCTCACTGAGATCGAACTTCGCAATTGAGGTTTCACCCTCGCGGTTGTCGCCACTACTCACACTGAGGATCTCAAATGTCTTCCCGTTCGTTAAAACCCCCCAATCCACAGACAATTCCTGCCGCATATAGCTCTGTAGTTGACGGACGTTGGTCTCACTGAGATCGGACCGCGCTGACTTTGCCTCGATGAAGACGACCGGTGTGTCGCCGACCATCAACGCGTAATCGACCTTTGAGGTCTGAGTCCCCATTTGTACGGTGTACTCGAGTTGGACTTCAGTCGAGTAGAAGTTCCACCCCAGTAGATCGACGAATGGCTGAATGAGTTTGACCTTCGTATTCTCCTCGTCCATCTGGGGTGAGGCCTCCAACAGGGTCCGGGACTGCTCAACGTAGTCTCTAACGGCCTCACTGTTCATTATGTCAAAATATGACTACCGTCCCCTCATCAATCTACCTATGAAAGTCAAGACGATTGCTATGGATAGGTCTCTCACGCTTGAAGTGGGTTGCATGCTGTCTCGCACTCGGGAGACGAAGGCGACAACGGAGCAAAACAGGTGTCTCAAGACAAAAAATACTGTTTATCTGCCATTGCTTTATTGTGGATCTGTTACTTGTGTTTCTTGAAGTCCAGGACGGCAAGGGGTGCGTTTGCACTGCAGTTACACTCTATGGCACGCAGGACGACCGTGTTTGTAAGCGGTGTGCTGCCGTATTGTAGACGTTGAGCGGTTGCGGGAAACATGGGCCGGCGCAGATTACGAACCACGGTCGGAGCGACGCTCCTCCCTGATTCGAATCTTTGCGGCTGCATTTCTGCCCGCTCACGAACGCGACTCGCTTCGCTCGTCGGTTAGAATTCGCGGGCAGAAATGGGCCGGCGCAGATTCGAACTGCGGTTACGGCCACCCGAAGGCCGAAGGATACCAAGCTACCCCACCGGCCCGCAGTCGAATCGAGTCGATCCGATCGTTTAACGCTTCCGGACCCCCCTTGAGGCCGAACGATGCGGTTTACTCGCATAAGGCCTCCCTCACAACTGCGTATATCCGCGAGTGTCGAGTGCGTGGTTGGCGACGGTGATCGCTTGGTCTGCGTGGAGCCGCGTCGGACCGAGTCGGATGCGATGGCTCGTGCGCTCATCGAGAAGCGCTCGTTCGTCGTCGGTGAAGTCGTGGTGGTCCGAGAGGACGAACGCCGGCTCCTGCCACGCGTCGACGTCTCCCTCCGCGATTGGTTTCCCGTCCTCGTGAAGCTGGACGATCGTTCCGCCACGCTCCTCGAGTTCGTCTATCGTCGCCTCGAATCCACGGCGGTAGAGGGCGATGCCCGGGCTCGGTTCGGCCGGCAGCGCTCCGATCGCCTCCTCGCGATGGTCGAGGGCCTTGCGGACGAGCGCCGCCGTCGAGCGCTCGTCGGGGTTGAGCCGGCGGACCGAGTCGCCGTCGATGGTGATCGTGAACTCGTCCTGGACGACGAGGTGGACCCGGACGTCCTCGCGGATTCCGTGGGAGGTCAGCAACGCCGCGGTGATCGACCGGCAGACGGCGTCGAGGCGGCCGGCGCCACCCGCGAGATCGTCGAGCGAGAAGTCCGGTTCGGTGGGGACGTCGTGGGCAATGAGGACGAACTGTCGCATACTGCCGGTTCGGCCGGCGGGGAAATAGGGGCGACGATCCGTGACGTCGAGCGACGAGTCGCGAGCTACGGGTTCTCCGCTCGCGCCTCTTGAATCCGGCCCGGAAGCGATCGCACCAGCGCCAGTCCGGGCATCCCGTCGCGGACCCAGACGAGCGCGCCGAGGACGAACAGCCCCAGCTGGACCACCTCGTACGGCCCCATCGCGTAGTAGGTAAAGATCGCGTCGAAGAGGCCATCCACTGGCTCTTCCGACGGCGCCTCGAGCAGCGGCCAGAGGAGGAACTCGGTGCCCGAGAGATCTCCTGTGAGTGCCGACGGCGGGACGTCAGCGGCGAGGTGCGAGAGGTGTCCGATCGCGAAGGCGACGCCGACGTCGGGACGGTCGTACCGTTTTGCGAGCGCGTAACACGCGGGGAGAAATACGACGGCGAACAGCAGCGAGTGTCCGAGCGTCCGCCCACCGGGAAGGACGCCGATCGTCCACGCGAGGGGCTTGTCGATCAGATCCGGTGCCTGCGAACCGACCGCGAGTGCGAGCGCCGGCAGCGCCAACGGCGCCCGACCGAACTGGCGGTGCGTGTAGGCGGTGTACAGCAGGTACGCTACGCCGAGGTGTCCCCAGGGCCACATCGGTCGCCGGTTTTTGCCCGAGCAGGATAGCCGCTTCGACTCCGTTTGCGAGCACGATCGTGGTTAGTATTGTCATACTCATCTCTCTCACACGGCTGGAACCGCATGACTGCACCGGCCTGGTCGGTCGCCGCAATCGACTCCCCGACCCAGAGGGGTTGCAGGTGCATGGCCAACTCCTACCCGGCGGACGGGCGCCAGAATGGGTATGGCGACACACCAATCAGCTGTCCAGATTGATCACGACGGGGCCAGCGTCCTCACCGTACTCGCGGGTCGCCCCTGTCCCGACTGTGAGGGTGGCCAGTTGGAACGCGGTACGTACAAGGGGAATCGAGCGGTCCTCTGTGACTCCTGTGAGACGCCGCGGGCACAGACCTGGGACTCGTGACCGAACTCACCGTTCCGCCGAAGGCCGACGAGGCCGAAGCTGGCGAGTTGATCGCGGAGTTCGTCGAGTATGGCGATATCGTCAAAGTCCGTTCGGAGGCGACTGCAGCTGACGACCGGACCGTCGTCGAAGGAGAGGTTACGGGCCTGCGAACCCAGGAGTCGGGGCCCAATTACCTCGAACTCGACGAGCGGCCACTCGGCGCCGGGAGCATCGCCTACTCCGATATCGACACCATCGTCAGACGCGTCGACGACACGTCACCGACGTGACCGACAGTGCGTCGTGGTTCTGACGCCACACCGGCGACCACCCCTTTTGCACTACTGTCGCGCCGACCGCGTCTCGGGATACTCGTGGCCGACGATCAGCGCGAGCACGTTGACCAGCAATAGTGCGAGTAGCATCGAGAACCGGGTTGCCGAGTCGATGCCCGCGACGAACACCGGCAGGTAGACCAGCGGCAGGAGTGCGCCCACCCAGAACCCCGTCGCAGTGATGAGCCTTGTCAGCGTCATCGTGCCGACCCGAGGTCGACGAACGTGGACTCGTCGGCCGCGATCCAGTTCGTCTGCCGTTCGTGCTCGGTTGCGCTGGCTGGAACCACCAGCCACTCGTCCGGTTCGTCGTCTCTCGCGGATCGGCGTTCGAGGGGTCGTTTTCGACCGTTGCTCTCGTTGGGCGTCGGTGAGTCGTCGTTCATGGGTACGTGGCCGTGGTCCGGTGCCTACCCGTACGAGACCGTATTCGACTATTGTTATCGAGGACCTACACAGACGCAGTTACGAGGTGGACAGATGCAGTTACGAGATGGAACGCAGACGACGATAGTCCGATCCTGACCGTCCCTGGCTGGAGAATCTCACCGCAATTGATCAGTAGTCGGTTATTACTGCGCAGACGAACCCAATTCTTGGCTGGCTATGGGCTCCAACCCGACTGCGTCGGTGGCGGCCGCGAGCCAAGCGTCAGTTCGACGTCCGTCTCCGAGCCGTTTCGCAACACCGTCACCACAATCTGATCGCCCGGATCCGTCTCAAGCGCCAGGTGGGTTCCCAGTGCGTGGCGGTCCGGGATCGGTGTGTTGTCGATGGTAACGATGACGTCCCCCCCGACGGGAATCTCCTCGCCGTTGCTGCTGGTGACCCCGTCGCTTTCCTCGAGCACCCCATCAGACGGGCCATCGGGCTCGGTGGTGACGACGATGACGCCGGTTGCTTCGGGAAGATCGTTCTCCGCGGCGACCACTCGATCGACGCTGTCGAGTCCGATCCCCAGATAAGAGTGCTCGAACTCGCCGTCCTCGATGAGTGCCGGGACGACACGGCTCGTCAGCGCCGCCGAGATTGCAAAGCCGATGTTGACGCCGCCACCGGCGTTGACCACGCCGACGACCTCGCCCTCTAGATCGACCAGCGGACCGCCGCTGTTGCCGGGATTCAACGCGGCATCGGTCTGGACGGCGTTCGGGAGCGAGAAGTTTCGCTGGGGCATCGGCACCGAGCGGTTGACGCCGCTGACGACGCCGGTCGAGATCGATCCTTCGAGCCCGAAGGGGTTGCCGACGGCGACCACTTGCTGGCCGGGGACGGGCTGTGTCTCCGTCAGCGAGAGCGGCTCCGCTTCGTCGGGAACGTCGTCGACTTCGAGCACGGCCAGATCGCTGTAGAAATCCCGGCCGACCAGGCTCGTTCCTGTCCAGTCGCCCGTCGTGTACTGGACGTCTACGTCCGTCCCGTCCGCGATGACGTGGTCGTTCGTCACCAGATGGTCGCCCAGCAGGAAGCCCGACCCCTGGCCCTGCCCTTCCTCACCGGTCATCGGATCGTCGATACCGAAGACGCGAAGCTGAGCGACCGAATCGATGACGGCGTCGTAGACGTCGGTAAACGCGGAGCCGTCGGCGAGGTTTTCGGGATCGATATCGGGGTTCGTCGAGGAGCTGCCCCCGATAGACCGATCTGCTCGCGGCTCAGTACACCCCGCGATCGCGCCCGCTGCACCGGCCGTCGCAAGTGTCAGAAACTGCCGGCGGTCGAGCTGCGACTCGTCCATACACAACGGGATATGGCTGGAACGTATTTTAACCCGTGGGAAGGCTGTACAGGCCGCTGCTACTCGGACAGCTCAGTTCGTCAGATACCCGCGCCGAAGGGAAAGCGTGTTACCGTCTCCCTCCGACGTTCCGGACATGACGATCACGGACGACGCCCGCCGGCTGGCGGCTACCGGCCCCGTTTGCGACTCCTGCCTGGGCCGCCCCTTTGCCGCCCGCAGCTTCGGGCTGACAAACGCCGAGCGCGGTCGGGCGCTCCGGACGACCATCGCGCTTGAAGACGACGCCGACTTCAAGACGGTCGCGCCGGCCGACTGCTGGGTCTGTGAGGGGTACTGTGCGACGTTCGATGCGATCGCTGCCACCGTCGTCGACGAACTCGAGGGGATCTCCTTTTCGACCTACCAGGTCGGCACTCGCGTCCCGCCCCTGATCGAGGAGAACGAGGAACTGCTCAGGGAAGACGCCACACTCGATCCCGACGCCGGCGAGTCGATGAGCCGCGAGATGAACCGCGAGGTAGGTCGCCGCGTCGGCGCCGCAACCGGCGCCGAGGTTGATTTCGATCGCCCGGACGTGCTCGCGGTCATCGACCTCGACGCATTCGACCCGTTCGAACTGCTCGACGCCGGTGGTGCCGAAGACGCCACCGTCGAGGCGTCAGACGACGCACAGCCGTCTGTGACGAGCCACGCCGTCGACATCCAGGTCAACCCGGCGTTCGTCTACGGACGCTACCGCAAACTCGAGCGGGACATCCCCCAGACGGAGTGGCCCTGCCGGGAGTGTGGCGGCAGCGGCGTCCAGCTTGCCGACTCCGGCGAGGAGCCCTGTGACTACTGTGGCGGTTCGGGGTACATGTACGACACGAGCGTCGAACAGGTCGTCCGCCCGCACGTCGTCGAGGCGATGGACGGGGACGAGGGAACCTTCCACGGCGCCGGCAGGGAGGACGTCGACGCTCTGATGCTCGAGGAGGGGCGGCCGTTCGTCCTCGAAGTGAAGCGCCCCCGATTCCGCGATCCCGACGTCGAAACGCTCGAACGAGAGATCAACGAGGCAGCCGGCGGTGCCGTCGACGTCTCAGGGCTGCGGCTCGCGACCTACGAGATGGTCGAACGCGTCAAGGAACTCGACGCGAGCAAGCGCTATCGGGCCGACGTTACCTTCGACGAACCGATCTCGGAAGCCGACTTCGAGGCAGCCCTCGCCGAACTCGACGGCACTACGCTCGAGCAGTACACGCCCGAGCGCGTCGACCACCGGCGTGCCGGCCTCACCCGCGAGCGCACCGTCTACGAGATCGACGGCGAACTTAGCGGCGAGACGACGGCTGTCGTCAGTCTCCACGGCGAGGGCGGTCTCTACGTGAAGGAGCTGATAAGCGGCGACGGCGGCCGTACCGAGCCGAGTCTCGCCGGGCTGCTCGGCGTCGGCGCCGAGGTGACCGCGCTCGACGTGACCGGCGTCGAAGGCGAGTCCGAGCCGTTCGAGGTCGAGGATTACTTCCGGGACGAGCCACGCTGACGATCCACATTTGGTGGTGAAACAGCGCCAACATCGTGGTGGCCATCGCGTGTCGTTCTGTTCGGTGCCGATCAGGGGCGAGCGGTGGCCCGTCGGTTCACTACTCTTCTTGATCGCTCCGAGTCACGATGACCGAACTCCCCGCCGAACGCCCAACTCCCTGTGCGACGGAGCCGACCAGTTTTCGTTTGAGAAACGGATCTCGCGTTGCGCCCAGTATTGTGAGGTCGTGATGGGTGGTTTCGTCGGTAATCGCACCGGCGACGTTGTCGCTCTCGATGATCGTTTCGTCCACAGAGTGCTCGCTGGAGAGCTTCTCGCGTCGCTCCCGAAGGAGATTCGCGTGATCCTCGTGTGCCTTCTCGTTGACGTCGGGGTGTTCGACGTGCAAGAGGACGATTTCGGCGTCGTGAGCCGTGGCGATCGTCCCCGCCAGCTTCGTCGCGAGTTCGTCGTGCGGGCCGCCTGCGATCGGAACCAAGATCGAGTCGATCGACGACGTCGGTAGCTTGATCCGTTTGACGTAGACGTCACACGGTGCTTCTCCGAGAACGCGGTCCAGAAAGCTTCCCAGAATCACGTCGCGTCGTCGGGGACGACCTCGCCATCCCATGAGAAGTGCCGCCGCGTCGTAGACGTTGACGGCGCCAACGATCCCCGTCGCCGTATCGCGGGCGAACCGCGTTCGCGTTTCGATCTCGATGCCGTCGTCTTCCGCCCGCTCGGAAACGTACTCGAGCAAGCGGTTCGTTTCGTTCGTAACGAGTTGGTCGCCCTGGCTCAACGGAATTTGGGGAGGGACCTCCACGACGTGAACGGCGACGATCGGAACCGACCGTTCGCGAGCGATGTCGATGGCGGTATCAAGCAATCGGTCGACCGTTTCCGGGTTCGCGATGGGAACGAGTAGACTCCCCTCGGTTTCGGGATCGGTCATCAGGTTGATGTTCGGCAGCAGTGTTCATTAACCCTCCTGCTGCCTACAACCGGCATGAAACGGGCGACGAACCGAAGGAGCGATACAGACATTGACCTCCTCCCGCGCCTAAAATCAACGGCACCCGTGACGCATAGGTGGCACTATCACAACATATTACGGGGATCGATCCGTTGTGCGTCGTATGGGACACCCGTCACGGCTGAACGGTGCGCTCGCGACGGGGGCCGCTTTTTCACTTCTCGGCGCCGCCGTCGGCTCCCTGCTCGGCGTGAGGGCCACGCTCGTCCTCGCCTTTGCTGTGTTCGCGGTGCTCACACTCGTCGCCCTGATTGTACGGATTTCTCGCAACGGGGAATCAACACAGCCCGAACCAGCAACCGACCGCGACCAGGATAGGGCGACCGCCGATGATCCCGATGCCGACGATACCTCGGTCTGGGACGCGATTCCGTCCTGGCAGTACGGGGGCCGACACGTCGAATCTGGTGGCCTCGCCCGCGGCGAGCAGGAGCAAGCGCTCGAGGAGATCCAAGAGCAAGCCGCCGAAATCGAGCGCGATCGCCAGTCGTAGCAAAACACCTAATCTGTTCCCGGCAGACGCCCACCCATGTACCAGTTCGGGGTCGACGAGGCCGGGAAGGGGCCGGCCCTCGGATCGATGTTCGCGGCTGCCGTCCGGGTTCCAGAGCCCGCAATGCTGCCGGAGGGGATCGCGGATTCGAAGCGTCTCTCGCCGGCTCGGCGGGAGGAACTCGCCGCCGCGCTCCGCGAGGACGACCGGATCGACGTCGGTGTCGCCGAGATCACCCCCGCACGAATCGACGACCCCACGACCGACATGAACACGCTCACCGTCGAGGCCCACGCCCGGGCAATCGAGGACGCTGCGGGGGTCGACGGCGGGGAATCTGCCGCGTCGACGCCAGACGGCACCACCGTCCTCTGTGACGCCTGCGACATCGACGCGGAGCGGTTCGCCCGTCGAGTCGCCGAGGCCTGTTCCATCGCCGGCGACGCCTGCGACGTCGACGCCCGCCACGGTGCCGACGACGATTCGGCGCTGGTCGGCGCCGCGAGCGTGATCGCGAAAGTCGCTCGGGACGCCCACGTCGACGCGCTCGCCGCGGCCTGCGAGGGCTACGACGAGATCGGCAGCGGCTATCCCAGCGATCCTGCGACTCGGGCGTTTCTCGCCGCATACGTTGCCGACCGCGGCGACCTACCGCCGTTCGCCCGCGAATCGTGGTCGACATGTGCAGATGCGCTGGCGGCGGCCCAGCAAGTGGGACTCGACCAGTTTTAACTGACTCGTGTACTGTCGAATCTGATGGCTGCGGAACAGTTATGTGCGTTCATGTGTTGATTTTTTTACAATGGGTGGAACACATCGATGCGACCAGTTCACTGGTCGAGAGACTGGTGGCGAAACTGCGTCCCGGCGCTCGGTTCTCGCGGCGGGCGCCGGTCTCGGTTGTGCGATCACTGCCGGCTGCCTCTCGAGTTCCGACGGGTCGACGCTCTCTGTGTCTATCGCAGTCGACCCGGCCAGTCCGGACGATCACCTCCGCGAGGCGGCCCGCGACGGATTGGCCGACGCCGGTGACGACCGCGGATTCGACCCCGAAATCGTCACAGTCGACGACGCCGAGGACGACGGCTACCGACGCACACAGGAGGACCTCGCGGCCGACGACCCCGACCTCGTCGTACTCGTCGGCGATGGCCACGCCGACTCTCTCGGGGCGGTTGCAGACGACTATCCGGAGCAGCGGTGGCTGCTCGTTTCCGGCACGCCGGTCGACCGCGAAACCGTCTCCAGCTGGATCCCCGCCCGAACCGAGATGGCGTTTCTGGCCGGCGTCGCCGCTGGCACACTGACGACAGGGTCCGTCGAGCACGGGGACAGTGCTACTGACCCCGACGAGTCGACCGTTGGCTTCGTCGGGGCCAGCGAGAACGATGCGACACTCGCGATCCAGGAATCGTACGTCGAGGGCGTCGCGTGGGCGAACGCGGACGTCGACGTTCTCACCGGATACGACGACGGCTTCTCGTGGGGATACCGCGAGACGGCCACCGAACAGTACGATGATGGCGCCGATCTCGTCTACGCCGATTCCGAGCCGGGGGCCACGCAGATCGTCGAGGCCGCCGCCGAACACGGCCGGTTCGCGATCGCGACGGGTCCCGACGGCTCCGCCGTCGACGCGGTGTACGAAGATGCCGTCGTCGGTACCTCCACCTGGACGCCCGCCGTCGCGACCGCCGAGGTCGCAAGCGCCATCCACGACGGTGACTGGGAGCGCGTCACCGGTGAGCAGTTTCTCGACGTCGAGACGGCTGCCCTCGAGTTCGTCACCGAGAGCGAGTTCGAGGATGCACTCTCCGAGGCGATCGACGCCGCGGCCGACGAACTCGCGTCGGGCGACGGCGACCTGTCGTGCACTCCGCGAGGGTGTTGACCGAACCAGCCGGTTTGCGCCCTGACGTAGACGCGTGGGGCTTACTTGTCTGTGAGCAGTCGTCGAAGGATATCCCCGTAGGCCGGCCGGGTTACGAGCACTCCGACCAGAATTCCGAGGATCGTGATGATCGCGAAGCCGGTCAGATCGCCAAGTTGCATCACCGCCAGTGGCGACATCGCGATGATCGTCGTCGCGGCCGCCGCGCCGATGATCCAGAACGCCTTCCGGAACCGCGATTCGAAGACGCGTTCGGAGTTGACGTCGCCTTCCGACATCACCTCGTCGGCGATGATGATCAGGTCGTCCACCCCCGTCCCGACGACCGCGATGAATCCGGCGACGTGGGAGAGATCGAGGGGCATTCGTATCAGCGCGACAAAGCCGAGCAAGATGAGGACCTCTGCCATCGCCGTCACGATCATCGGCAGCGCCACGCGAGGATCGCGGTAGCGAATGAAGACCATTCCGCTGACCGTCAGCACAGCCAGGCCACCGATCAGCAGCGAGTAGAGCTTGAACTGGTCAGCCAGCGCCGGCTCTAAGGTCATCGTATCGCCTTCGTCGAAGTCGAGGGGGGCGCGCAGTTCGCCGGCCTGGAGGTTGATCGAGAGCGACTGGGCCTGCTGTTGGTTCTGTGCGCCCATGAAGAACGACGGATTGTCGGCCCAGGTCTCGGCGGCCATCCCGTCTGCCAGGTCTCCCATCGAGTGGGCGTCGACGACCTCGCCGTCGACGACGGTTAGCAGACAGTACTCCTCCCCGGTGTGATCGAAGTCGATCTGCTCGCCGTCACCGGTGAGCGAACACATGCCTCGACCCTCGTTGGTAAAGCCCATCTCGTTCATATCGTCCTGGAACTCCGGCGCCGCCTCTGCGGTCACCTGTACCGGCACCTGGTAGCCCTGGCCTTCGGTGTACGTCGGCGGATCGACGTCGGCGATATCGTCAGTTTCGAGGACCGTCTCGTTCGTTTGATTGCCCTCCTCGTCGGGATAGTAGGCGACGACCTCGACGACGCCACGCTCTGAGAGCAACTCGCGCAGTTCGTCGGGCTCCATGTCGGGCACCTCGGTGACGATGTAGTACTGCCCGGCCATCGACGCCTGCGTCACCTGCCCGCCGCCGAGCCCGGCTTGGTTGACCTTCAGATCGATCGTTGAGATAATCTGGTCGCGGGTCTCCTGTGTGACGCCGTCCTCGATATCGTCCTCGTCGACGTCGACGCCAGCCGCCTGTAACGCCGCCGCGAACTCGGCTGCGGTCACCTCGTCGGTGAACACCTCCGCCGTGACCGTCCCCGAGTCTTCGTTGAAGTCGACGCTCGCGTCCCCGGTCTCGAGACCAAGTTCTTCATCGAGCGTGTCTTCGATCTCATCGAGCCGATCCCAGTCGACCTCACCGGTTTCGCGGTCGACGGCGTCCGGTTCGATGTTCTCGGCGTGCATCCCGATTACCGGTGCCCGGATCTGCGTTCCGCCTTCCAGACCGAGCCCGTACTCGAGATTCAGCGGATCATCGGTCCAGGCGGACTCCTCCTCGCCCTCGACGGGACTGTCGTCGGCCATCAGCCCGCCGGGGATGAACAGCGCCAGCAGGGAAACCCCGACGAAGACGACGAGCAACAACAGCCGCCAGTTCGCCTTGATGGGGTCGAGGAGGCTCATCGTGTTACCCCCTTGAATTTGTACCAGCGAAGCAGGCTGAAGTTGAGTAGGTATGTGTTCATCAGGTCCGCGGACAGCCCGACGAACAGGATGAGCCCGATCGAGGCGAGTAGTTCGACACCGAGCAGCCACGCTGCGATCGCCATCACGAGCATCGCGGTCATCGACGTCACCGTCATGGTGACCCCGGTTCGGATCGCCCGGTTCGCGCTCTCGTAGAAGCTGCCGCTTCGCCGCAGGATCTGGTTATTCAACAGGATGTCCGAGTCGACGGAGTACCCGATCAACATCAACAGTCCGGCGACAGTTCCAAGGGTGAGCGGAATGTCCATCAAGCTCATAAATGCGAGGGGAATCACGAGATCGGAAAACGCCGAGGCGACGATCGCGATCGACGGCACGAACGTCCGAAACAGCAAGAATGCGAGGACGCTCATCCCGAGGAAGGCGGCGGCGATACCGACCAGTGCCGTCTCCTGGGCCTCCGCGCCGAAGCTCGCAGACGTACTCGACGCTGCCTGGACGATGTCGTCTTCGCTGGCACCGTCGATCGGCTCCAGATTCGCTTCGGCCTGATCGCTCAGCGCGGCCTCATCAGTTTCGGTGAACTGCAGGATGTACTGATTCTCCACGCCGGTGACCGACTGGATGGACTCTGGCTCAGCGTCGAACGCCTCTGGAATCTCTTCTTCTGGTGTCGACGTCTCGACGGTCAGCTCCGATCCACCTGCAAAATCCGTGCCGAGCGCGACCGGCGTTCCTGACACGACGTACGCACCGCCCAAAATGAGCAGCGCGACCGCGAGCAACGCAAGCGGCACCGCCGCAAGCTGCCGGTCGCTGTACCGGGTGTAATCGAACGCCGGTACGTCGAAAGACCACATATATCAGGTCTGTAGCAGTCACGTCAAGTAAGCCTTCGCAATTCGTGAAACACACCCCGTACTGTCGGAACCGCCGGAATCGCCGAGGCTCAGTTCGGTAGATAACGGACACTCAACACGTCCGTCTCCGGCGCTCGCCGAACCTCGACCCGGACGGCGTCGAGTCTGGCTGCCCGCGCGACGGTTTCCTCGTCTGCGAGTACGTCCGCGGCCGCCGACTCGAGATCAGTCTCAGGTAACCGCATCGCGTGTACCTCGCCCGCCCCGGCACGTTCTTCTCGTACTACTTCGCCGGCGTCGGCCGCGGTAGCCAGCTCGATCGACTGACCCGTCGGCTCGAGGTCGCTGTCGACCAGGTCGACGCTGCGACGGTCGACCTCCTCGCGCAACTCCCAGGTCACCTCCAACGGTGGCTCGGGTGCGATCGTCGCCTCGAGGACGTCGTGAACCTCGAGATCAGGATTCCCAGAGAGGGTGTGGATCTGGGCCGTCTCGACATCCCGGACGACCGCCGAGTCGGGCTCCGCGTGGGTGACGACGAACGTCGCGGTCTTCTCGCTCATACCCGACCGGAAGCGGTCGAGCAATTTTGGGCTTTCGTGTTTCGTTGCTCCGTCGCAGTGAATTGTCCTTCTCCCTCTGCCTTCTGCGGGCACTCATTGCCCGCAACGAGCCGGAACGCCTTTGGCTCGCTCCGTGGCATCTCTCGTGCATGGACGTTGACATCGGCAACGCCCTCGATTCGACGGCGTCGTCGGGACTCTCTCGGGAGGCACTCGATCGTCTCGACGAGCGCGTCGCAGACGCTCACGAGACGATCGAGGCGGGCCGTGTCGACGGCGATCACGGCTACGCGGCGCTGGCGCTTCCCGACCGAACCGATCCCGATCGGATTCGCCAGGCGGTCGCACCCGTCGCCGACGTCGACGCACTGGTCACGATCGGGATCGGCGGCAGCGCATTGGGCGCTGCGACGATTGTGGATACACTAGCGGGACAGGGCGATGGGACCGAGACGATCTTTCTCGACAACGTCGACCCCGCCTGGATCGAGCGAACACTCGACTCACTCCCGCTCTCACGGACGGCGATCAACGTGGTTTCGAAGTCGGGGACGACCGTCGAGACGCTGGCGAACTTCCTCGTCGTCCGAGAGGCCTTCGAGGCAGCCGGCGTCGAGTGGACCGACCAAACCATCGTGACCACCGGCGAGTCGGGACCGCTTCGTGAGCTGGCGCGGCGACACGATCTGCCGACACTGCCCGTTCCCGACGGCGTCCCGGGCCGGTTCGCGGCGCTCTCGCCTGTCGGTCTGGTCGCCCCAGCCATCTCTGGCCACGATATCGAGGCACTGCTTGCGGGCGCGCGAGCCGAGGCCGAAACGCTTACCGGATCGCTGTTCGAGTGTCCCGCCTACGCCTACGGGGCTACGGCGTACGCGCTCGAAGAGCGAAGGGCCCGGATCAACGCGATGATGCCGTACGCTGAATCCCTCGAGACCTTCGCCGAGTGGTTCGCCCAGCTCTGGGCCGAAAGTTTGGGGAAGGATGAGCGCGGGCAGACGCCGGCACGGGCGCTGGGCGTTACCGACCAGCACTCCCAGCTCCAGCTCTATCGAGCCGGACCGCGGGACAAACTCGTCACGTTCGTCACTCCCCAGGAGCGACCCGACCGGGCGATACCACAGCCGGACGCGTCGGCGCTCTCTCACCTCCAGGGGGCCACGCTCGGGGAACTGATGGACGCTGAACTGGACGCAACCGAAGCGAGCCTCGCGGCCGCCTCCCGGCCGAGCGTCCGGATCGAACTCGAGCGCATCGACGCCTTCGAACTCGGGTCGCTTCTCTACGGGATGGAAGCCGCCTGTATCCTCGCGGGCGAACTTGCCGGCGTGAATACGTTCGACCAGCCCGCCGTGGAGTGGGCCAAGACCGCAACCCGGGACCTTCTCCGTGGCGAGCAACCTCTCGACGATCGCCACTCTCTCCGCGTCGAACGCTAGGTTCCGTCGAGAGATGCCGACAGCTATTGCGGTGTCCCTATAGGTGCTCGCTCGAAGAGACTGGCATGAACCGGGCAGCCGACGACTCGTCCCCCGGCGACGCGCCTGCGGAGCCTCCCGACGGACGCGACGCTGCCGCTGTGCCCGATGGCAGTGCAACGGCGGCTGACGTCGACGCCACCGATCCGGATGGGAACCCCGCCCCAGCCGGCGGCCCGGAGCCCGACCGCACCGTCACGCTGGTCGGCTTCCTCTTCGCTGCAGTCGCGCTGGTCGGTCTCCTTGCGACAGCGCGCCAGGACGCCACTATCGTGGCAATCTGGCTCGGCGTCGGCACTGGCTCTCTCGCACTCGTGATCTGTTTCGCACGGCGCCACGGGCTTCTCGGCCGACGGATTGCCGGGATCGGTGCAGTTGCGAGCGCGCTTACCGTCGTGCTGGCCGGCTACGCCGCACTGACTGGCGTGACCGGATCCGTCGCCGTCCCGGGCGTGGACTGGACACTGTCGGGCACGTTCACAGCGTTTCTGGCCGCTGGCGGAGCCGCCGGAACGAGTGTCGCCGACTACGGTGGGGTCTCTCGGTACGGATTCGGTCAGCGCGTCGTCAGTGGCGTCGAGCTCTCAGCGGTAGGCCTGCTCGGCCAGCTCGCGATTCCCGTCGCCCAGCTACTTCTCGCGGCGCCGCTTTTCCTGCTCGTCGGCGATCTTACGCCAGTCCAGCTCCAAACCGTTAGCTACCTGTCGTTCGGGCTGGGATTCGGCGCGGTCGCGATCGGCTACCTCGTCTTGAAGGGATACGACCGCTCCTACCTCGATCTGCGGGCGCCAACCGTCTGGACGCTGCTCTGGATCGCCGCGGGCGTTGCCGTCCTGTTCGTCGCGAACATCGGAATCGGCTCTCTGCTGTCCGTTATTGGGGCCGAAACCGCGGGCCACACCACGATGGATGCCGCCGAAGAGAACCCGGACCTACTGTTGGTCATCGTTCCGGCGATGCTGTTGATCGTCGGCCCCGCTGAGGAGCTGCTGTTCCGAAACGTCATCCAGAAATCGCTGTACGACACCTTCTCGACCGCCGGTGCGATCGTCGTCACGAGCGTCCCGTTCGCCATCGTCCACGTCGGTGCCTACGCGACCGCGGGAGCCAGCGAACTCCTCGCGAGTCTCCTCGGCGTCTTCGTGCTCTCGATTCTCCTCGGTGCGATCTACGCACGAACGGAGAATCTACTGGTTCCGGCGCTGGCCCACGGCGGGTACAACGCTTTGTTGGTCGTTGTACTCCTGGGATAACCGCCGGAACGTCTCGCGCCGAGAGTCTCAGTTCGGATTCTTCCGTGCGAGTCCGGAGCCACAGATCGGGCAGCGCTCTTTTTCCTCGTCGAACTCCCGACCGCAGCCCTGACACTGGTAGTGCCAGTCGAACTGTTCGTCGATGCCGTCCCGGGCGATCACTTCGACCGCCACGTTCAGCTTCTCGGCGACGTTTTGCATCGCGTAGTCGTCCGTAACGAGCGTCCCGTCGAGTTCGAAACTCGCCGCGATCAGGCGCACGTCGGTCTCTGAGAGGACCTCCAGGTCGCCCGACTCCCGGGCGGCCCGCTCGACCTTCTCGGTCGTGTCCTCGTTCGGGATGTGGACGTGCATCCCCGAGCCCTCCATCGCGTCGTACCGGTAGGCGCTCTCGTCTTGCAGTTCCTCGCGGACGAGCGGGATCGTCGCCGTCCGTTCTGTCGTGTGAAAGTCGTGAATAAACGCCGACGAATCGAGAATGTACATACCGTTAGCGCTGGACGACGATGTAGTCTTTTACCGCTTGAACGTTACTGACGGGAACACGAAATCGGCCGTTGTCGTCGTGTTCGATCTCGATAGCTTGGTCTCTGAGTTCCTCGTCGGGATCGATGACGAGGTCGTGAAGGCGGCCGGATTTCAGGTCCATCGTGATGTTGTAGAGCAACCCCAGTTCGGTTCCGTCCGAGCCCATGACGGCCTTCCCCGAGAGGTTTTCGGCGAGTATGTCGCTCATGCATACCCGTTCAGACTAGTCGCTAATAAATACCATGGAGGCGGTCAATTAGCTGTCGTGTCGCCGACCGATCGGCGAGCGCCTTCCCGACCGGGTGTTCCCCATCTTCGTTCGGTGCGTGGCGTTTTCTGTCCCGATTCGGTGCGTGAGCCCGTCCGCTCCGCTCTGAGGCGTGACGATGGGTTTAACTATGGCCCTCCGGTCGATCTAGGCAAGACCTTCTCGGGTGGATTACCATGTCGGACACTGATTCCCATTCGGACACGCACGACCCCGGCTCTTTGCGGACGCCGATCGTCGCCGTTCTCGGCCACGTCGATCACGGCAAGACGAGCCTCCTCGACACCGTCCGCGGCTCGGCGGTCATCGAGGGCGAAGCGGGCGCGATCACCCAGCACATCGGCGCGACGGCCGTCCCCCTAGACGTCGTCTCCGAGATCGCCGGCGACCTCGTCAACCCGGACGACTTCGACCTTCCCGGCCTGCTCTTTATCGACACGCCCGGGCATCACTCATTTACGACGCTTCGCTCGCGCGGGGGCGCCCTCGCGGATATCGCCGTCCTCGTCGTCGACGTCAACGACGGCTTCCAGCCCCAGACCGTCGAGGCGCTCGACATCTTGAAGCGCTCGGAGACGCCGTTTATCGTCGCCGCCAACAAGATCGACACCGTCCCCGGCTGGAACCCCAACGAGGACGCCCCGGTCACCGAAACCTACGAGGCCCAGTCCGACCGGGCACGCTCCCGACTCGACGAGAGTCTCTACGAGATTATCGGCCAGCTTTCAGACGAGGGCTTTTCCGCGGACCTCTACTGGCGGGTCCAGAACTTCCAGCGCAACGTCGGCGTCGTCCCCGTTTCGGCGATGACCGGCGAGGGCGTTCCGGACCTGCTCGCGGTCATGATGGGCCTCTCCCAGCGCTATATGAAAGAGGAGATGGAGATCGACATCGGTGGCCCCGGCGTCGGCACCGTCCTCGAAGTCAAAGAGGAGAAGGGCTTCGGGGCGACGGTCGACATCGTCCTCTACGACGGGACGATCCGAGCCGACGACCACCTCGTCGTCGGCGGCCAGAACGAGCCGATCGTCACCGAGGTCCGGGCGTTGCTCCAGCCCCGCCCGCTCGCCGAAATCCGCACTGAGAGCCGGTTCGAACAGGTCGAGGAAGTCAGCGCTGCGGCCGGGATCAAGGTCGCCGCACCCGACCTCGAGGACGCGATGGCCGGCGCGCCGGTTCGGGTCGTCCGCAACCGGGACCTAGCCGACGTCATCCGAGAAGTCGAGAGCGAACTCGCCGACATCGCGGTCGACACCGACGAGGAGGGTGTCGTGGTCAAAGCCGACACGCTCGGCAGCCTGGAGGCGATGGCCGACGCGCTGGGCGAGGCCGAGATCCCGATCGTCCGCGCGGAGGTCGGCGATATCGCCCCGCGAGACGTCTCGATCGCCTCCACGGCCGACGACACCAAACAGCAAGTGATTCTCGGATTCAATGTCGACGTCCTCGCAGACGCCGAGCAGCGCGCCGAACTCGACGACGTCCGGATCTTTACCGACCAGGTCATCTACCAGCTGGTCGAGGAGTACACCGATTTTGTCGACGAACTCGAGCGCTCCCAGCAGGATACGATCTTGGAGAACATCATCCGACCCGCCCGGTTCCGGATCCTCCCGGATCACGTCTTCCGGCAGAACGATCCCGCCGTCGTCGGCGTCGAGGTCAACTCGGGGACGATCCAGACCAACGCGCACGTCCTCAAATGGGAGGGCAACGAGTCCACCCGCGTCGGCCAGGTCAAGGGGATTCAAGAGCAAGGCGACGACGTGAGCGAGGCCCGCGCCGGCAACCGCGTCTCCGTCGCCATCGACGGGCCGACGGTCGGCCGCCAGATCGAAGAGGACGACGAGCTCTGGATCGAGGTGCCCGAGAAACACGCGAAGATCCTAGAGCAGGAACTCACCGACGAGATTCCCGGCGACGAACTCGAGGCGCTCAACATGTTTCTCGAGAAACACCGCAAGCGCGACCCCTTCTGGGGCAAGTAGGCGGTTTTTAGCTGCTGGTGAACGTCGCTTTTCAGCCCCATATTGCTGTGAAATGCGCGTTCGCTACTGGCGCGAACTGGTCAAAAGCACTGGAGGAGGTCGCCATCTTCGACTGGATCGGGTATCTCTTCGGAATCCAGTTCCTCGACATCGTCTCGAGACTCGTCCTCCGAACGAGCGATGGCCGTCTCATCAACAGCGTACACTGCGGCTCCCGGGCCACCGCCAGATGAGTGCCCGTTGTCGGTGACGATACTTTCACTGGTATGGTACTGGATGCGGAGGAGGGTACGTTCAGTGTCAGTGTCGAAGGCTCGAGTGAGGTCGTCGTCAATATTAATTCCGAACCCAGTAAGGTTTTTTCCGGACTCTTCAACGGACGAATTGTGCGCGTAGGCCTGTTCGTATTCGGCGACGAACGACGTGATTGTCTCTTCGTCGAACGTCGTCAGTGGGTCCGGATATCGCCGAATCCCAGCGCTCTCATACGTCCGCTCGTCATCCGCGGTTGTGACCTCGAAGGTCGCACACAGGTCTCCCGTCGGTTCCGGACGAGTCGCGTTCGAGCAGTCGAGTTG
Source organism: Halobacteria archaeon AArc-dxtr1 (assembly GCA_025517425.1). Lineage (NCBI taxonomy): Archaea > Methanobacteriati > Methanobacteriota > Halobacteria > Halobacteria archaeon AArc-dxtr1. Next base: position 1,024,002 of record JAOPJY010000001.1, on the reverse strand, counting down.
GTCAGCGATGGACCCTGGTTCGGGATCCGCCGACCCGGTGGTGGCATCGTCACTCCAGTCGTCTTTTTCGAGACATCCGTCTGCCCCCTCTCGGACGACGACGCGATCCGTATCGTCATCCCCGTCATTCTCGTCATCCTCGTTTTGTGAGTCGAATTCGTCGAGGCAGCCACTTATTGCGATACCAGCCCCTGCACTACTCATAGCGAGAAGCTCTCGACGGTTCATCGTGCATAGTGGCACTCGGACGACACACAAATACGCACTGCAGAGTCAAAGACCGATTTGAGCTATCACCGTCCGTACCTACATCACCTGGACTGGGCGTTTCGGCTTCCAATAGACCTGTTAGACTACTCGACCGCTTCGATCTGCACCTGCACCCCGCCCTCGACGTGCGAAAGCGCCCCGATGTCCTCGAGTTGTGCGACCACAGTTACCGGCGAGGCGGCGCGGGGCTCGCTGTCGACGCTCGCCGGCGTCTCACCCCAGAACAGACAGAGCTTGTTCCCAGGCGGCCAGTAGGCGATTGCCCCTACCGGAACCGCTTCGCACGCGTTCTCTGGCGGGACGTCGACCGGAACGCCGAAGTAGAGTTCGTCGCCCCAGCGGACGGCGTCTCCGGCGAGGGGCAGCGCTGCTTCGAACGCTTCGCGGGTCTTGGGGGCGTCGTCGGTCCAGTTCGCAGACAGCTCGCGGTCGGCCACGCGAACGCGAAGGTCGGTCATGCCCGAACGTACTCGACTGCGCCGAAGTCACTGTTGCGATCCTGTCAGTCCGGCGCGTGACAGCCGTTGGCGGTGGCGTGGGAGTCCCGAAATCGTTTTCAACCGGTCGCGCGCACACTCGGTATGCCGACGGAATCGGACACTCATTATGACCCCTCCCTGGGGAACAAGTTCATCTTCGTCACCGGCGGCGTGATGTCGGGACTCGGCAAGGGAATCACGGCCGCGAGCACCGGCCGACTCCTGAAAAACGCCGGCTTCGACGTCACCGCGGTGAAGATCGATCCCTACCTGAATGTCGACGCGGGGACGATGAATCCCTACCAGCACGGCGAAGTGTACGTCTTAGAAGACGGCGGGGAGGTCGACCTCGATCTGGGGAACTACGAGCGGTTCCTCGATATCGATATGACCTCGGATCACAACATCACCACCGGAAAGACCTACCAGCACGTCATCGAGAAAGAGCGTGCGGGAGACTATCTCGGAAAGACGGTCCAGATCATCCCCCACATTACGGACGACATCAAGCGTCGCATCCGCGAGGCCGCCGAGGGAACCGACGTCTGTCTCATCGAAGTCGGTGGCACGGTCGGCGACATCGAGGGGATGCCCTACCTCGAGGCGCTGCGACAGTTCGCCCACGAGGAAGACGACGAGGATATTCTCTTCGCCCATGTCACGCTCGTCCCGTACTCGAAAAACGGCGAGCAAAAGACGAAGCCGACCCAGCACAGCGTCAAGGAGGTCCGTTCGATCGGGCTCCAGCCGGACGTGATCGTGGGTCGCTGTGAGGACAAACTCGACCCCGAGACCAAAGAGAAGATCGCGCTGTTCTGTGACATCCCGACGGAGGCCGTCTTCTCGAACCCGGACGTCGAGGACGTCTACCACGTCCCGCTGATGGTCGAAGACGAGGGGTTAGACCAGTTCGTTCTCGAACGGTTTGGCCTGGCCGACGAGGCCCTCCCGGAGGGCGAGCGCGCCAACGGGTGGCGAGAGGTCGTCACCACGGAGAAAGACGGCGCGGTCGAGATTGCACTCGTCGGCAAGTACGATCTCGAAGACGCCTACATGTCGATCCGCGAGTCGCTCAAACACGCCGGCTTCGAGCTCGGCGTCGACGCGAACGTTCGCTGGGTCCACGCCGACGGGCTGGCAGACGGCTACGACGGCCAGCTCGACGACGTCGACGGTATCATCGTCCCCGGCGGCTTCGGCATGCGGGGCACCGAAGGCAAGATCCGGGCGGCCCAGTACGCCCGCGAGAATGACGTTCCCTTCCTCGGACTCTGTCTTGGCTTCCAGATGGCCGTCGTGGAGTACGCCCGGAACGTACTGGGCTTCGAGGGCGCCCACTCCGCGGAGATGGACGCCGAGACGCCCCACCCAGTCATCGACATCCTGCCCGAGCAGTACGAGGTCGAGGATATGGGCGGAACGATGCGCCTCGGCGAGCACGAAACCCAGATCGAATCCGGCACGCTCGCCCACGAGCTCTACGGCGACACCAGCTGTACGGAGCGCCACCGCCACCGCTACGAGGTCAACCCCGAGTACTTCGAGGACTTCGCCGACGAACCGCTCGTCTTCTCCGGAACGGCGGGCAACCGGATGGAGATCTTAGAACTCGAGGACCACCCCTATTTCCTCGGCACGCAGTACCACCCCGAGTACAGCTCGCGACCCGGGAAGCCGAGCCCGCCGTTCGTCGGCTTACTCGAGGCGATCCTCGAGACGACCGAGGTGGGCGGCGACGAAACTGATTCGCGAAGCGAACACGAGGTAACCCACTAATGGTAGACACTGAGACGTTCATCCCAGACGCAGTCGCAGAGATCGAAGACGAAATCGACGGGCAAAACGCCGTCATCGCCCTTTCGGGCGGCGTCGACTCCTCTGTCGCCGCTGCCCTGGCCTACGAGGCCATCGGCGACAAGCTCACCCCGGTCTACGTCGACACCGGCCTGATGCGAAAGGGCGAGACCGCCCAGATCCGCGAGACGTTTTCGTATATGGACTCCCTGCGAGTCGTCGACGCCAAGGATCGGTTCCTCGACGCCCTTTCTGGCGTCACCGATCCTGAAGAGAAGCGCGCCGTCATCGGCGAGCAGTTCATCCGCGAGTTCGAGCGCGAGGCCACAGATGCAGACGCCGACTACCTCGTTCAGGGGACGATCTACCCCGACCGGATTGAGTCCGAAGGTGGAATCAAGTCCCACCACAACGTCGGCGGACTCCCCGACGTCGTCGACTTCGAGGGCATCGTCGAACCCGTCCGCGACCTCTACAAAGATGAGGTCCGCGAGGTCGCGCGCGCGCTCGATCTGGACGAACTTGTCGCCGAGCGCATGCCGTTCCCTGGCCCCGGACTCGCCGTTCGCGTCATCGGCGAGGTCACCGAGGAGAAACTCGAGGTCGCTCGCGAGTCCTGTCACGTCGTCGAGGAGGAACTCGAAGAGTACGAGCCCTGGCAGGCCCTCGCGGCTGTCATCGGGAAAGCGACGGGCGTCAAGGGTGACAACCGCGTCCACGGCTGGGTCGTCTCCGTCCGCTCGGTCGACTCTCGTGACGGGATGACTGCCCGCGCCCAGGAGATCGACTGGGAGACACTCCAGCGCATTCAGTCACGGATCACCGGTGAGAACGAGACCGTCGCCCGTGTCGTCTACGACGTCACACACAAACCGCCCGCGACGATCGAGTACGAGTGACGATGAAGGCAATCGTCGCTGGCCCCGACGAGGCCGGCATCAGCGAGGCGCTTTCGGCCGCAGGTGTGACCGTAACTCGGTTGAACGGCGTCATCTCGCGGCCCCAGCTCGAAGAGGCCGGCGTCGTCGACGCCGACCTGTACGTGCTGACCGATGTCGGTCAGGCGACGACGATACCGATCGTCTGTGACCTCACCGACGACGTTCGGACGGTCGTCTACGTTGACGATACGATCCCGGAGTTTATTCGCGGACAACTGGACTTGGCGCTTGACCCGGCATTGCTGGCACCCGACGTCGTCGCGAGCGAACTTATCAAGTAAGGAATTACTTGCCTGTCGCTGCGGTATATACGTGTCGGCTGTATCGTGTCTGTACAATTACGTTCTATCTTCCATCGAACAGAAGGAGTCGGATACTCGGTCAATGAACGCTCTCGCGGCCGCTTTCGACCGATTGAACTGTGGTTAACTGGGGCGGAATCCGACGTAAGAACGATATACCGTCGCTGCCGTTCAAGTGGCTTCCGGCGTGAGTGTACGACGGAGGTCGGCGGGCACACCATCACCCACACGACAGGCACCCACCGTCTGCCTTGCACCCGCGACTTCCAGCAATCCCACCACAGCACCCTTCCCCACCATCGCCAGACCTTTGCGTTCGTCGGCGGGGCTTGCACCAGGCCATCGCCAATCCTGCGGGCATGGCAGTCGGGATCCTTCGGGATCCCGACGTGGACTTTTCATCCTTGAGCTCCCAGTTCGTGCAGTTTCAACTACCGCCGCTTCCCGCGTTCGCCAGCGACAGTAGCCGTTCGACTTGGGGAGCGATGAGCCTCTCGACTGCCAGGCGAACCGCGATCTCATTGTTCGGGAGGCAGAACACCGGCGTTCCCTCGACGACACCGCCGATCGCCCGACTCGTGATCACGGCCGCCTCCATCTCGGCGTAGGAGAGCTGGTGGAACAGATCTCGAAACGCCGGCAACTTCTTGTCCAAGAGCGGTTCGACGGCTTCGATCGCTACGTCGCTTGGTTCGATGCCGGTGGACCCAACGGTGACGATCAGATCGACATCGTCCCGATCGACCAGCGCCGAGACCCTCGACTGGACCTCGTCGAGATCCTTTTCGACCAACGCTCTGGCAGTGACGTCGTGACCTGCCTTTTTGAACTCCGTCAGGACTGCAGCTCCGACCTCGTCGCCCTCGATCGACTCCCGATCGGAGATCGTCACGACGGCGATGCCGGCGCTATCGTCCGACGTTGCTGTGCCGTCCGACGTCGTCGTGTCATCTGGCTCTTCTGCATCGGGTGGCTCTTCCGGCGCTGTTGATTCCGCTGTGTCGTCTGAATCTGGCGATTCTGCTGTCTCGTTGGCGTCAGCTTCAGTCGGTTTCGAGTCCACTGGTGGGTATTTTTCCGGGTCGTCTCGATCGGCCTCTGCCTCCGGCGAATCGGCATCTGTCATTACTCGATGTGGTTGTCGCCGGTCTAAAACCGTTCTGGGCGATGTCGACAGACTGCCTACAAGCGACCGCTGTGATTTCGCCCGTCCGACGGAACCGTGAGCGCTATGCTCGTCCGCTCGAAACACCTGTGCGTGACAGAGAATGAGACCTCGTCTCAGGGGCAGTCGGGGGGCGTCCACCCGGACGCAGTAGAACGGACGTTCGACTGGCGTGGATGGGTGCTCGTCTGCGCCATCGTCCTCGCGTTCGTGATCGCGCCGCTGGTCATCCTCCTCATCCCGCCCGGAGTCGAGGGGTACCGATTCGCGCTGCTCATCGTTCCGCTCGTCCCGGCGGTTTTACTCGCGCTCACGGCCGTCTGGGCGACGACGAGACCCTAAAAAAGCGCTATTCGGACACGTCGCGTCGCATCGCGATCTCGAACCACGGACAGAGTCGGAGCTGGCGGTACCACGCTGGATTCTGGTGGAGGCGCTCGTAGGGTACCCACATCAGCCCGGCGACCTCCTCCTCGTCGGGGTCGAGTGTCCGGTCGGTTAGCGTCAGCTTGAGAACGGCACAGACCTCGTGTTCGACGCCTGCGTTCTCGAAGTAGCGTTTGTACTCGAAGCGATCGGTCAGTCGTAGATCGTCGTACTGATCGGGCGTGACACCCAGCTCCTCTTCGAGTCGCTTTCGGGTCGCTTCCTCCTGGCTCTGTCCCTCGACCGGATGAGAAGCGACGGTGCCGTCCCAGTAGGTCCCCCAGAGGCGCTTGTCGGGCGCTCGCTGGGCGAGCAGGATGTTGTCGTCCTCGTCGAAGACAAGCGAGGTAAAGGCTCGATGCCGGATACCCTCGCCTGTGTGGGCCTCGAGTCGGTTGACTAACTCGAGTTCGGTGTCGTCGCCGTCGACCGCGATGACGTCCTGTGCGGCGTTTTTGTGTGGCAACTCGGCGTCCTGCTGGGCGCTCATAGTCAGAGCATTGGCCAGGTCGGTGAAAGCAGTATCGACTGTGTCTGCCGTGTCAGCGACCGACTCGAAGGCCGAAGATGGATATCGGGGCCGATCGAACGGAGGGGTATGTTCGCGGTCGACCTCCACGCGCACACGCGATTCTTTCATGGACGGCGCCGTCTGGGCGACCGATTCGATCCCTACGGTCTTCGACTCCTTGCGGCCGCAGCCGCCCGGCGCGACCTCGACGGCGTCGCTACGACGAACCATGACTACTACACGCCTTCGCTCCCGACCAGCAGCGCAGCCGTCACTGCGATCCCCGGTATCGAGGTTTCGACGACCCACGGTCACGTCCTCGTCGTTGGCCCGGACCCGCCCCGGGAGACGACACCGCTCGAGTATACGCCCGCCGAGATCGTCGCACGCGCCCACGATCGCGGCTGTGCAGCCATTATCGCTCACCCCTACCGCGATAGCGATCTGCTCGAGTGGACGGACGTGCCCTTCGACGCGATCGAAATAAACGGCAAACACCCACGGACGCGCCCGCTGGTCGAGCACCACGCCGCCGAACTCGACTGTCCCATCGTCGCCGGGAGCGATGCACACCTCCCGATAGAAGTGGGACGGGCCTACACCCTGATCGACGCCGACCGGCTCACGCCCGGGGCGGTGGCCGCGGCAATTCGCGACGGACGGGTCGAGGCTCGTGTCGCGGACGCGCCGCTGGATCGCCTCTTCCGGCGTGGCTACTATCACGTCCACCGCCGCAAGCACCCAGAAGACGTGCTGGCAAAGTCGTCAACGGCCGTATCCCGGATTGCCGAACGCTACGCCGCCGGCCAGCGCTGACTCTCTTGGGCATAGTAAACCGATCGGCTGTATGGGACTCTTACACCGTCGTCTGAACCCGACAAATCAGTGTACCCGACGATGAGTTAATTCGGGAGACCACGACACGCGGATCGTCACGTGATGCTCCCCCGAACCGCACAGTTCCCACGGGAGGTTGACGACGACGGAGAGCCAGTCCTCCGAGTGACAGCGTCCTCATCGGAACTGTCTGCAACTGTCGTTGATTCGATTCGAACCGTCGACCGCGCTCAATGGAACGATGTCGTCGAGCGAGCGGTCGCGGGAACGATCTTTCACCGATACGAGTGGCTCGAAGCGATCGAACGAGGACTCGGCTACCCTGCCAGACACGTCCTCGTCGAGAAGGATACGAATCTGATCGGGTTGTTCCCGAACTTCGTCGTCTCACTGCCGAAGACGCCGTTTTCGCGACTGACCTCGATCTACCCTGGCTTCGGGGGGCCGCTGGCGACGACCGACGTCGCGGACGCGCTTTCGCTGGCTCACGATGCGCTGGCCCGCCTGGACGATAGCGCTACGGTCCTCCACGAGGTGCGAGCCTGCAATCCGAACGTCCTCCGGTACGGCGACTTCTTCCGATCCCGTGGATACCAGTGCAACCGTGTGGAGGGTCGGTTCCTGTTGAATCTCGCGAGAGGATACGACGAGGTGTTTGAGGAGATGGATAGTTCGAAACGCCGTGCAATCAGACGCGGCCGAGAGACCGACCACGAGATCGTCGAGAGCGAACTGACACTCGACGCCATCGCCCGCTTCCACCAGCGATACGCGCGGCGCATGAGAAATATCGACGGAATCGTCTACCCACGGTCGTTTTTCGAACATCTGGCCGCGATGGACGAACACGTTCTGCTCGTCACCCTCCGCGTCGAGGGGGAGTACGCGGGGGGCTTCTTGGAACTGCTCGACGAGCAGCGGTCGACTGTCCACGGCTTCTTCGCCGGCGTCCCCGCCGAGTACTTTGAGTACCACAGTTCGGAACTGCTCTACGACTACGTCTTCCAGTGGGCGATCGAAAACGGTTACGAGACGTACGACTTCGGCGGTGCCGGCTCTGACTTCCAGGATGGCTTCTTCCAGTTCAAAGAGGAGTTTGGCGGCGATCTCGTCCCGAACCTCTACTGGGAGCGGGGAACGAACCCAGTCTGGCCAGCGGTCAAGGCGGGACGCTCGCTCTACCGGAAGCACACCGACTGACGGTTCAGACGGCGATCGTGTCGACGCTATCCCAGCTCCTCGTCGAGAATGAGTCGCGTCTTCGTGCTGACGACCTCGTCTTGTTCGCGTGCGTCCGTGATGAGTTCGTTGACGCCGCGCGTGTCGGCGGCGTCGACCACGAGGACGACGTCTTGCTCGCCGGAAACCTGCCAGACGAAGTCGACCTCCTCCCACTCGGCCATCCGGTTTGCGACGCTGGCCGTATCGACGTCGACGGCCACGCTGACCTCGATCATCGCCTTCACGTTCCCCGTTCGCGTCGAGACGGTAAACCGTTCGATCGTCTCCTCTTCGGTCATGCGCTCGACGCGATTACGGACGGTTCCCTCGCTCGTGCCGACCTCGTCGGCGATTTCGGTGTAGGGTGTGCGGGCATCGCGACGCAGGACGTTGAGTATCTGCCGGTCCAGCTCGTCCATGGAGGATCGATGCTTCGATCGGTGGGGACTTACCGATTACGAAATTCGTAACTCACCTTCGAAGAAAACGCTTATGGGGGTAGGATCAGTACGTACTTCGTAATGACAGATGCCTACGTAGCGCTGGGGGGCGGTCACGTACTCGAGGGCCGTGGCCGTTCGCCGGGGACTGCTCGTGGGGAATTGGTGTTCACGACGGCCTATACCGGATACGAAGAGAGCCTCACCGATCCCTCCTACGAGGAACAGGTGCTCACCTTTTCGTACCCCCTGATCGGAAACTACGGCGTCCGCGAGGAGCGCTTCGAATCCGGTCGCGTTCACCCGCGAGCCGTTCTCGCACGCGAACTGACTGACGACGTCGCCGCCTGGCTCGAGAGCGAGGGTGTGCCGTCGGTCGACCATCTCGACACCCGCGAGGTCGTCACCGACATTCGCGATGGCGGTGCGATGCAGTGTGGGATCGCCGTCGGTGAGGACGTCACTCCCGAGGATGCGATCGCCGAACTCGAGGCCTCGAAACCGATGAGCGACCACACTGAGATCGGCGCCCAGGTCAGCGTCGACGAGCCGGTCGTCCGCGGTGCCGACAACGCCGGCTCGGATGTCGCGCTCGTCGACTGTGGCGCAAAGGGATCGATCGTCACCTCGCTGCTCGAACGTGATGCGACGGTCCACATCCTGCCCCACGACGCGACTCCTGCCGACGTCGAAGCGATCGATCCCGACGTGCTGTTCATCTCGAACGGACCCGGCGATCCGGCCAACTACGAGGAAGCGATCTCGCTCGTGGAGGCGTTCGTCGAGGATACTCCCGTCGCCGGAATCTGTCTCGGTCAGCAGATCGTCGCCGAAGCGCTCGGCGGCACGACCGAGAAGATGGCGTTCGGCCACCGCGGCGTCAACCAGCCCGTCCTCGACCTCGAATCGGGGCAGGTCGTCATGACGACCCAGAACCACGGCTACACGGTCGACGACCCCGGCGAGCACCTCGAAGTGACCCAGATCAACGTCAACGACGACACGCCGGAGGGAATCGACGGCGTCGAGTACGACGTCATCACCCGCCAGTACCACCCCGAGGCCAACCCCGGTCCACAGGACACCCTCAACTTCTTCGACGACGTCCTCGCGATGACCGAGTCGCAGGCGGCGACCGCCGCTCCGGCCGACGACTGACGCGACCGCGTTCGGCAGTACTCGGCCCTGCTCTCCCCCGATCGACCGCGTTCGCTCCCCTTCGTCCCCGACTGTCTAGAAGTCTCTGACGCATTTTGAATCACGCAGAGACGCACCCGTATTCTCGAGCAGCGGCGTCACGTATTGGCGTCGTACTCGACGGCGACGGTCGCGCTCACGCTGACTGGTCCGGTGTCGAACTCCGTCTCCGCCGCCACCGCGTCGTCTTCTGCGACGTCTGCCGTCGGCTCGTGCGCGGCCGGGACCACGTCGACCACGCTCGTCGAGACCGAACGCGTCGTCACGTCCTCGACGCCGCGGTTCTCGGCGATGTGGGCTGCCTCCGCGTCGGCGTTCTCAAGGGCGTGGTCGACCGCCGCTTCGCGCATCTCGACCCGCCGATCGTCGCTTAGCCCGAAACGGATCCGGCCAACGTCGTCTGCGCCAGCGTCGACGGCGGCGTCGACTACCTCCCCGACACGGTCGACGTCGTCGATGGTGACGGTAAACGCGTAGGTTCCCTCGTAGCCCGCTTCGTCGCGATCCTCTCGGATGTCGTACCGTCCGGTCTCGACGTTTTCGTCGGGGATCTCGAGTTCGTCGAACGTCTCTCGGAGCGTCTCAGAGCGCTCGGCGAGTTCCTCGTTTACCTCCTCGGCGGTGTCGCCGGTCGCCTGTACCCCGATGCTTGCGGTCGCCTCGTCGGGCTCGGCTTCGACCTCGCCGCGGGCGTCAACGGCGATCGAGAGCGTGGGTTCTGCCTCGGAACCACGCTCTGTCGTTGCGTCGTCCGGCTCCGTCTCGGTCGACGTCGTTGTATCTCGTCCGTCCGTTTCGGCGTCGGGAACTGCCCCGGCACAGCCGGCGAGCCCCGCTGCGATCCCGAGGCTCGCTACGCCGAGAACCTGGCGTCGCTCCATACGGTCGATTTCAGAACCGGGTGCAAAAGACGATCCCTGGCACTCGCAACCGCGGCGCTGTCCCTCCAGCGTTAGGCGGCCGACGCTGGCTCGCCACCGCAGCCTTAGGCCATCGAAACGGACACCTGTCCCTCGTCGACGATAGAGATGACGACGTCGTCGAAACAGGTTCGGTACTCCGTCGGGTGTTTGCCCGAAGTGTTGATACGGACCGCCGCCTCGAGCAGTCCGGCGTCGGCCAGCGACTCCACTTTTCGGTACGCGGTCGACATCGGAATGTCACAGCAGTTCGAAAGTTCGGTCGCAGTCCGTGCCTCCGTGGCCGCTTCCTCGAGGATCGCTCGGCAACCGTCGTCCTGGAGCGCGTCGAGGACGGTCTGGGCGTCTGTCTCCTGGGTCGTCGTCTGCCGGTCGTGGCTCGCCTGCAGGTTCGAAATAGACATCGATACCTGATGGTAGCGCCCCCACGGGTACGAAATCGCTCCCACTAAATATGGGGGTTTTTAAGCACCACATCTGTGGCGGTGGGTTTAGGTGTCCACGACCACCACCGTCTACCGATGCCGGCCGGGATCCGCGCAGAAGTCAGAATTGCCGATCCGCCCGACTGTCCCGTCGTAGACGCCGCCGCTGCGGCCGGCGGCCGGGCTCGGTCGGTCGCAACGAGCGTTAACCCAGACACGCCCGAGCGCGTCACCGCGGAGTTTCTCCTCGAAACCGACACGCCATTCGAGGAACTCGACCTCGATCCAGCGCTTTCGCCGGTGTTCGCCTACGGCTCGAGTACCGCCATTCGGTTCGAACGTCAACTCGACTCGGGCTGTCCCTGCGAGGCCATCGAACGCTTTGATTGTCCTATTACCGACGTTCGGGCGGAGGGGTCGACGCTCCACCTGACGTTTCACGCCCCGAACATGGAGCGACTCCGCTCGATTCTCGGCGAGCTCGCCGATCGGTACACGTCTTTCGACGTCGAACGGCTGCTGCACTCCCAACAAGAGCACGGCGGCGAAACCGGTGTCTTTGTCGACCGGAGCCAACTTACGGACCGCCAGCGGGAGGTACTCCAGACGGCCCACCGAATGGGCTACTTCGAACGCCCGAAACGAGCCAACGCTGGGGAGGTAGCCGACGCGCTCGATATCTCCGGCTCGACGGTCGCCGAACATCTCGCTGCTGCACAGACGAAACTCTTCGACGCGATCCTGGACAACCAGCCCTAATAAAAATGCTTCGAGACCTACTCCGCCCCGGCAACGAACCCTATTCCTATATGCGTCCCACGCACAGCTATGAGCGTGGCAACGTCTCCGACAGACCCACCCGACATGAGTAGATACGAGTTCACGTGCCCCGACTGTGGGCAGGAGATCGAGGTCAACGAGTCGATGCGAGCGGCGATTCTCTCCCACGGGTGTCCGGTCTGTAGCGCGACAGTGTCGGAGACGACGTTCGCCTCGACATCGCAGAACTAGCTTACTCTTCTCGATCGAGAACGGTTCGTCGGCCCGCGATCTCCGCCGCGTCGATCCGGTACAGTTCGATATCGAGGTCGGCTTTCCCGTCAGCCCAGATTTCGAACAGCGGCCGCTTTGCTTGTCCGTACTGGACGATCTCTTCGGGCGTCAGTGCCGCTGGAGAGACGTTCTCGAGTGTGCCGGTCACGATGACGCTCCGATAGACAGCATCCGACTCGTCGTAGACGACCAGCCGTGTGTCCGGATCGGCGTCTAAAAACCGCCGTTTCTCGCTGTCGGGGACCGAAACGAGACGCAGGTACACCTGGCGCTCGCCGTCGTCGTACCCATACGAGATCGGGATCGCGTAGGGCTCGTCCGCCCGCGCGAGCGAGAGGACTCCGGTCTCGTGTCGACCGAGGAACTCGTCTACCTCCGCGGCGCTCATTTCGACTTCCTGTTTGATCGCCATCGTCCCACTAGCTTCGAACACGCACAACCCGACCTTTATAGTTGCCATCGGTTGGCGTTCCGAACTCGTCTCTGCGTGACAATTCGAGCTGTAGATACTCCTTCGCGCGACTCAGTCGTGTCTAAAACTCCGCTGGCCGGTAAACGCCATCGCAATGTCGTGTTCGTCGGCAGCTGCGATTACGTCTTCGTCGTTGACCGAGCCGCCGGGCTGGACGACCGCCTCGATTCCGGCGTCGGCGGCCTCCTCAATGCCGTCCGGGAACGGGAAGAACGCGTCCGAGGCCATCACGGCGCCCTCGGCGTCTTTCCCCTCGGCGTGCTCGTCGGCTTTCATCGCGGCCAGCCGGACTGCGTCGACGCGCGAAACTTGGCCCATGCCAACGCCGACTGTCTCGGTTCCCTTCGTCAGGAGGATGCCGTTGGACTTGACGTGTTTGAGCGTCTGCCAGGCGAACACCATCGACTCGAGTTCCTCGTCGGTCGGCTCGCGCTCGGTGACGACCTCCAGGTCGTCGATCGAAACCGACTGGTCGTCGCGCTCCTGGACGAGTCGGCCGCCGACGATCGGTTTTTCTGTGAAACGCTCGGTCTCGCCCTCTCCGAGCGCTCGCGGCTCGTCGCCGCTCGCATCCGAGGCGCTATGCGCCTCGCCACCAACATCCAGCACGCGCAGATTATCCTTCTCGAAGAGCACCTCCAGGGCCTCATCGGTGTAGCCGGGTGCGACGACGACCTCCTTGAACGAGTCCGTAATCTGTTCTGCAGTGGCGGCGTCGCACTCGCGATTCAGGGCGACGATGCCGCCGAAGGCGCTCATCGGGTCCGTCGAGAGGGCCTTCTCGTAGGCCTCGGCCAGCGAATCGGCCGTGGCACAGCCCGCTGGGTTAGTGTGCTTGATGACGGCCGCGGCGGGCTCGTCGAACTCCTTGATCAGATTGAGCGCGCCGTCGGCGTCGTTGTAGTTGTTGTACGAGAGCGCTTTGGCGCCCTCGTTTAGCTGGTCTGCGTGGACGACGCTCGCCTCCTCGCAGGTGTAGTCGGCGTAGACCGCGGCGTTCTGATGGGGGTTCTCCCCGTATCGGAGGGTGTCGACGCGGTCGCTCGAAGTCAGCCGGCGTGAGGGGAGTTCGTCGCCGTCCTCGGCGTCGGCGGTGTCGGCGTCGACGGTCACCTCACCGGCGCCCTCATCTACTGAAACCGCGCCCTCGGCGAACCACTTCACGGCGCGGGGGTACGCGCGGAACTCGCCCTCGTAGAGGACGCGCTCTTTGAGCGCCTCGGCGTCGTCTCCCTCGTAGATCGGGACCGGCTCCTGGGTGACGATCGGGCCGGCGTCGACTTCTGACTCGATCACGTCGCCCTCGTCGTCGGTGGCGTCCGTGACGACGTGGACCGTACAGCCCGTCACCGAGACGCCCGCGTCGAGCGCGTCGCCCCAGGCGTCCGTCCCGGGGAAGGCGGGTAGCAGCGAGGGGTGGACGTTTATAGTCGTCGGCTGGGCCTCGAGGAAGGTCTCCGAGAGGATGCGCATATAGCCGTCCAGACAGACGAGGTCGAACTCGTAGTCGGCGAGCGCCTCGTTGACGGCGGCCTCGTGCTCCCGGCGGCTCGCCCCCTCGCGCGGGACGACTTCGGTCGGAATCCCGCGCTCGGCGGCGGCCTCGAGCACCGGCGCGTCCGGACTGTTCGTAAGCACCACGGCGAGTTCGGCGCCGCCCGGCGCTCGGTCGGCGATGTTCAACAGGTTACGCCCTCGGTTGCCGGCCATCCCGGCGATGCGCGTCATACCCGATGTGGCGCTCGCGAGCGAGAAAGTGGTTGCGGTCTCGGGTCGAATTGTATCCACACCTGTGCATTACTTTGCCTAAACAGTACGGTGGTTCGTACGAGAGTATGTACAGGAACGACCTCTGCATCGGACGCGCTTCGACACGCTTTTGCGCTGCGGTACAACACGCTCTCACATGACCGACACGAACGCGCTGTACGCCGTCTCGCCGATAGACGGCCGGTACGACGGTCGAACGGCCCCTCTCTCGCCGTACGCCAGCGAGGCCGCACTGATGCGGGCCCGCGTCCGCGTCGAGGCCGAGTACCTGATCGCGCTCGCAGACGCCGAGGTGACGCCACTCCAACTCGACACCGCCGCTCGTCAGGAACTCCGCAGCCTCTACCGCCACTTCGCCGAAGAGGACGCTCAGCTGGTGAAGAAGCTCGAGACGGACGGTCACGAGGAGTTCGACGCGACCAACCACGACGTCAAGGCCGTCGAATACTTCATTCGCCACCGCCTCTCCGACGAGAGCGACGCCTCCGCGTGGATCCACTTCGGCCTCACCAGCGAGGACGTCAACAACCTCGCCCACCGACTGCTGATCCGGGACGCCGTCGACGAGGTGCTCTTGCCCCAACTCTACGACGTTCAGGACGCTCTCGCCAGGATGGCTCGAGAGTACCGCGACCTGCCGATGCTCGCCCGGACGCACGGCCAGCCCGCGACGCCGACGACGTTCGGCAAGGAGATGGCCGTCTACGCCGCCCGCCTCGGTCGAGCGACCGCAACCATCCGCGAGGCGACCGACGCACTCGCCGGCAAGCTCGGTGGCGCCTCGGGAACGTACGCCGCCCACGTCGCGGCCTACCCCGACGTCGACTGGCGGGCGTTCGCCCGCGACTTCGTCGAGGGGCTGGGCCTCGAGTTCATCCCCATTACGACGCAGGTCAACCCCTGTGACGACATCGCGGCGCTGTTCGACGCCTTCGAGCGCGCGAACACCGTCCTCCTCGACCTCGACCGGGACATGTGGCTCTACGTCTCGGATCGCTACCTCGGTCAGGAGACCGTCGCCGGCGAGACCGGGTCGTCGACGATGCCCCACAAGGTCAACCCGATCGACTTCGAGAACAGCGAGGGCAACCTCTCGAAGGCCAACTCCGACCTCGCCTTCCTCGGCGACTACGTGACGACCTCCCGGCTCCAGCGCGACCTCTCGGACTCGACGGTCAAGCGAAATATCGGCGCCGCCTTCGCTCACTGTCTCATCGGCTACCAGAAGACCGCCGCCGGACTCGGAAAGGTCGTCCCCAACGAGCACGTCATGCGCGAGGAGCTCGAGAACACCCCCGAAATCATCGGCGAGGCGGTCCAGACGATCCTCCGCCGGGAAGGACAAGACGACGCCTACGAGCAAGTCAAGGAACTCACCCGCGGGAAGAACGTCACCCTAGCGGACTTTCAGACTCTCTTCGACGAACTCGACGTCGACGAGGACGTTCGCGAGGAGCTGCGCGCGCTCTCCCCGGCGACCTACACGGGCGTTGCCGACGACCTCGTCGACGACCTCTCACAATAACGTCCTCCTTCGTTCCTCTGCTTTGCCGTCACTCTAGCAGGCGCCGGACAGCGCCCTCGATCGCGTCGGCCGCCCGGTGGATCTCCGCGACGCGAACGTACTCGCGTTCCGCGTGTGCGACCGCGCCCTCCTCGTCGGCGAGGACGCCGGGCCCGAAGACGACCGTCGGCGCGTTGGCGGCGAAGAAGCCGGCCTCGGTCGCCGCGCCGAACGGGCGCACGTCGCCGCCGCTTTCTGCCTGTAGTGCCCGCACCACGGCTTCACTCTCGTCGGTCGCGAACGCCTTCGGAAACGGCGTGTCCGGCCGGATGAGATCGACCGAGATCGACAGCTCGGTGGGGACGCGCTCCGCCAGGTACTCGGCCAGCGCCGCCTCGAACTCCTCGCTCGTCTCCGGGGGGACGCTCCGGCGGTCGACCGTGACTTGACACCGCTGTGGAACCCGGTTGGGCGCTTCGCCGCCGGAGAGAACGGTGGGCGTCAGCTTCGGCTCGCCGAGGACGGGATCCTCGTCCGTTCCCGTCTCTTCGTCGAACGTCCGAAGCGCGGCGAGCACGTTCGAGACACCGAACGCGGGGTTTCGTTCGGCGGGGACGCTGGCGGCGTGGCCCTCCTCGCCCGTCACCGTGATCGTCGCCTCGCACTGCCCGCGGGCGGCGACGCAGACGTTGAGGTCAGTCGGCTCGCCGACGATGTAGCAATCTGCCGAGAGCCGACCCGCGAGCCCCTCGGCACCCGTCATCAGGGTCTCCTCGTCGGGTGTAATCGCGAGCGTGATCGTTCCCGCCTCCGGTTCGACCCGCAGGAACGCTGCGAGCAGGGCCGCGAGCGGGCCCTTCGCGTCGCAGGCGCCGCGTCCCCGGGCGACGTCGCCGTCGCGTTCGTAGGGGACGTGAGGTGCGACGGTGTCGATGTGGGTGTTCAGGACGACGTGTGGCCCCTCTGTTTCGCCGTTCTCGTTCGCCTCGTCGGCTCCCGACGCTCCGGGGCCTCGACTCGCGATCACGTTGCCGAGCTCGTCTACCTCCGGCTCGATACCCGCCTCTCGAAGCGTCTCGCACAGCAGCTCACGCATCTCGGAGACGTCCTCGTGGGAGGGTGTCCGGACCGCGTCGGCGTGGAACGCCTCGATGTCGAAGCTCATGTGTCGTTACTGCTCCAGGCGCGTCACATCGTCGAGCGTCTCTCGGCGCCGAGCTATTCGCGCCTCACCGCCCTCAAGGGCGACCTCGGCCGGCTTTGGCTGTGAGTGGAACTGGTTGGCCAGCTCGTAGCCGTAGGAGCCCGCATTGCCGATTGCGAGCACGTCACCGCGCTCCGGACGGGCGATCGGTCGGTCGTGGGCGAAGACGTCCGCACTCGTACAGACCGGGCCGCCGACGGTCACCTCGTGGGGCTCTCGGTCGGGCGCCGTGACGTTCAGCATCGGGTGGTACGAGCCGAACATCGCGGGTCGAATCAGCGTCGAGAGGCTGGCGTCGACCCCGACGACGGTCGTGTCCGGCGTCTCTTTGATCGTGTTGACTTCGGTCAGGATGAGTCCGGCGTCGGCGACGATATAGCGTCCCGGCTCGAGTTTCAGTTGGGCGTCGAGGTCGCCAACCGCGTCGCGGACCATTTCGGCCGTCTTCTCGAGGTCGAGCGGCGGCTCCTCCTCGCGGTAGGGAACGCCGTAGCCGCCGCCGACGTCGACGAACTCCAGATCAGCGTCGTCGACACGGCGGGCCATCTCGCCGACGCGTTCGATTGCTCGGCAGTGGTCCTCGAGATCGGCGGTCAGCACGCCACTGCCGGCGTGGGCGTGGAGCCCGACGAGTTCGAACTCCTCTCGCACGCGGTCTGCGACCTCGGGAACCTGCTCGTAGGGGATGCCGAACTTCGCGTCGGCGCCGGTCGCGACCTTCTCGTGGTGGCCCGTTCCAATCCCGGGGTTGATCCGGATCGCGATTCGGCCGTCGTAGCCGCGCTCGGCGAGGCGGTCGAGCGTATCGGTCGCACCGATCGTGATCGTCAGTCCAGGCGCGCCGTCTGCGAGATCGACGGCGTAGTCCAGGTCGTGCGCCGGCGGATTGACCGCGGTGTACTGGAGCGTGTTCGGATCCGCGCCCGCGTCGATCGAGCGCTGGAGCTCACCCCAGGCGGCACACTCGATGTCGCCGCCGGCCTCGAGGACGGCGTTGAGAACCGCCTTTCCGGTGTGGGCCTTCGCTGCGTACATCACGTGCGCGTCGGGGAACGCAGCGGAAAATCGGGCGTAGTTCTCTTTCACCCGGTCTACGTCTGTCACGTACAGCGGCGTGTCGTACTCTGCGGCGAGCGATTCGAGCCGCTCCCCGTCCCAGTCTGCAAGCCGGCGGACTGCCGGCGAGTCCACGAGGTCGGTCATTGACTATCTCAAGCGACCCCGCGAATTCAAGCGTTTGGGTTTGAGACGGCGAAAGTGGGATGCGATCCGACCCGACCGTTGTTCGTCGTTCAGTCGGATCGGTCAGGGGCAGTTGAACGCATCGGCGGCCGGGGTGCGGTCGTGGTTTGTCCGCTTCCGACCATCGGCGTCTGCGGTAGCTGAGCGCCGGTGTTCGCACCGACCATCGGCGTCTGCATTCGTCGGTCATCGCTACTCACGCCGACCATCGGCGTGCTCGGCATCGTTCGTCCCGCTGCGTTGTACTCAAAGATCATCTGTAACCGATAGCTGCCCTGAATGGGAAAATATGTTTTGGAATGCAGAATTTCTATTTGAAATTCGTGATTGATGGTCTGTGACGTAGGACGAATTGTGTGTAGATTGCAAAGATATTCCGCTCAGCGAGCCGAGACACGAGTTCGGGTACACTCGAACCTGACCGAGCGGCCGGGCTGGCGCTGCGGTGGATCCACTGGCGTCTCGTAGCAGGTATCGAGTGCATGGTGCAGCGACGCTGTCGAGACCGACCGCTGTTCACTACCTGTAGCCGAGTTCGAAAACGAGACGTCCGATCCTACTCGCGAAGCGCGTCTTCGCGCTCGGTCGCCTCGAGGGTGCGGTCCTCGAGATCCGTCGCGACGACGGCGGGCTTGTAGGCGCCGCCCTCGAAGAGGTCGTGATCGCCGACCGAGGACTCGACGAACCGGGTGAACGCGCGCCGGTTTGCGGGCAGCTCGCCGTAGACGACCTCCTCTTCGACCAGGTCGTAGACCGGAATTCGAGGCGTCAACAGGGTGTTCTCGCCGACGACCGAGTTCTCGCCGACGACGAAGCCGGAGGTGACGCGACAGCCCGCACCCAGCGAGACGTTGTCCTCGACGATCACGGGCGCGTCCTCGACCGGTTCCAAGACGCCGCCGATCAGGGTGTTCGCACCGAGTTTGACGTTCTCGCCGATCTGGGCGCACGAGCCGACGGTGTCACAGGAGTCGACGAGGGTCCCGTCGCCGACGTGGGCGCCGATGTTGACGAACGCCGGGCTCATCAGGATGCAGTCCGAGCCGATGTGGGCGCCCTGTCGGACGACCGTCCCGTCGGGCGTGTTCCGGCTCCCGCGGTCGCCGTACCCGCTGGTGTCGGCGAGGGGCAGCACGTCGTGGTAGGTGACGCCGCCGTACTCGCGCGGGACGGTCTCCCGCAGCCCGAAGTTCAGCAGGATGCCCTGCTTGACCCACTCGTTTGCCTCCCAGGTTCCGTCCACCGGTTCGGCCGCGCGAACGTCGCCGGCTTCGAGCGCCGCGAGGAACTCGTCTACGGTCGCGAGGGCGTCCTCGCCCGCCGAGACCGCGTCAATTTCACCAGCTTCCTTGCGTTCCCACAACTCGACGATATCCGATTCGAGTGCACTCATGGCTACCCGGAACTGGCGCGTGCAGGGCTAAAATTCCACTCATTCGGCTCGCGTTTCCGGGGTTTCGTCCCCCTATTCGGCGATCGCGTCCGAAAAGTCGTACCAGCCCGCGTCCCGGTCGGCGATCCAGACGGCGGCGTCGACCGCCCCGACGGCGAAGACGCTGCGGTCCTCGGCGCGGTGGCCCAGCCGAAGCACCTCGTGGTTGCCCGCGAGGATGACCTCGTGCTCGCCGGAGACGTCTCCCGCCCGAAGCGCGTGGATTCCGATCTCGCCGGCTTCCCGAGGCTGTTCGCCCTCGCGGCCGTGGGTGCGCCCGGAGAAGTCGCCGTTAGTTTCGATCTCCTCGACGAGCCTGTTTGCGGTTCCGCTGGGCGCGTCGCGCTTCCCGTTGTGGTGGGCCTCGACGACCTCGACGTCGTAGCCCGGCAGGTCCGACACCGCCCGTCCGACGACGTTGACGAGCGCCTGGACGCCTCGAGAGAAGTTCGGCGCGTGCAAGACGGGGATCGCTTTTCCCGTCGCCCGCAGCTCCTGGAACTGGGCATCCGTGAAGCCGGTCGTCCCGGTGACGAACGCGACGCCGGCGTCCGAACAGGCCTCGGCGTACGCGAGCGCCGACTCGGGACCAGTGAAGTCGATCACGACGTCCACCTCGCCCCGATCGAGATGATCGGCGAGTTCCGCCGCCGGCTCGATCTCCACTCCGTCGACCGTCTCGCCGTCGGGGTCGCGATTGACCGCCAGCGCGATTTCGCAGTCGGGGTGATCCTCGACCGCGGCGATCACCTCACGTCCCATCCGACCCGTCGCGCCGGTGACGCCGATGCCGACCGTCATCGGTCCTCCTCCGCGTCGGCGACCGTCGTCTGCTCAGTCTCGAGGTCGGCGAGGACGGCTTCGAGCTCCTCGCGGTACTCCTCTGCGAGGCGGGTCAGTGGCGGGCGAAGCCGGGCTGGTCCGTGACCGCGGATCGCCATCGCCTCGGTGACGGGAATCGGGTTCGTCTCGACGAACAGCGCCCGGAATAGCGGGCCGAGCTCGTGGTGGAGCGCTCTCGCACGGTCGTAGTCGCCCTCCAGAGCTGCCCCGACCATCGCGACGGTCCGCTCGGGCTCGACGTTGGCGGCGACGCTGATCGCCCCTGTGCCGCCGATCGAGAGGATCGGGAGCGTGAGCGGATCGTCGCCCGAGAGCACTTCGAACTCGGCCTCCTGCGTACGCTCGACGATCTCGCCGATCGCGCCGAGATCGCCCTCGGCGGCCTTGTAGCCCGCGATGTTGGAGTGGTTGGCCAGCTCGACGACCGTGTCGGGCTCGAGCGTTCGACCCGTCCGCGAGGGGACGTTGTAGACGATCTGGGGAACGTCGACCGCATCGGCGACCGTTTGGTAGTGTTCGACGAGGCCGCGCTGTTCGGGCTTGTTGTAGTACGGCGAGATGAGCAGGAGTCCGTCGGCGCCGGCGTCGGCAGCGCGCTCTGAGAGCTCGATCGCCTCGCGGGTGTTGTTCGAGCCTGTGCCCGCGATGACCGGAACGTCGTCAACGGCCTCGATGACCGCCTCGACGACCCGGACGTGCTCGTCGTGGGTCAGCGTCGCCGACTCGCCGGTCGAGCCGACGGGAACGAGCCCGTCGACGCCGGCGGACTCGAGTCGCTGTGCGTCGGCCTGGAGTGTTTCGAAGTCGATTCGCTCGTCCGCGTCGAAGGGCGTACACATCGCCGGAAAGACGCCCGTGAAGTCGATATTGTTCGTCATGCGTTGGGTGGGTGGTAGCTGCCTGGTCAGTGAATCTGATCGCCGTGTGAGTTGCGTCGGATCGCGCCCGCGACGGGATCGCCACTCCCGCAGTGAGCGCTCTCAGACGGGCTTTTTCAGAAGACGAGAGACCGGACCGCTCGCTGTGGTGCCGACGGCGATACGAGCGGTTCGGGACATGCTCGAACAACGAGTGCGGACGAACTTATCGGTTGTGACTTTTCTCCGGCCCGTCGTGTCCACCCCACCGATCCGAGCGTCGCCGACAGACTCTCGGGACTGATATTCCGCGAAACTTATCCCGATTGCCTCCCAAGGTTTGCCCATGACAGACTTCGGACTGAAGCTTCGGATGTTCGTCGTCGGCTCGATGCTGGCGGCACTGTATCTGTTCGTCGGGGCCGTCGGACTGGCGTTTCTCGGCACCGGAGCCTGGCCGATCGTCCTCCTGCTCCTGATCACCTTCCCGTTCATCCAGTACAAGATCGGAACCTGGGCCGCGACCAGAAAGGCCGAAGAGATGCCCGAAGACGGCCAGTACGCCGATATTCACCACATGACTGAGTCGCTCTCCCGCGACATGGGGATCAAAAAGCCCAAACTGATGGTCCAGCAGATGGGCGTCCCCAACGCCTTCGCGACCGGCCGCAAAGGCGACGGTGTCGTCGTCGTCAGTGAGGAACTCATCCGGCTGCTCGACCGCGACGAACTTGAGGGCGTCATCGCCCACGAACTCGCACACATCAAGAACCGCGACGTGCTGATGATGACGGTCGGCAGCTCCATCGGGATGATGGTCGGCTACGCCGTCTACTTCGTCTACGTGTTCGCAGGCGAGGACAACCCCGGCGGCTTCATCGTTGGCTGGATCCTCTCGATCTTCGCCCAGATGCTGGTCACGGTGCTGGTGATGGCAATCTCGCGGTACCGCGAGTACGTCGCCGACGATGATGCCCGTCAGTACATCGGCAGCGGCGAGCCGCTTGCACGCGCCTTAGAGAAGATTTCGAAGGGCGCCGAGAACCGCGAGTCGACCGTCGACGAGGGCCAGGCTGCCCTCTGTATCTTCAACTCCGAGCGCGGACTCATGGCGACGCTGTTCGCCACCCACCCGCCAACGGAGAAGCGTATCGAGAAACTGCGCTACTGAGTGTCGCCGGTCGCCGTGACGGGGCCATCTGCGCCCCGTGAACGGACCCGATTCGAACCACCGCGCTCACGACCGCTGACGCGGATTTTTTACGTGTGCCCTGCACACACTAGCATATGACCGACATTCATCCGAATCAGCGCGTGGCGGTTCTTGCGGACTCCCAGAATCTCTATCATACCGCCCAAAGCATCTATAGCCGAAATATCGATTACTCAGATCTCCTCTCGGAGGCCGTCGACGGGCGCCAACTCACCCGTGCGATCGCCTACGTCATCCGAGCCGACGCCACCGACGAGGAGAGCTTCTTCGACGCGCTGATCGATATCGGCTTCGAGACGAAGATCAAGGACATCAAGACGTTCGCCGACGGCTCGAAGAAGGCCGACTGGGACGTCGGGATGAGCTTAGACGCGGTGACGCTTGCGAACCATATCGACACGCTCGTGCTCTGTACCGGCGACGGCGACTTCTCGCGGCTCTGTTCGCACCTGCGCCACGAAGGCGTCCGCGTCGAGGTGATGGCCTTCGAGTCCTCGACCGCCGAGGAGTTGATCGAGGCCGCCGACGCGTTTACCGATCTCGGCGAGGATCCCGACACCTTCCTCCTGTAACGCTTCGGATCGCGTATGGAACGTCCCACGGTTGGCCGATCCACGTCGACAGCCTTTCGGCGTCCCCCCGCTAACCCCGACCGATGAGCGACTCTCCCGGGAGCCACGACGCCGACACGCTCCGGACGATTGCGGACTACCAGTTCGGTGCCGGCGCCGGGCGTGCCCTCTTTCCACCCGCGGAACCGCTGACGATCAGGCGGACTACCTCCGGTCGACCACAGCAGGTCCACGGCGACGACGGCCGACTCGTCTCCTTTGGCACCGACGGCCGGTTCACGCTCGGACTGGCCGGCGGTCGCCGCCTCGACGCTGCACTCCCCGAGCCCGGCTACCGGGTCGTCGTTGACGACGAGAGTGAGCCGTTCGTCCGCGACGAAAAGAACGTCTTCGCGAAGTTCGTCTGCGACGTCGACGGGGCGATCCGGCCGGGCGATGAGGTTCTCGTCGTCCACGAGGATGGCGGACTGCTCGCAGTAGGTCGCGCAGAGCTAAGCGCCGACGCCATCGATGCCTTCGACACCGGAATGGCCGTCTGGGTTCGCGAGGGCGCTCCCGCCGGGACGTAAGCGCCACCGACCCCCTCTACTCGCGTGGATCGGCCACCTCTATCGTATGAATCGATCCCCGCTATCGCGTTTGACGACCGCGGGTTTTTCATCGCCCGTCCGCTAGAACTCCCTATGACCGACGATCACCGCGCGGACGACCGGCGGGCGGATGCGGGGCTCTCGGATGACCGGTCCGATTCGGGTACCGACCCGGGCCCGGTGAGTGGCCGCGAGACGACACCGGCCGAGGAGGACTGGGGGCGAGTGCCGATCGATCTCTCGGCGGCAAACGACGGGAACGAGGGCGACGAACCGGCTAACGTGATCTCTTCAGACGGAGCCGAGACGGAGTCGTACGCACCGGAACCCAGTTCCGCGCCCGTCGAACCCGGAACGCCGACGTTCGAGAACGCGCTGTTCGTCGCCCTCGGCGCGCTGGTCATGCTATTGATCATGTCTCGGCTGTTCACCGTCGCGCTCGGCTGAGCGGTGTCGGCACTAAACATTTAATCGGGCCGAGACCTTACCGCCGCCTATGGTCGAATCTCTCTTGGCGAACGTGCCGCTGCTGTTGCTCGCAGCGGGGCTCGTGCTGATGGCGATGGAAGCCGTCTCTCCGGGTGCCCACCTCATCGTGATCGGCGTGGCACTGGCGGGCGCTGGCCTCTTCGGGCTGTTGCTCGGTCCCATCCTCGGCGGGACGGCGCTGATTCTCGCCCTCGCGGCGATGACGCTGGTCATTGGCGGCGCGGCGTCGTGGGTCTACCGCGAGTTCGACTTCTACGGCGGGAAGGGGACGGCACAGACCTCAGATTCGAATTCGCTGGCCGGTGCGACCGGATATGTGACAAAGACTGTGACCGCTCGCGGCGGCGAGGTCAAACTCGACGCCGGTGGGTTCTCACCGTACTACACGGCGCGGACGACCAGCGGCGAGATCGAAGCCGGCGAGGAGATCATCGTACTCGACCCCGGTGGGGGGAACGTCCTGACCGTCGAGGCACTCGGCGCCATCGAGTCCGACGAGATCGACCGCGCGCTAGCCCGGGGTGCGACAGAGGCTGATCAGGACGAGACGACCACAGATACCGACGACGAACCCGAGACTGACGAGGAACTCGAAACCGACCGATAGTACGCCGGTCGATGGCTTCGTCTCCTCTTGCGCCCGAATCATGTTGATCGAGTAAGGGAACGCTTTTGAGGGTACCGTAACAAGTTCCGATATGGTTCCGGAGTTACTCCCGCTGCAAGTCGCCGAAGTCGGACTGCTAGTCGGTGCGCTGGTGCTCGTGGTCGTCATCGCGGCACTGTTAAGCGCCGTCGAGATCGTCGACGCCTACGAGAAACGAGCACTTACAGTGTTCGGGGAGTACCGAAAGCTCCTCGAACCCGGTATCAACATCATTCCGCCGTTCGTCTCTCGAACCTATCGGTTCGACATGCGAACCCAGACCTTAGACGTTCCGCGCCAGGAGGCGATCACCCGAGACAACTCGCCGGTGACCGCCGACGCCGTCGTCTACATCAAAGTGATGGACGCGAAGAAGGCGTTCTTAGAGGTCGACAACTACAAGAAGGCAGTTTCGAATCTGGCCCAGACGACGCTCCGAGCGGTGCTGGGTGATATGGAACTCGACGACACGCTCTCGAAGCGCGAAGAGATCAACGCACGCATCCGCCAGGAGTTAGACGAGCCCACCGACGAGTGGGGGATCCGCGTCGAGTCCGTCGAGGTCCGCGAGGTCAACCCCTCGAAGGACGTCCAGCGCGCGATGGAGCAACAGACCTCCGCAGAGCGAAAGCGCCGTGCCATGATTCTCGAGGCCCAGGGTGAACGGCGCAGTGCCGTCGAGAAGGCAGAGGGTGACAAACAGAGTGACATCATCCGCGCCCAGGGTGAGAAACAGAGCCAGATTCTCGAAGCACAGGGTGACGCCATCTCGACCGTCCTTCGTGCGCGGTCTGCAGAATCGATGGGCGAGCGAGCGGTGATCGATATGGGGATGGACACGCTCAAAGAGATCGGTCAGAGCGAGTCGACGACGTTCGTCCTCCCACAGGAGCTCTCCTCGATGCTCGGCCGGTACGGCAAGCACCTCACTGGCAGTGACGTCAGCGAGGGCGAAAGCCAGTTAGAGAGTCTCGACTTCGACGATGAAACGCGTGAGCTGATCGGTCTCGATGACATCGCCGAGATCATCGGCGAGATCGACGAAGAAGCCGAGATGGACTTAGAAGAGCTCGAGCAACAGGCGCAGGCGATCAAAGAGGGTAAAGATGCCTCGACGATCTCCAATCCGGACGCCGTTATCGAGGAGATGGATCAGGAGTTCGAAGGCGGCAGGGACTGAAACGTCTAGCATTCGGTGAACGAGGCGGAGCGAAACGCGTTTTACCGCCCGTCTCATCTAGTGGGATGAATGGCACCGTCCGAGAGGGTCGACGAGCGGAAACGATCGACCCTACGAAGGTTCGCCGCCGTTGGCGCCGCCGCGCCGCTGGCGAACTTTTCAGATTCTGCTGTGGCGGAATCCGGCGAGAGTAACGCCCGAGACGCGATCACGGGCTACCTTTCGACGACTCCCGGCGCACACTTCTCGAAGGTCAGAGACGATCTCCAGCTGGGGACCGGTGAGACTCAACACCATCTTCGACGTCTCGAAGAACAGGGTACCATCGAGGCCTACAGCGACGGTGATTACAAGCGCTTTGTCCTCGCGAACCGCTTCGATAACTTCGAGAAGAACGCGCTTGGATACCTCCGCCGAGCAACGCCACGCGGAATGGTGATCGAACTCCTTCGGGATCCCGACGCCAGCGCCGGCGACCTGGCTGACGCACTCGACGTCTCGCCGCCCACGGTGAGCAAGTACGCTGGCGAACTCGAGGAGGCGGGCTTACTCTCCCGGGAAGACGGGTACGCCGTCGAGCGGCCGGAGACCGTTCTCCTCTTGCTCGTCCGACATGCCGACTCGTTCGGTAGCCACGCCCGGACGTTCGCCCGGGAGGCGAACGAACTGCTCACCTACGACGGGTAGGTCACCAGCTACGGCGTGCCGTCTCCATCTACGACGAGTAGGTCAATTCAGTTTTGACAGAGAGTGTATTTCTGGGACGGTGTCTTTGCCGACTCCCAGTGGTTGGTCTATGGCTATCCGCTATCACATTGTTTGACACGCAAAAAAAGCCGTCCACTCAGGTGGCCGAGTGTGTCCGGTTAGACGTTGACCTTCCAGGTGGTACTCGAGGAGTAGCCCCACTTTTCGATCTCGACGTCGTAGTCGCCGTCCTGGAGGGCTGTGATGTTCGAGCCGACTTCCTTGGCGGTCATGCCGAGCTCCCGTCCGATCAGCCGCGATTTGAAATAGGTCTTGGTCGCGCCGTTCTCCCGGAGGTACTGGAGAATCTGCAGCTGTTTGCTCGTGAGGTCGGGGGCCATTGCGGAACTCATACTCGTCGGAACGATAGCGTTCGCCTTAGGGGGTTTGGTACGTCCGGTTAATGCGGCGCAGTCGTGCGGTTTTCGGCGAGGGTAACAGACGAATAACCGGGTGGAAACGAGTCGTTGGTACAGCCGGTTAATCGACACGTATTGATGACTCTCGTCGGCAACGACGGGTAATACACTGTTTTCGGGATGCTCACTGACGGTAGTGGTCGGTCAGGAAGGGTCCGAACGCACATGTGACTGCGGTCTCGAGGGCGCCGGCCCGGTCTACGCGACCGCCGGTCAGGACACCTGCGGCACCCTCGCGCTCGGCGATCCCCTCCGTACCGAGCAGTGCGTCCATGACAGGCCCGAGTTCTGCCCCCGCTTCGAGGCGGCGGACGACGGGTTCTGGAAGTCGAAGTGACGGTCCCCCGCCAACTTCGACGCGGTCTCCATCGGTCGCACTCGCCCACATGATCAAAAAGAGGCCATCGGCGCCCTCGTACTCTGCGACCCCACCCTCGAGCCCGACGCCGAAGTTCGCGTCCGCGACGCTCTCGAGGGCTCGTTTGGCGCGCGTCCGTGCCCCCCTGACCGTTTCCGCGACCGACGTCGGTTGTTCGGAGACACCCGAATCGACCGCGACCGGTACAGTCGTCGGATCGGACGACTCGAGGGCGTCGGCGACGGCTGTGACTTTCACGGGGTTCGTACTCCCGACTGCGACGTGCATATTCTCGTCTCGCCCTACCGCGATTTGGGCGATTCGGTTCGCCATTCTCTACTTTAATGTTTTGATCTTTAATGCCACTTCCCGCGAATTACCCGGTTTGACGGGTCGTTTCTATCTAATTCCGAAATCTTTATGAAGCGCGTAGCTGAACGAGGGTGGTAACGAACCAGTCCGGCTTTTTCCGCCGTTCGGCCGGGCAGCAGGAGCCATCGTATGCCACCCGCATCACCACACACCAGAGTCCGAGGTAGCGAACAGCGAACAACCGAAGAGGAAGCAGAGAGCGAGGAAAGCGACCTTGCCTGCCCCGAGTGTACGGGCCACCTCGTCGTCGACGACGAGCACGGCGAGACCGTCTGTGAAGACTGCGGCCTCGTCGTCGAGGAAGATTCCGTCGACCGCGGCCCCGAGTGGCGCGCGTTCGACGCCGCCGAGAAGAACAAGAAGAGCCGCGTCGGCGCCCCGACGACGAACACGATGCACGACAAGGGGCTGTCGACCAACATCGACTGGCGCAACAAAGACGCCTACGGCAACTCACTGGGCTCGCGTCAGCGCGAGAAGATGCAGCGCCTGCGCAAGTGGAACGAGCGCTTCCGTACCCGCGACTCGAAAGAGCGTAATCTGAAGCAGGCCCTCGGCGAGATTGACCGGATGGCCTCCGCGCTTGGACTGCCGACGAACGTCCGCGAGACCGCGAGTGTGATCTACCGCCGCGCGCTGAACGAGGACCTCCTTCCCGGGCGCTCGATCGAGGGCGTCTCGACGGCCTGCGTCTACGCCGCTGCCCGTCAGGCTGGCGTCCCCCGCTCGCTCGACGAGATCGCCGACGTCAGCCGCGTCGAGAAAAACGAGATCGCTCGCACCTACCGCTACGTGGTACGCGAACTCGGCCTCGAAGTCCAGCCTGCCGACCCCGAGAGCTACGTCCCCCGCTTTGCCTCCGGTCTCGAACTCTCCGACGAGGCAGAACACCGCGCCCGCAGCCTCCTTCGCAACGCCAAGGAGAAGGGCGTTCACTCCGGCAAGTCGCCGGTCGGCCTCGCTGCCGCCGCGGTCTACGCTGCCGCCTTGCTCACCAACGAGAAGACCACCCAGGCCGCGGTCAGCGACGTCGCCGACATCTCCGAGGTCACGATCCGCAACCGCTACCACGAGCTGTTAGAGGCCGAAGAGTCCCTCGGCGTCGCCTGAGCAGTCCGAGTCGTCAGACCCGAAAGCAACCTTTTTGCCACGGTCGCAACCTCGTGAGCGCATGGACTTCGACTCGTTCGTGCTGGCAGCGGCGACCGCAGATCTGACCGAGGAGCCGGCTGCCCGCGAGCACGCAGACGCCATCGAATTTCGTATGGACCTGGCCGACGAGCCCCTCGCTCAGCTCGCGAGCTACGACGGCGAGTTGCCGATCCTCGCGACCAACCGCGCGTCTTGGGAGGGCGGCGAGTGGGAGGGCGACGACGCCGAGCGCCTCGCGGCGCTCTCGGAGGCGACTGCCCACGGAGCCGTCACAGCGATCGACGTCGAACTCGCTGCGGTGCAGGATGGCTCGGCTGATGCGGTTCTCGAGACCGCCCGCGACCGGAGCGTCTCGGTCGTCGCCTCGGCTCACGACTTCGAGGGGACACCCGGCCGCGAGTCACTGGTTCGAACGCTCGAGGCGGGCGCGGAACGTGCGGACGTCGGCAAACTCGCGGTGACGGCCACCTCGCGCGCGGACGCTCTCGCGGTGCTTACTGCGACTCACGAGGCCGCCACCGAGGGACTGACGGTCGCGACGATGGCGATGGGAGCCCCAGGCAGCCACACGCGGGCGGTAGCACCCGTCTACGGCTCGAAAATCGGCTACGCGCCGGTCGATCCCGACGCCGCAACCGCACCCGGGCAGTACGATCTAGAGACGCTCGCAACGCTAGTCGACGCGCTTGAGTGACCCTTGGGCAGCCCCACGTCGCGCACGTCGAGACGGTTAGGGTAGTCTCAGGTCGCGCACGTCGAGACCGCCTCCCGGCGTGACGACGACTGCGCCGAGTAGCCAGCCACGGACGATCGGCACGCTGGTGTTCGGAAGGTCGAACGTCTCGGTTGTACTGGCACCGTCAGCGAGCTCGGCGTGTAGTTCGTACGTTCCTTCCGCCGCGGTGATTTGAGTGATGTGGCGGGCAAACTCGCTTCGGATGTCGAACGTTTGCTCGAACACCGTCACCGGGTCGTCACCGCTCCGATGAGTGGCTCGCACGTAGAGGTCGTGCTCGCGCGCGTCGAAGTTCGTGATCCAGATGCCGTGCCAGCCGGGGGTCCGCGATGTCTCCTCGGAGAACGTCTCCTCACCCTCGTAGGGGTCGTCGTGCGTTCGCTCCACTGGCGCGACGCGGTTCGTCTCCTCTGTCGTGACGAGGTACAGGGTGGGATCGGAAAACCCCATCCCCGACGCATCTTCACTCGAGAAGTTGTGTCCGCAGTACGTACTCGCAACGACGCCTTCGTCGACCTCGCGGTCGATCACCGTGTCGCAACTCGTGGAAAAAGAGACACTGTCTGCCCGTGGCGTGGTGTTGTACTGGTAGGCCTCCTCGTAGGCTGTTACGTGGCTCCGAACGGCGTCAGGATCCAGGTCGTTTGGTGGCTCCGGATACTCCCGCCTTTCGAACCCGCTCTCGCGCTTGCCGTCTCCGCCGGTATCGTCGGACTCGTCGTCGGTCTCCAATTCGCCCCCGCTCGTATCCAGCCGATCGAGACAGCCGCTCACCCCACCAAGCCCGACCAACCCGCTCGCAGCGAGCACCCGTCTGCGTCTCATTCGTCTCAGCCCCACGGCATCCGCCGCAAAATAACTTTGTCCGACATATTTCGAGGCGTCACAGACTGAAATAGCCGTAGCCGCCGCTCCCGCGGGTCGGAGACGGTCCACTTCTACCAGTTAGATCTCGTCTGCGGCTTCGAGATCGTCTAGGTACTCGTGGGCCTCCTCCAAGATGTCTCGCGGCCCGTCCTGCGTGACGGTGTTTACCGCCTGCTCGTAGTCGCGCCACTGGAGGTCTCTGTGCTCGTTCGAGATCTCGGCGCTGGCCTCGAACGATTTCGCGATAAAGAGGTGGACGGTCTTGTGGATCGTCGTGCCGTTTGCCTCGAAGACGTAACTGTAGTCCTCGCGAAAGCCGTCGAGAAGTCTAAACTGATCGATACCTGCCTCTTCCTTTACTTCGCGGATCGCCGTCTGCTGTAGTTCTTCCTCTCCTTCGACACCGCCCTTTGGAAACTCCCAGTCGCCCGGGCGGCTCTTGAGTAGAAGATACTCGCGCCGGCCCCGCGTGTCGCGGAAGAGGATCGCGCCTGCGCTCGTAGCTTCGACTGCCATTAACAGGAATAACAGTTACGACGTTAAGAGAATATCGGACTGGTCGTCCACTCGCGGCCTATCTCGGGAGATTTTTACGCTATCGCCGTGGACAAGGATACCAGCTATGACCTTCGTCACTCGTCTGACCCTCCAAAGCGGGGACCGGGCCGCCCTCGATGGGATCGTCTCGGACATCAAAGAAACTGCAGAGCGAAAGGGTGCGGCTCTGAAGGGCCCTCACTCCTATCCACCAGAGACGATCTCGGTACCCCAACACTCTCGACTGCACGCCGACGACGACCGGCGGTTTGCCTCCTGGCAGTACACCGTCTTCAAACGAGAACTCGAGATCCACGGACACGACAACCTCGCGCGGAACATCGCCAAACAGAACTTCCCCGATTCGGTCCACATCGAAGCCGAGGTCGAACAGGTCCACGGGGTTGGGCGTGGTCGGAACTAAGTTCACTTTCGAGGTACTGAGGAACCACTCTCGCTGAACGTATCGCTGTAAATTCACTATTTGTTGACCACCCGGCACGCTTTTCATTTCGCTTATCGATCCGTACGTATGGACGAGACGCTCATTTCGCTGCGACGCGACCTCCACCGGCGGCCCGAACCCGCCTGGTGTGAGTTCTACACGACGGCGCGGATCGTCGCCGAACTCGAGCGACTCGACGTGGACGGACTCTTCGTTGGCCCGGACGCGCTCGCAACCGATCATCGGCTCGCCGTTCCCGACGAGTCGGAGCTGGACGCGTGGTACGAGCAGGCGAGTAGATACGACGTCGACAGGGACGTACTCACCCGGCTCGAGGGAGGGTACACGGGTGCTATCGCCGGTATCGAACGCGGTGAGGGACCAACGATCGGACTACGCGTCGACATCGACGCCCTCCCACGCCCGGAGTCAGCCGATTCCGACCACCGTCCGGCGGCTGAGGGGTTCCGGTCCGAACACGAGGGCGCGATGCATGCCTGTGGGCACGACGCCCACGCGACTATCGGTGTCGGTGTACTCCGTGAGATTGTCGAGAGTGACTTTTCGGGGACGTTCACAGTGTTCTTCCAGCCCGCAGAGGAGGTTATCGGCGGCGGCAAGGCGATGGCGAAAAGCGAGCACTTGACCGACGTCGACCACCTGTTCGCGGTCCACGTCGGCCTCGACCACCCAACCGGCGAGGTCGTCGCTGGCATCGACGGCTTCCTCGCCGTCGCCCACCTCGAGGCGACGTTCACGGGCGAGTCCGCTCACGCCGGCGGCCATCCCGAGCAGGGGCGCAACGCCAACCAGGCACTCGCCACGGCGGTGACGAACCTTCATGGCATCCCGCGCCATGCCGACGGCGCCACCCGGATCAACGTCGGCGTCGTCGAGGGCGGCTCGGCCCCCAACGTGATCGCCGAGGAGGCCCGACTCGTCGCGGAGGTACGCGGCGAAACGACAGCTCTCAAAGACCACGTCGAGCGCCACGCCCGCCGGATCATCCGATCGGCCGCCGAAATGCACGACTGCGAGGTCGAAATCGAAACTGGCGCGGAGGCGCCGAGTGCGACGAGCGACGACGACCTCGCCCGGACCGTCGCTGACGTCGCAAGCGACGTCGACGGCGTCGACAGCGTTCTCGAGCGCTCCGAACTCGGTGGCAGCGAGGACGCAACATTCCTCATGCGCGAGGTACAGCAAAACGGCGGCAACGCCTGTTACGTCGGCATCGGCACGGATCACCCAGGTGGGCACCACACCGCGACGTTCGACGTCGACGAAGAGAGCATCCGCCACGGCGTGGAGGTCCTCTCGGGAGCGATCGAGCGGGTTGGGGCGGGGCGGTCGTAGAGTGTAGATTCACTAACATTCACCGCGAGGGCCGCAGGCCCGAGCGGGCCGACGACTGATGTGAAGAACCGCGAAGCGGCCCGGAACAGAAGGAGGAGTGCTTTTGATCGAAACTGAGCGGGATCGAAGATCCCGCGAGGTCGTCGGCGCAAAGCGTCGACTGCCCGAGGGACCTACGGTCCCTCGCTGTCCAAAAGAGCGCTCCGCGCTCTTTTGATGATTTTGTCGAGGGACGCGACGGCGTGCGGCAGCGCAGCTGCCGTCGCCGTCGCAGACCGCAGAACAAAATTTCGGTGTCTAGTATTTCGGATCGGCGCCTGTCGTCTCGTAGACGTCCTCCATCAGCTCGTCCCGGCGGCGCTGCCAGGCGTCGAAGCCATCAGGGCTCGACGGATACGTCTCGTAGTGGGAAAGCAACTCGTCTGCGCGCCGTTTCGTCTGGTAGAGGTTCCAGATGGTGCCCCAGTGGCCGCGGCTCTTCACCAACGCCTCGAGTTTGAGCTTGAGGCCGATATCCGTGCTGCCGGAGTACAGCGCGTCGGCGAGCTTGTCGCCAGGCATCGCCGCCAGCAGTCCCATCAGGTCGTCGACGTCGACCGCTGTCGAGAGGATATTGTAGACGTCTAAGGCGGCGTAACGGGCGCCGAAGTGGTCCATCACGCGCTCGTTGTACTTCCAGAGGACGTCCTCGCCGTACTGGCCGGTTTCGAGGGCCTCGATCGCCTGGTCCGCGGCGTACTTGCCAGCGTACGCCGCGCCGGCGATACCGCCGCCTGTCGTGGGGTTGACGTGGCCGGCGGCGTCGCCGACCGCGACGAACCCGGGGTGGACCGCCGAGTCGTAGGGCCGACGGGTCGGGAGGGCGGCGCCGAGTTTATCCTCGACGCGGGCGCCCGCGAACTCGGGTCGGTCCCGGAGGTCCCGTTTTAGATCCTCGACGAGTTTCATCGGCTCTTCGGTCATCTGGAAGCCCAGACCGGCGTTGATCTCGGTTTCGGTGCGCGGGAAGTACCAGAGGTAGCCCGCGGCTCGTTCGGTCGGCTTGAACACGAGTGCGTCCGACCACTCGACGGGCTCGTCGACGTGGACGATCTCTCGGTAGGCCGAGCAGAACTGCGAGTAGGTGACGTTGGTGTCGAACGTGGACGTAGAGAAGTCGACCGTGTCTTGCAGGACCGACAGCGAGCCGGCGCCGTCGACGACGATCTCGGCCTCGTAGGTTTGGGGCGTTCCCTTTTTTGTCGCCTGGACGCCGACGACGCGGCCGTCGTCGTTCTGGAGGACGTCCTGGACGACGGTGTCATACTCGAAGCGCACGCCTGCCTGCTCTGCGCCCTCGATGATCAGTCGGCCGTACTCCCAGCGGTCGATCACCGCGAGTTCGCCCGGCACCGGAATCTCGAGGACGGTGTCCTCCTGGGGGATCTCGAATCGGCCATGGTCAACGCCCGTGTTCGTAAAGGCGGGCTCCAGCTGGGATTTCGGGATGGCGTCCGGGAAGGCGTCGGCTCCCTTCAGGGCGTCGCCACAGGCGATGTGGCCCGCCTCTTCGGCCGACTTGCGCTCCAGGACGACGACGTCGTATCCGGCCTGGGCGACGGTCGCCGCGGCGTAACAGCCGGCGGTTCCGGCTCCGACGACGACCACGTCCGGCGCACCCGCTGCGGTCGTCGTCGCGTTGGTTGACTGCTCCTGCGTACTCATAGTCGTGTGTCCTCACCCGGGTAAGAAAACGTTTTATGTGCACTTCGCCGCCTGCCGGCGCAAAACTCGCCTCCGACCCGCTAGTCGGCACAATCTGGCGGGGTGCGAATAAAGAGTTTTAGGGAGGTCTTTCGTATCGGCGGGTATGACAGAGTACACCGTCGAATTCGTCGGGACCGGCGAGACGATCACCTGCTCGGACAAAGAGACAATCCTCAGTCGGTGTCTCGAGGAAGGGATCGCCCAGGAGTACTCCTGCCGGGTCGGGATGTGTCTGGCCTGCTCTGCCGAAATTCTCGACGGTGAGGTCACCCAGCCTGCCGCCCGCGGCCTCACGGAGGCCGAAGCCGAACGCTACGCGCTGACCTGTATGGCTCGCCCCCAATCAGATCTCAAACTCGAGCGCGGTGTCTATCCGCCGAGCATCGAGGCCGATGTCGAAGCGGCGGGCGACGCCGCACCTGCCGACGACTGACAGCCGAACTGAATCCACTTCACGCTCGACACTTCCGAACTCTTCGTTCGAAGCGCAACTCTCCGATAAAACAGCCAATCGTCCGCTCAGTCGACGAAGTCGACGTCTTCGGTCTCTGGCTGGACGGCCTCGCCCTCCGGCCGACCGTAGATCTGGGGTGACTCGACGCCCGTGACGACGATCATGGTTCGCATCGATCCCTCCAGACTCTCGTCGATCGACGTCCCCCAGATGATCCGTGCGTCGGGGTCGATCCGGTCGTAGATCTCCTCGACGACGCCCTCGGCTTCCTCGATAGACATGTCGTTGCCGCCGGTGACGTTGACCAGCGCAGAACTCGCACCGGAGATATCGACGTCGAGCAGCGGCGATCGGAGCGCGGTCTTGACAGAGTCTTCGGCTTTCGCCTCGGAGTCAGCCTCGCCGAGGCCGATCATCGCGACGCCGCCGCGTTCCATCACGGTGCGGACGTCGGCGAAGTCCAGGTTGACGAGGCCCGGCTTGGTGATCAGTTCGGTGATGCCCTTCACCGAGCGCATCAACACCTCGTCGGAGACTTTAAAGGCCTGCTTGACCGGCAGTTTGCCGACGGAGTCGAGCAGCCGGTCGTTCGGCACGACGATGACGGTGTCGGAGACGTCACGCAGCCGTTCGAGACCGGCCTCGGCGTTCGTCCGGCGAACCTCCCCCTCTGCGGTAAACGGCGTCGTGACGATCGAGATGGTGAGTGCACCGGCCTCGCGGGCCGCCTTGGCGACGACGGGCGCAGAGCCAGTGCCGGTACCGCCGCCGAGACCCGCCGTAACGAAGACCATATCGGAGCCGTCGATGGCGTCGTAGATGTCCTGCTGGCTCTCGAGGGCAGCCTCCTCGCCGACCTGGGGCAGCGAACCGGCCCCGCGGCCGCCGGTCTTTTGCTCTCCCATCAGGATCTTGGTGTCGGCATCGATCTCGACTAAGTGCTGGACGTCCGTGTTCGCGGCGACGAGCTTTGCACCGTGGATCCCTTCCTCGTCCATCCGGTTTACGGTGTTGCCCCCGGCGCCGCCACACCCCACGACCGTGATGTCTGTCTGGAGGTCGTCGAGAACGTCGAGCAGTTCGTCGTCGGTCATCGTTCCCGATGGGTCGGCATCGGTCCCGGTATCCTCCTCGTAGCCGACCGCCTCCGAATCGCCCTCGACGTCGGCTTCGGCCTCGTCGATGGCGTCGTCGATAATTGAGTCCATCTTGTGCCGTTCTATATGATGAAGCATCATATCCTTTCCCCCTCGGCGTCAGACGAACGTCAGACGCGGTAATACGATATTACTATCGCGTCACTCGAGTGAATGGAGCGCCTACTGGGTGGGAGATCCGCGA
Organism: Halobacteria archaeon AArc-dxtr1; assembly: GCA_025517425.1. NCBI lineage: Archaea > Methanobacteriati > Methanobacteriota > Halobacteria > Halobacteria archaeon AArc-dxtr1. The sequence continues at coordinate 987,477 of JAOPJY010000001.1, read as the reverse complement.
TCACCTGACGAGGTCCCTGACGGAATCGGAAAGCGACTGGTTCGGCGGACTCGAACGTCCCCCGGCTCGACAGTTTTCCCGTCGACGGTGACCGGCGAGCCGCTGGCTAGCGCGCCGAACTTCGGCCCTTCCGGGACGCCGGCCTCGCTGGCCAGCGATGGGTCGAACGCCAACCCCTCGGCGACGACCGCGTCCGACTCTACGCGAACCGTCTCGTAGGATTCTTCGAGGATCTCCGCCAGCGCCTCGACGACGGGTTCGAGAGTCGTGTCCGAGGGGAGCGCCGCTCGTTCGCCGACGCGGCTGCCGCCGTTTTCGGTCTCGAAGGCGACGCTGTGGGTGGCGACCGTCCGCCGAACGCGGTCGGGATCGATCCCCTCCGCTTCGGCGGCCAGCTCCGCAGGCAGGTCGACGACGGCGAAACCACCGGTATCGCCGTCCGCGGGGGCCTCGGGGATGCGCTCGCCAAACTGCACGCCGTCTGCAACTGGGCCGAGCGCGTCCTCGACACGCGCGACGAGCTCGAGAGGTCGGTCGCCAACCTCGCGGAGCCACGCCTCGCTCACGGTTCGGTAGCCGAGGTTCTCGATCACGCCTTCGAGCTCCGGTCGGTCGTCGTCGACGACCGCGAGCTCCGCCCCGCTTTCGACGAATGCCCGCTCGATCACCGCCTCGTTCTCGGCGGGGTCCCCCATCGCGGAGAGCGCCCAGTCGGCGGCGACGTGGCCGACAGCCCACGGCGTCTCCCGGACGATACGCTCGAATCGGGGGACGTAGTGGCCGCCGCCGAAGCCGACGACGGTGCGCTCGCGGTGGGGGGAGACGCCTGCCAGCGCGAGGATGGCGCGGGCGACGGCCGTCGCTCCCTCCGGGTCGTCCCACTGCTCGTCGGAACTGCCGAGTTCGGCGAACAACGAGGGGCAGCCGACGTCGGTCGGGCCGTGGTGGGTACATTCGAGGCCGATGTCGTAGCCCTCGGGGGCGTACTCGGCGGCGGCCTCGCGGAATCGGACGAGCGCGTTCGGACACGCCGCGGCGAGCGCGCGGTCTTCTCCGCCGTACTCTGCCGGGCCGAAGTTTCCCGTGAAGTGACCGGTTAGCAACGGCCCCGTCTCGCCGGCGTGTCGGGAGGCGAACACCAGCAGGTCTGGATCGCCGGAGAACGCCGCCGCCGGATGCTCCATCTCGAGGTGGCGCTGCTCGAACGACCGCAGTTCGAAGGCGTCGGTGCGGTCGTAGGTGCCCCCGCCCTTGGCGTCCGGCTGGCTCGGGTCTTCCCGCCGCTCCCAGTCGGCGAGCTCTCGCAGGCGCTCGCAGATGTGCTCTGAGGCCCGATCGGCTCGGCTCTCGACGATCGCGATCACGTCCGCAGTTGCTCGCGGGCGGCCGAATACGTGACGGTTCCCACCAGCTAAGTCGGGTTCCGCCGACAGCAGGGGAGCCGATCAGGGCAGTAACAGGTAGATAAAGCCGACGTAGCCCGCGAGCAGTGCGAGTCCGTCCAGGCGCGTGAGTCGTCGCCCGTACCCCATCATCGCGACGAGGACGACGGTGAACGCGACGAGCGCGGGGAGTTCGAACCGCAGGGTTCCCGACGAGACGGGGATCGGCGTGATCACCGCTACGAGCCCGAGCACGGCGAGGATGTTGTAGACGTTCGAACCCACCACGTTTCCGATCGCGAACTGGGTCTCTCCGCGCAGCGCTCCCACGACCGACGCTGCGAGCTCGGGCAGGGAGGTGCCGAGCGCGAGCACCGTGAGCCCGATGAACAGATCGGAGAAGCCGAACGCCGAGAGGAGATCGACGCTGCCGGAGATCAGCCACCGCGAGCCGACCACGAGCGCGAGCAAACCGCCGAGGACCAGCGCAACGTCACGTGCTTGGACGCCGTTTCGAGCGTCCGGATCGTCGACCATCGGCGCGGGATCTGCGTTGACGTAGTACAGCAGGTACGCGGTAAAGCCCGCGAGTGCGGCGAGCATCACGAGTCCGTCGAGTCGGCCCAGCTCCCCGTTCCACGCGAGCGCGACCAGCAGGAACGCCGACAGCACCATGAACGGGACGTGGCGCGTCATCGCGACCGTGCTGATCGACAGCGGCCGTATCAGTGCTGCGAGCCCGAGTACGAGACCGATGTTGGCGACGTTCGAGCCGATGATCGCTCCGAGGCCGACGTCGGTCGAGACGTCGAGCGCGCCGATGGTCGCGACGAACAGTTCGGGAGCGGTCGTCGCGAACGCGATGACGGTGACGCCGACAGTGGCCGCCCGGAGGCCGATTCCGAACGCGAGCCCGCCAGCGCCCGAGACGAGCAGCTCCGCGCCGACGTAGAGCGCAACGATCCCTGCCGCCAGCAAGACGACGGGAACCACTAGGTCGGGACCGAGCGCCATGATCTGTTCGGCGATACTCGTGAACAGGGGATAAACGGACCGACCTGCCCCGTGGGCCGCCCTTGACCGAAACCACAACAGCGCCGAGCCGCACTGATTATGATCCCTCCGCGAGCAGAGACCGGTATGCACGTCTTTGGACTACTCGGAAACCCCGTCGGCCACTCGCTGTCCCCGCCGATGCACGAAGCGGGATACGAGGCGCTCGGGATCGACGCCCGCTACGTCACCTTCGAACCCGAGATCGACGAGATCGAGGCCGCCGTCCGGGGCGCCCAGGCGCTCGACGTTCGCGGGCTGAACGTGACGATCCCGTTCAAACAGGACGTCCTCGACGTCGTCGAACCGGACGAGTTGGCCCAGCGCATCGGCGCCGTGAACACGATCGACTTCTCGGGCGATGCGCCGACCGGCCACAACACGGACGCCGCGGGTGCGATCCGCGCGCTGCGCGACCACGACGTCGCGATCGACGGCGCGCACGCCGTCGTCGTCGGCGCCGGCGGTGCGGGACGAGCGATCGCGTTCGGTCTCGCCGACGCGGGCGCAACCGTTGAGATCGCCAACCGGACCGAGTCGACCGCCCACGAGCTGGCCCAAGCGGTTCCCGGAGCGACGGGGTACGGACTCGGCGCACTTCCCGATAGACTCGCCGAGGCCGACGTCCTCGTCAACGCCACGAGCGTCGGCATGGAAGAAGACGCGACGCCGGTTCCGGCCGACGCCCTCCACGGCGAGCTGGCAGTCCTCGACGCCGTCTACCGCCCGCTCGAGACGCGCCTCCTCCGGGACGCGGCGGCCGCGGGAGCCACCACGGTCGACGGCGCCTGGATGCTGCTCTACCAGGGCGTCGCCGCCTTCGAACGCTGGCTCGACGTCGACGCGCCGGTCGAACCGATGAACGCGGCGCTCCGCGAACACCTCTAGAACCGGACGGCTTTAAGTGTCTGAGTCGATAATATTCACTAAATGGCACTCATTCAGAAGCTAAAGTCGTTGCTCGGACTCGGCGGTGACGACGAACCCGCGCGATCGCGCGACGTGAGCGTAACCGTCGAACGCGAGCGATCGATAGAGAGCACCGAGGAACCTGACGACGCCGCCGCAGCCGGCACCTCGGCCGCCGGATCGACTGACTCGATGACGCAGACGCCGGCAGAGCCGGAGTCGGCGGCCGAGCCTGGCGAAGCGGCAGGGCCGACCGACGCCGACGCGGCGCCCTCGACGGAGAAAACGGCCGACGACAGACCGACCTCCGATGTCGACGAATCGGATGACGAACCCGAAGAGATGGCATCTGAGGACGAGCCGGAACCCGAAATCGACGACACGGCCGACGAGGCCGACGGCGACGAAGAAGCCGATTCGGGCGTCGAGGAGTCCGACCCCGCTGCGGACCAGGCGACCGCCGAGGAGGATGAGGGAGGCGACGCCGCAGACGCGGTTGCTGAAGAGACTGCAGACGAGGTCGACGACGCTGCCTCGAGCGACGACGATTCCGACGCTGCAGACGAGGCGGAAGCGGGCGAACCCGTCGACGTGATCAAGGGAATCGGGCCGGCCTACGCCGACCGCCTGGCCGATGCGGGCGTCGAGACCGTCACTGAGCTGGCAGCTGCCGACGCGGGCGACCTCGCCGAGCAGACTGAAATCTCCGAGAAGCGACTCCAGGGCTGGATCAATCGGGCAGAAGTCCGCTGACCGGTCCATCGGTCGCGATCCGCGGCGAACGTCGCCGAGAACCGCAAGACGATTACCCCGCCGAGTCCTCTCTGTGCCTATGACGGAGCCGCAGGTCGTCACCACGCTCGCGTCCTTCCGGGAGGCCGTTTCCAGCGCTCCAGACGGCCGAGATGCGAGCGTCGCTTCTCGCGCCGAAGACGACCGCCCCGGCTCCACCGAACTCCGGGTTCCCGTCGAGGTTCGCGTTCAGGTCGAGGACCCGTTTTTAGCGTATCGTCGGGCTCGCGAGCCCGGCACATCCGACGGTTCCTTCCTCGAAACGACCGGCGGACAGGCCGGATGGGGCTACTTCGGTGTCGACCCGACCGACCGGCTCACTGTCGGCGCGGACGCGGTCTCGCGAGGCGGCGACGGCTCCCCCACGCTAGACGCTCTCGAGAGTCGGCTGGCGCTCGAGGATCTCGTTCGTGGCGACTGTGATGTCCCCTACCCCTGCGGTGTGATCGGCTGGCTATCCTACGACGTGGCTCGGGAGCTCGAGGAGCTCCCGACCGACGCCGACGACGATCGGGGACTGCCCCGGTTCGAGGGCCGCGTCTACGACCGGCTCGCGGCCTGGGAAATCCAGGGAGGCGACGGTGTCACGACCTCCGCGACGGATTCCGACGCCGACGACGAACCGGTCACGCTGCGGGTGACGGCCTGTCCGCGCGTCGAGCTGGACGGCGACGCCGCCGTCGAGGCGGCCTACGAGCGTGGCCGCGAGCGCGCACTCGAACTCGCGGAGGCAGCCCTCTCGGGCGACCCGAGCCATGGTGGTCCGCCCGTCGCCGCGACCGAGGCAACTTTCGAGAGCGACTGCGACCGCGAGGCGTTCGCTGAGCGCGTCCGCCGGGTCAAGGCGTACATCCGCGACGGCGACACCTTCCAGGCGAACATCTCCCAGCGACTCGCCGCCCCCGCGGCGGTCCACCCCGTCGCCGCCTACGACGCCCTCCGCCGGGTGAATCCGGCCCCCTACTCCTGCCTGCTCGAACTTCGCGCCGCCGATCTGGTCAGCGCGAGTCCCGAACTCCTGTTAGAACGCAACGGTGACTTCGTCCGTACGGAACCCATCGCCGGCACCCGCCCCCGCGGCGAGACCCCGGAGGCGGACCGCGAACTCGAGGTCGATCTGCTGACCGACGAGAAAGAGCGCGCCGAGCACGCGATGTTGGTCGATCTGGAACGGAACGACCTCGGGAAGGTCTGTCAGTACGGCTCGGTCGACGTCGCCGAGTACCGCCGGGTCGACCGCTACTCCGAGGTGATGCACCTCGTCTCAGACGTGACCGGCCGCCTGCGGGCCGACGCCACGCTCGCGGACGCGATCGCGGCGGTCTTCCCCGGCGGGACGATCACAGGCGCGCCGAAGCCCCGGACGATGGAGATCATCGACGAGGTCGAGACGACCCGTCGGGGCCCCTACACCGGCAGCGTCGGCCTCTTCGGCTTCGACGGGCGGGCGACGCTCAACATCGTGATCCGGACGCTCGTCTGCCACGCCGAGGAGTACCACCTCCGGGTCGGCGCCGGCATCGTCCACGACTCCGAGCCCGGTCGGGAGTACGACGAGACCCTCGACAAGGCCCGGGCGCTGATCACCGCGATCGACGAGGCCCTCGGCGAGCGCGTCGAGATGGCGCTTTCGGCCGACGGGGGTGAGCCACGTGAGTGACGATCGCAGCAACCGGTTGCTGGTCGTCGACAACTACGACTCCTTCGCGTACAACCTCGTCCAGTACGTTGGGGAGGTAGCCGACGAGGTCGTGGTCCGGCGCAACGACGAGATCGACCTCGCGGGCGTGGGCGAACTCGACCCGACGGGGATCGTCGTTTCGCCCGGGCCCGGCACACCCGCGGAGGCGGGGATCTCGATTCCCCTCTTCCGGGAGACCGAGTATCCGATCCTCGGTGTCTGTCTGGGCCACCAGGCGCTCTGTGCGGCCAACGGCGCGCCCGTCGTCCACGCTCCCTCGGTCGTCCACGGCAAGCCCTCGGTCGTCTCCCACGACGGTGAGGGGCTGTTCGACGGCCTCCCCGAGCGCTTCCAGGTCGGCCGGTATCACTCCCTGGCCGTCGAGCGCGAGGATCTGCCGGATAGCCTTGTCGAGACAGCCCGTACCGCCGACGAGCGGGGCGTGCTGATGGCGGTGCGCCATCGCGAGCGTCCCCACCTGGGCGTCCAGTTTCACCCCGAGAGCATCCTCACCCGCGAGCCGGAGCCGGCCGAGTCAGAGCCAATTGCGTCCGGCTCGGGCGACCCCGCCGCCGCTCCCGACCCGGCAGCCACCGATCCGAACGCGACGACGGTCGCGGGATCCGTCGGTGCGGGCCGGGAGATCTCGCTTGCGGTCGGCAAACGGATGATCCGGAACTTCTGTGCGTTCGCCGCCGAGTACGACGCTGACGAGTGAGTCGGCAGGCGTAGTGTGTACTCTCTGTACGAATCAGGAACTAGTGCGCGATGTGATCTTCTAGCAAGGGCCAACGATCAATACAGGGGAAACAGACACCACTTACGGAAGAAACACACTTCCCCGTAGCAGCCTATTTTTCAGTAGCGTATATTGCGTAATGCATCTCGCCCGTTTCTACCAATTCGTGTGCTTGGCGGACACGAAGGCCATCAACTACTGTGGATTGCTCCACTTGGATGAGGGTTGTCAGACTCGCCGGTTCATCATTACCCTCTTGTGAAGTCTCTGCTCCAATGTATATTTCATTCTTGGAGAGTCCACCGACGGAGCTGACGGTAACTGTTCCGGGAGAAGATGAGAAACCCCCTTGAAGCACGATAAGTGAGTTGGTCTCAAAATCCGTGTCATCGACAAATACGCTCGGTCGTTCGTACGTGTCCGCCTGTGATCCGCCTTCAATACCGAGGTCATTCAGAGCTGTTTCGTCAAGTTGTTCGGCATCTTCGTGAGAATTAAGTATGAAACCGTATAGCTCCGTGGAGCCAGCCGGGAAGTCGCCAACTGTTTCGGTCCGGTGGAGTGAGGTTGGGTTCTCTGAACAGACTCCGTTTGGGATCACTTCCTGTTCCAAGTAGCAATCTCCGAGTCGTAGTGTCTCGAACGCAAGCGGATCTGCGCTATCTCCATACTCGGTCAACTCTCCGGATGGCTCACCCTTCGACTCGTTGCCGTTCAACTCTCCGTTGCCTGCATTGGTATTCGAATTATCGTCAGTTCCTTGCACGTCTCCGAACTGATCGAGGCACCCACAAACACTGATGAGTGCACCAGAACTACCCATTTTGAGAAGGTTCCGACGATTCATATATTTCGATTCCACAAGTGTACATAAATACGTTCTCCAAGCTCAAATACGGATTGTAGTTATCGATCAACTCGCAAACGTACTTGTCGGATGATCCACACCCGATCTTCCTGAACAGACCCCCGAATAACCCGTCTTCGGTGCAACTGCTGTGAGTCACCCCTTCCCATATCTGCACCTCAACTCTCCTCCAACAGGACGAGCAGTGGGTTCATAGTGCTCTGGCGGCGACGAACGGGTAGACGCGACGCCGATTCGCACCATGACCGACGACCTGCTGTACCACGTCGACGGCGACCTCGTGCCCGCGAGCGAGGCGACCGTTCGCGTCGACGACCGCGGCTTTCGCTACGGCGACGGCGTCTTCGAGACACTCCGGGCCTACGGCGGGAAGCTCTTCGAGTGGCACGCCCACGCCGACCGCCTCGAGCGTTCCGCACGGGCGCTCGGAATCGATCACGGACTCTCCCGAACCGGCCTGCGGGGCCGAATCGACGAGACTCTGCGGGCGAACGGGCTCGACAACGCTTACGTCCGGCTCTCGATTACTCGCGGGGTCCAGCCCGGCAAACTCACGCCCGATCCCGAGGTCGACCCGACGGTCGTCGTCTACGTCGCCTCGCTTCCCAGGGGCGGTACGGCTGGCGATCCGGTCTGGGACGCGCCCGCCCGGGTCGAGCGCGTAGAGACCCGCCGGATTCCGGATGCGGCAGTTCCGTCGGCGGCGAAGACGCACAACTACCTGAACGGTATCCTCGCCAGGCGGGAGCTCGAGGACGGCGACGAGGCGCTCCTGTGTGACACGGACGGCTTCCTCGCGGAGGGCGCGACGAGCAACCTCTTCTTCGTCGACGACGGGGCTCTTCACACCCCGACGACCGAGGGACCGGTACTCCCGGGAATCACCCGCCGAGTCGTCATCGAACTCGCCCGGGACGCCGAGGTTCCCATCGCCGAGGGCCGGTACGAGCCTGCGCGATTGGCGGACGCCTCCGAGGCGTTTCTGACGAACACGACCTGGGAGATCCGACCGATCGCGAGCGTCGACGGCGAGGCTGTAGGCGGCGAGGCTGTAGGCGGCGATGCGGTCGACACCGGGCCGATAACCGACCGTCTCGCGCAGTTGTACCGAGAGCGCGTCGAAAAGCGCTGTTACTGAGACGACGGCGGATCCACGCTAGCTCGCGTTCCGCAACATCGAGTCAACGCCGGCTTCCATTCCGCCACACCGAATCGCCGAACTCCCGTTCGCGACGCCGGTGAGTTCCCCACCCATCGGTACACTGATCTGTGCGTGTGTCGAGATGACATGCATGGCTGCGATCGATACGTCCGACGCGCAGAGCCTCGACGGTCGAACGCTCCTCACACGGGGGGCGCTCGCGACTGTCCTCTCGGTCGTCGCGAACTGGATCGTCCTCTGGGCGGCGCTCGCGGTCGACACCGTCGAGCCGTTCGACCCGCTTTCGGTCCCGCCAGTGACGCTGCTGACGGTCCTCGGTGCGCTGGGTGCGACGCTCGTCTACGGTGTGCTCACCCGCGTCTCGGAGACGCCGGATCGGACGTTTACTCGCCTCGCGGCGGTCGTCCTCGTCCTCTCGTTTCTCCCGGATGTCGCGTTGCTGGAACTCGACCCGAACGCGACGGTGCCCGCGGTCGTCGTTCTCATGCTGATGCACGTCGTCGTCGCGGTGAGCTGCGTGGCAGTCCTGACGAACGTGGCGAGGTAACCTTCGAGCGCCGTCTCAGGCGGGCAGTAATTCGACTCCCGTTCGTTCCGTCCGCGCGAGGTCCAGTACGAAGTCGGGGCCGAACGCGCTCGCCGGCGTCTGGAAGCCAGCCGATGCCTCGCCAGCCAGCGCCCGCTCTGCCGCTGCAGCAGCCGACTCTGCGGTCAGCGCGTAGGGCCCCGGCGTTCGTAAAAGCACGCGCTCAGTGTGGTCGCCGGCTCGGACCTCGCCCCAGCAGATCGCCTCACTGGTCGTGAGTTCGCGTCCATCCGGTCCTTCCGGGAGCAGATTGATTGCCCGACCGAGGACTGTCTCGGCGGGTCGCGAGTCAAGCAGTTGGGCGAACCCGTCGATCACTGGCTCAAATCTGGCCGCCGTCGACGGCTCCGGTGCCAGCCGGCCGAGCCAGTCGGGTCCCGGAATCGCGACGGTCGTCGTGACGGTGTCGATCCCAGTCGAATGCGCCGCGGTGACGAGGTCGCCAAGCGGTGCTATCACGGTCGGCTCCGGTCCGTCCCCGAAGTCGATCTCCGGCCCCCGGCTGCCCAGCGCGATGGGGACGAGCCGTCCGTCTCGCCGGACGAGCGCGTCGTCCCCGATCTGCCCAAGCAGCGTCTTGATCGTTCCTCGCGAGGGTGTCATCTGACTGTTGATGCCGAGGGTGAGTTCGTCGGCGTCGGGGAGTTGCTCGGCGAGGTGTGCAGCCAGACAGTCCGTGGGGACGACCTCGAAGCCGACGCCGGGAAGGACTGTCACGTCGGCGTCGCGGGCGTCCTCGTCTCGGCGGCTGAGTCGTTCGAAGACCCCGATTTCGCCGGTGATATCGAGGTAATCGGTCTCCGTCTCGAGACACGCCTCGACGAGTGGCGGCGCCGTCTGGGCGAACGGGCCGGCGCAGTTTACGACCGCATCGACGTCTGCGAGCTGGGTAGCGATCTCCGCTGGCGCGTCTAGCGGAAAGACCCGGCTGTCGACGTCGAGTGCTGTGGCCTGCTCGCGGACGCTCTCTGCGTCGCGGCCGGCCACGATCGGTTCGAGCTCTCGGCCGACCGCCTCGCTGGCGACGAGTCGCCCCGTGTAGCCGTACGCACCGTAGAGTAGCAGGGATCCCATCTCATCTATCCCTACCGCGTCCTGACCCAAAGGTGCGTTGCCGTCGTCCCCTCTCCCCAGCCACAGTCCGTAACGTTCAGGGCGCCGGACGGGAAATCCGCCACTCAATGTCGTCTGCCTCCCGAATTGCGTCCCTCGACTCGATTCCCGAGAACTCGACGCTGGTGTTCAGGGTTACGCCGGTCGACGATGCAGACAGCTCCTCCGGACGCACCGAGACGCCCGCTGGTTCGGACGACACGGTGACGGAGGCCATCCTGGTTCGGACCGACGACGGAATCGCCTGCTGGCACAACACTTGCCAGCACCTCACACACATTCCCCTCGACAAGGGATCCGGTGCCGCCATGCGAAACGGCGAGATCATCTGTGAGAACCACGGCGCGTACTTCGAAGCCGATACCGGACGGTGTACCTACGGCCCCTGTGAGGGGGCCTACCTCACGGAGCTCGCGGTCGCGATACGGGAGAATGCGGTGTATCTCGTCGACGACGACTACGTGTTCTCCGAACTTGGCCCGATTCCGACCGATGACACGGCGCGGGGCTCGACGTCGAACGTAGAGCTCTGAACCCGGCGGACCCCGAGCAGACCGCTTACCGCAGCCCGACGGGTCTGACCAGATCTCGCTCCTGCTCGTACTCGAGGAGGTCTACGTCGACGAGTCGCGGCAGATGGTCGTGGTACAGCGAAATGTAGACGTTTGCGATCTGCTCGGCGGAAATCTCGACGACCTCACGGCCCGTTTCACGACTCGCGACGGCCTCGGCTGCGTCGGGGAGCGTGACGGCTTCCTCGTACTCGCGCATCACCTGTAAAAAGAGGCGTCGGCGCTCGTTGGTGACCACCGATAGCGCCTCGTCGACCGTCTGGGCGGACGCATCTCGCGCTGCCAGCCAGTCGAGGAGACTGGCAACGACGTCCGCACAGCTAGATTCCGGTGTAGTGGTCATAGGGGAGAGCTGGTGTCGTTGTAGGGGAGTAGCCTGCGCGGTAAATATGCGTGTCGAAATGCCTCTTGCACTGTCGGCGGATCGCTCACTCGATCGTAAACGCCGGTTCAGCGACGTCCTCGCTCTTACAGGAGGGACATCGCGAGGGGAGGTTGACCGGATCGTCGAACGCGTCGAATCCACACGCACGACACGTCGGCGGTGCGACCAGCAACTGCTCGTCGGCGTCGGTTCCCTCGACGGATCGGGCGACGTGTTCGACGTGCTCGACGACTGCGTGGGGTGTCAGATCCAACCGGGCAGCCAACTCTGACGGGCGTGCGGCTTCCTCTCGGAGGGCGTCTGCGAGGCGCTGTCTCGTCGTCTCGTCTGCTTCCCGCATGTGGACGTCTGTGTCCCAGCGGGTAAAGACGGCTTCGCTGGAGACGGCTCGACTGCGACGGTCACCACGTCCTCGCGGGGGTAACTGACTTACATGGCGGTGATGAAGTGCCGGCTATGAAGGCCGTCGTGCTTGCTGGCGGATACGCGACCCGAATGTGGCCAATCACCAAACATCGGCCCAAGATGTTCCTCCCGATCGGGGAGTCGACCGTCATCGACCGCATCTTTGCCGAGCTCGAGGCTGACGACCGTATCGACGAGGTCTTCGTCAGTACGAACGAGCGCTTCGCACCCGATTTCGAGGCCCACCTCGAGGACCAGCCCTACGAGAAACCGACGCTCTCGATCGAGGAGACCGAGGCCGAAGACGAGAAGTTCGGCGTCGTTGGCGCGCTCGCCCAGCTGATCGATCGGGAGGGCGTCGACGACGACCTGCTCGTGATCGCCGGCGACAATCTGATGAGCTTCGCCGTCGCCGACTTCATCGACTACTTCGAAGCCAAGGGAGCGCCGACGCTCGCCGCCTACGATGTCGGCTCGCGCGACCAGGCCAAATCCTACGGGCTGGTCGATCTCGAGGGCGACCGCGTCGTCGATTTCCAGGAGAAACCCGACGACCCCAAGAGCACGCTCGTCTCCATCGCCTGCTACGCGTTCCCCCGTGATTCGCTCTCCCTGCTCCCGACGTACTTAGAAGACGGCAACAACCCCGACGAGCCCGGCTGGTTCGTCCAGTGGCTCCAGAACCGGGAGCCGACCTACGCCTACACCTTCGAGGGCGCCTGGTACGACATCGGCACCCCCGAGAGCTATCTCGACGCCGTCGCCTGGCATCTGGACGGCGACTCGCTGGTCTCCGAGAGCGCGAGCCTGGAGGACGCCACGATCGGCGAGAATGTCCACGTCATGGAGGGCGCGACCCTCGTCGACACCCACCTCGAACACGCGGTCATCTTCCCCGACGCAGTCGTCCAGAGCGGCGACGTTCGCCGCTCGATCATCGACGAGGGAACCCGCCTCGAGAATCTGGACCTCGCGGGGGCACTCATCGGCGCCCACACGACGATCACGAACGGCGTCTCCGAGTAATCGCAGTCGAGCGCAGCGGACGTCCTGGTAGACTGACTGGTCGTCAGAGCTATCTGTTTCGCCCTCGATTGGTACGGTGTTGCATGACTGCGCCCCAGTCGATCCTCGAACGGCGAGCCGAGGGGGTCCCTTGCGCCGACCTCGCCGACGCGCTGGCCTCGTTCGACCGGTACACCGGCTCGGATCCTCGGCTGCTCGTCGCCGAGGCTGCGGCGACGACGACCGGTGGCCGGCTCAGCAACGCCGTCGCCGCCGTCGAGGCGTTCCGCGAGTCGTTCGTCGACGCCGGTCGGGTCGACTCGTTGGCCGAGCTGGCTGCCGTCGATCCCGACGACGAGGACCTGGTTGCGGCGTTCGGCCCCGAGCGCCAACGCCACGTCTTACTGACCGTCGCGGACGTCCTCGCAAACCGTCCGGAGGACGACGATCTGGCGGCGCTGCAAGCCTGGGCAGGCGAGGCCGACGTCTTTCGCTATGAGGCGGATCCGATCGGGGCGATCGACGGTGTGGGCCCCGCGAGCTTTCAGCAGCTGCGGCTGCTCGCGGGCGCTGACGTCGTGGCGCCGAGGACTGGCGTCACCACGCTGATCCAGGAGATGGCAGACGACATCGACGAGTCAGAGATCGACGCCGAGACGCCGCTGCGAACGATCGCTGCCGCCGAGTGGCTCGCAATCGAGACCTCGTTCCGACGCGCCGAAATCGATCGGCTCGGCTGGTGGCACGGTGTCGACGAGGCCGAGCGGGAGGCCGAACTCGAGCGCCTCGCGTTGTGACTAGTTCAACCGCGCGTCCGTTACCTGGATCGACCCTCGCGTTCCCTCCCACTCAGTCTCGTACTCGAGGTCGATCCGGCGATCCATGTGCGGGCCGTCGACAACGAGTATCTCAGGAACCACCTTTTTCGCCTCGGAGTCGCTTCGCGACCCCCTCGACGAAAAATCTGGACCAAAAATCCCCTCACTCGCTTCGCTCACTCGGGGGAGGTGAGCGCCTACACCAACCGCGCGTCCGTGACCTGGATCGACCCTCGCGTTCCCTCCCACTCAGTCTCGTACTCGAGGTCGATCCGGCGATCCATGTGCGGGCCGTCGACAACGAGTGTCTCGAACTCGCCGCCCTCACCCAGGATGTGGACGCCGTACTCCTCGTTGAGTCGCTCAAGGTCGGCGAGGGCCTCTGCGTCTATCGTCCGGCCGAGCCAGGACTCGTCGAGCCCCGCTGCCGCGACCTGGACGATCTGGATCTCGAAACCGGCATCGAGCATCTCCTCGGCGAGCGCCCGCGGCTCTTCTTGCCACAGCGGCGCGAACAGATCACAGTCGAGTCGCTCACACATCGCCTCGATGCGGCTCGTCTGGTACTCGCTCTCGACGGCCCCAGCAGTCACACCGGCGACGCCGCCCGGCAGCTCTTCGTCGAGCTCTCTCAGTGCCGCCTCGAGCGGCTCGAGTTCGGCGTCGCCCTGCGCGCCCGAGTCGGTCGCTGCTCCGGCGTCGAAGTCGTCGGGCTCGACGTCGACGAGCTGAATCCCGACGCTCTCGGCTGCAAGCGTCGCGAGGTCAGTCGCGGGCGTGTGGTACATATACGAGTCGCCAGTTGGATGGACGGTGACCAGCCGCTCGACCGGGAGCCCCCGCTCTAGGGCGCGGTACAGCGCCCAGGAGGAGTCCTTGCCGCCCGAAAAGAGACTGATCCACGCGCCCGCAGGCTCGCTCATGTCCGAGGGTACGCCTGCGTCACTATAGGGGTGGCGAGTCCGTCGGGAAGATCCGAACCACTCGCCGTCAACTCACTCCTCCGAGCGCTCGTCGCTTCCACCCACTCCGTCTTCGCCGTCAAATTGGGGACGGCCGCTCCCGTCTGTGAGCTCGGATTCGGACGTGCGCTCGACCTCGTCGCGTCTCTCCGTCGGCTCCGTCCCGTCTTCCGATTGCGTCCCGCTCAGCCACGATGCGATTCGAACGCCAACGAGGCTGACGACGATGCCAGCCGTGACGTACAGCGCCAGTCGTTCCCCGGCGGTTACCTGGATATCGCCGACCGTTCGCCAGCCGAGGTTCACCGGCGGAATCGCCAGGGAGCCGATGACCGCCTGCGTCTCGAGGAAGTACGCCGAGAACCCGCGCACGACGAGCCCCACGGCGACCACGATAAATGGCAGATTGAGGTAGGATGCCCGCAGCGGGCGGTCACGGATGATCTCGTCTAACAGGCGACCCGCGCTTGCAGTCAACGCCGCCATCGCGAGCCACGGGACGCCCTCGAAGGCGAACGTCGCCGCCGGCAGCAGGATGTTCTGCGTTTGGTCCGACTCGAGCCCCGAGACGCCGAGTGCACCGGCAAAGAGGCCGACCAGCGTCAGCCCACCCGCGACCACGTAGGTCACGATCGACACCTGACCGGTGTACAGTGACTCGCGGACCTGGTGGGCCAGCGAAGCCGTGAGTTCGTCCAGGCTGAACCCCTTGTAGAGCAAGAAGAGCCCGATCACGGTCGTGATCGCGGCTGCGCCCTCTGCCGGTCCGACGAGCGTCGCGAGCATCGGGAAGACGAGCAGCGTTAAGCCGATCGGCACGAGAACGGTCTGGCGCAACTCTTCGTCGGCGAGAAACTGCTTCAGCAGATAGTAGGTCGACTCGATGTCTCTGGCCTGTCTGACCACTACTCGGTCGACCGAGTCGACCCGGACCCGACTCTCGACGATCGGGACCAGACGCTCGTCCTCGGCGCTGTCGATCACCACAACTGCCGAGTCCGGGTCGTACTCGGCGACGAGGTCGTCGATCTGGGATGCGACCGCCCGATCTGCCGACACCATCGACTCCCGGTCGCCCGAGACCACGGCGACGACGGCCTCCTCGTCCTCGTCGCGAAGGTCCTGGGCGACGCGGAGCGTCTCGAGCAGACTGTTAACGCCTGAATCCTCCGGATCCGCGAGGCCGACGTCGGTCACGAGCGCGCGGACTGCCTCCCAGCCGACGACCGGCGAGCGCAGGCCGGTCCGGCGACCCACGTCGTCGGTCCGGTCGAGGCAGACGACCAGGGTTGTCACGGTTTCCGTTCGACGGTGGGCAACGATAAAACCACGCCCTCAGGTGCGAAGTCGAAAGCGACCGTCCTCGGCGGATCCGGCGATCCCCGAGCCGAGCGCGTAGGCGACTGCGCGCGCTTCGGCGCCGACGCGGGATGCCAGTGGTCGCTTTGGTTCGAACTCGCGGACGGTCACCTCGTCGGTCCCCAACCGGTCGGCGAGGTCGTCCTCGATCTCGCGGCGCGTTCCGAGGCGGTCGACCAGCCCCAGCTCGTGGGCCTCGCCGCCCAGGTAGACTCGCGCCTCCGTCTCGCGGATCGTCTCCGCGTCGAGGTCCCGACCCTCGCTGACGCGCTCGACGAACGCCTCGTAGTAGTCGTCGATTAGCCCCTGGAGGTACGCGCGTTCCTTCTCGTCGATCTCCTTTAACGGCGTTCCCGCGTCTTTGAACTCTCCGGCGGCGAAGCGCTCGTAGGAGAGCCCGAGCTTCTCGGCCAGCCCGGTCGCATTGACCCGCGAGCCGATGACGCCGATCGAGCCGACGATACTGGCGTCTCGCGCCCAGAGTTCGTCGCAGCCACTGGCGATCCAGTAGCCGCCGCTGGCGCAGTAGTCCGTCGCGTAGGCGACTGTCGGTCCCTCGAAGCGCTCGGCAGCGCGCTTGATATCGTCGCTGGGAACCACCTCGCCGCCGGGCGTGTTCAGCTTCACCACCAGCGCCTCGACGGCCTCGTCCTCGTTGGCGCGGTCGATCTGCTCGACGATGTCGTCTGCGGGCGTCCCGCGCGGTCCCGTCGGGAGCCGTCCGCCTCCACCGTCGCGGGTGATCGGCCCGGAGACGGCGACTTCGGCGACGTCGTAGTCGGGTGCGATCGAACCGGCCGCGTTACCGGCGAACTTGATCCCGACGACCGCGACGATCACCGCGAGCAGGACGCCGAAGAGGTCGGCGAGGCTCTGGGGATAGACGACGAACAGCGCAACGCCGAGGATGGCGACGACTGCCGTCCCGACGGCGACGATTCCGAGTCTGAGGAGATCCTTCTCACTCACCGGCGTACACACCTCTGGTTCATGGGGTGACGTGCGTGCGCACCGCTGTTAAGCGTTGACGTCGCGGGACGTGTGAAGGGTTACAAGGAGAAGAGGACCCGTTCGGATTGTTCAGTGTGCATGCGAACTGAACGTCTACCAGAGAAGGCAATAGCAACCGAAACCCTGGTCAGTGCTTATTGTCCGTGCTCTGCGTGGCGCTCACTCCACTCGAATTCGTTAATATCTGTGTCCCAGTCTTCAACGTCACCGCTCTCAATGTCCTGAACGTCAATCAGATTATTGTCTATCTTGACGTCTGCCCGATCACCGAACTGAACACTATTGAAATCCTCTCTGGACGTTGGTGCGTTTCGGCAACCGTGATCGTCGTCGCCGAAATCGTCGCCACACACGCCGATCACATAGCGAACGTCCTCAAACTCGCTTTCTAACGTTTCATGGATTTCCTCAGAGACGACGGCCTCTGTGAGGGAAGAGACAATGTGATCGTACTCCGTTGCCACTTGTCCGGTTATCTCACTTTCGCCGTCGGAGTACAGTCGGAGTAGTTGATCCGAATAGGTGCGACTCTCGTGCCTCCATCTGACGGAGATCCCTTTGAGTTGCAGGAGTTCAGCTGAGAGAGTGTCCGAATCCGAAAGACAGCCTGCCAGCGCGCTACCCAATAGTGCACTCCCGGAGACGCCGATTACCTTTCGTCTGGAAACCATTGTTCTACATTTCAGACAGGACTATTTATAACTCTGGATACATGAGTAAGAATCTGGAACTGCTATGGGTAGTTGATCGGTTTACTTCCTCTACTGAACGGGGAGATCAATTGAAGGCCGCCTGCAACGAATAACGGTGATTTGCTATGTGCGTGTGCGAAGTGACCGCTGCCGTCAACAACAGACGATTGCAGTCAGTCACGCATAATTTGATATTAACCAACTGTACAAAATCTCCAATAGTGATTTATGAGTCGACCAACACCACCGGGTTATATCTGCTGGCTGCCAACGTGTTTTGGCAAGGCTTTTATACGGGGTTGTTGGACAACGGAGCATGGTCGAGATGAGCGGTCCTACTAGTGCGGTCGATGGTTCAGACAACGCAGCCGATTCTACCATCGAAATAGCCGACCACGGTTCCGATACTACGCCGGTGTTTGCGGTTGTCTCAGCGGTCGCGGAGGCGAGCGGTACTGATCTCCTTGAACTACCGCCGCTTCACGACTTCATTGATCCTGATGCGCTCAACAACCTGTTCACCGGGCACGCTACTGTCGAGCATGTTACGTTCCAGTACGCTGGGTACGACGTCGTCGTACGCGGCAGCGATGACGTACAGGTCGGGGTCGCCTCCGACGCCTGACCGCCACGCGCCAGACGACTTTTGGGCTGCGCTGAACGAGACCCACTCGTTCCTGCTCCACTGAGCAACGGCTACGACGGAGTCATAGAACTCGTTGCGGCAAACCTAGACAACACGAGTAATATGATGGCAGACCGGTAATATGACTGCAGACCGGGGTATCAGTCGTGACCGTGTTGACAAACTGCTCTCCACAGCGGTTGAGCACGGTACTATGCTTGTGTCTACTGACTACACACCCCAACCACCTCTGAACAGACAACGCGTCTCACTCTGTTAGTACACATCCACGTTCCGTCGCTGCCCGTCTCTACGCGCCTTAGCGCACTGATTGCTCTCGTGGTGCTGCTGTCCTCGGAAAACTCGCGTCGTCTCGCTACGCCGGGCTTAGAGCAGGCCCGTCTTCTGGAGTTTCATCAGGTCCTCGGTGTCGAGCGTCTCGCCTTCCTTGAACTTCTGATAGATCTCCTCGGCTTCCTCTTTGGCGGCCTCTTTCTTCTTGTCCCGGGCGGACTGGCGCTGCTTTTCCTCTTTCTTGTCCAGCTCGCGTAGGCGCTTCTGGACGCGCACGAAGTCCTCGTGGTGTCGGTCAGCGGCCTCCTGGGCCTCGACGAACGAGTCGTGCATGTCGTCGGCTTCGTCGCGGATGTCGTCGGCCTCGCGATAGGCCTCGATCATCTGGTTGTGGTGTTCCTGGGCCTTGTCGGCCAGCTCGGTCACCTTCTGGTGGTGCTGGGAGGCTTCAGATCGCACTTCTTCGGCTTCCTCGACGAGCTCCTCTAAGTCGTCGTTCTGCTCGAGTTTGCCCTTGCGCTCTGCGTACTCCTCGCGCTTTTGTTCGATCTTCTCGATGAGTTCGCGCTCGTCCTCGCTGGAGAGGACTTCCGTCTGCTGTTTGAACTCGAGTTGCTCGATCTCCTCTTCGAGCTCCTCGAGATCCTTGCCCTCGTCGAGCTCCATGTCGGACTTGAGCTGCTCGACGCGGTCGAAGAGCTTGTTGGCCTCGGCGTTGAGTTCGTTTCGCTGCTCTTTGTGCTCTTGGACCTGCTCGTTTAGCTCGTCGCGTTTCTCTCGGTGCTCCTGTGCCTCGTCGACCTTCTCGCGGGTCTTCGCGTTCAGGTCATCTCGGCTCGAGGCCCGCTCGGAGGCCATCTGGTTCAGGTCGTTCCGTCGGTCACGGAGCTGTCCGGCCTTCTTGATCAGCTGCCCTTTGGATTTGTTTTCGAGATCGTCTTCTGTCAGTTCGATGTTCTGTGATTCGTCTACCATGTGTTGGTCCCTCGATTCCATACCCGCACCGGCGACAGCGGTCGCTCAGGATCTGCGAAACCTCGGTGAATAAGATTTCCTGTCATCGATCGTCGAGCGATACGCGCCCCGGTGGCGTTCTGGTAACTGGCAATACCGTCCGGCGTAATTTAAATGTACCGGTCCGCAACCCCCTGAAAACGGTTGACAGGGGGCGTATCTGCCGTGTCGAGCGTTCCCACGGTGTAGTGGTGGGTATAAATACCACCCGTCGCTCGGTTCGGCGACTGACCCCCCGTCGGTGACAGCGTCGAGGCGAGTTGTCTCTCTGTTCGCTCGCCGTTCAAAAGAGATTCTCGAGCCGATCGTCGGAGAACGCCTCGGCCGGATCTTCCGTCGATTCCGGCTCCTCCTTTTGGGCCTGTCTCGCGCGTTCCATGAACGTCTCGATCCGGTCTGAGCGCTCGACGCCGGCCAGCACGACGAGCGCGGCCAGCCGGTCGCTCTGGAGTGGGAAGTCGCCGCCGCGAACCTGCATACTCCCGGTCTCGTCCTCGAGCCAGCGCCGCGAGCGCTCGACGCCCTTGCGAGGAATCGAGCCTGGACGCCCCGCGACGACCAGCAGCGCGGCTTCCGCCGTCGTCGCGTCGGGTAGGCTTGCTCCCGTGAGTACGGCCTGCCTCGTGATGCTCATCACCGTGTTGATGTTGTCCTCGCTGTCTTCGCCTGCGACCGCGCTGGCGTAGCCAAGCGCCGCGACGCCGCCCTGGCGAAGCGTGTTGATGACTTCTGAGGAGTCGACGACGCTCTCACCGATTTCCTCGACGCCCTCTCCGGACGCCAGCAGGAGGCCGATCCGCTGGGCGATTCGCTGGTTGATCGTCTCGAACGCACCCTCGACGCTCTCGCCTTGCTCGTGCCAGGCGTCGTTGTCGACCAGCAGCGTTGCGTCAGCCTCGCGAACGACGGTCTTCAGCGACCGGCCCGCGTTGGCCTGGTAGAGAGCCCCCTCGTTCTGTCCAGGGAGGATGCCCAGCGCGTACACTGGCACGTCGTAGATCTGTTGCAGATTGTGGATCAGTACCGGGGCGCCGCCACTCCCCGTGCCCCCACCCAGTCCTGCGACGACGAAGACGGCGTCGGCCTTGGAGGTCACGCGGCCGTCGATTCCGTCGATGACCTCTTGCATGTCTGACTGCATGACCTCAGCGCCGAGTTCGTTGTCGCCGCCGACGCCGTGTCCGTTCACTCGATCTGCACCGACCAGCTGTGTGTCGACGACGTCGAGTCCGTCGAGATCCGCCGTCGCGGAGTTGATCGCGACCGCTCCCTGAACCGCGTCGAACCCCATGTCTGCGTCGAATTTGACCAGCCGCTCCGTGACTTTTCCCCCCGCCTGTCCCACACCAATTAGGGCAACCTTCATGCCAGTTGGATGCGCCGGAGGGGTAGTCAACGTTTGGGATCGTGCCGATGGATGGCAACCCCTTTGGGTTCGATCCCCCTGGGTGTACACATGTTCTACGAACAGCGACGCTCCGTCCCCGCCTCACCGGCGGCTCTCCGGACCGAGTACGCAGTGGAGCTGTCGAGTATCGTCGACGACGTTGGTCTCGAGGACGTCACAGCCCAGACCGATATCGACCGCGATCGGCTCGTCTCGATCGACGACGCCGAACTGACGCTCGCGGAGGCGGCCGAGATTCAGTCGCTCACAGGCGGCGAACCCGACCCGGAGACAATCGAGACGATCGCCTGCGAGCATCTCTTACTCGGCATGTCCTCGGCGGTGATGGACGTCGATACGCTCGCGGCTGAGCTCGATCTCGCCCTCGAACCCAAAGAGATCCAACAAAAAATCGAGCGTCGAACGCCGATGACGTTCGCGGAGTACGTCCACCTGCAGTACGCGATCGTCGACGCACTGCCGTAGCCTGACGGTCGATCCTGTCGGCATCTCCGCACCCATTCGGTTCTGGTAGAGATTCGGCTCCGGTAGAAACTCGATTCCGGTAGCGTGTCGATCCCTCCCCACCAGAAACTCATCAGCGAGCGGTGACGTTATGCTCGACCAACTGCCAGTACGAGTATGCACGTTGCTATCTTGGGGTGTGGCTACGTCGGTCTCGAACTTGGTCGACAGCTCACGGAGCGAGGCCACGACGCGGTCGGGGTTCGCCGCTCGCGCGACGGCGTCGACCGGATCGAAGACGCCGGATTCGCGGGAGTTCAGGCAGACGTTACCGACGCGGACGCGCTCGCTGCGGTTCCCGACGTCGACGCGATCGTCTTCGCCGCCAGCAGCGGCGGCCGCGGCGCCGACGCGGCCCGCGAGATCTACGTCGACGGACTCCGAACCACGATCGAGACGTTCGGCGCGCGGACGGACGCGCCAGATCGACTCGTCTACACCTCCTCGACGGGCGTTCACGGCGACCACGACGGCGACTGGGTCGACGAGGAGACGCCGATCGAGCCGACGACAGAGAAGACTGCAGTGCTCGCCGAAGCCGAGCGGATTGCACTCGACGAAGCGCCCGAACACGGTCTCGGCGGGACCGTCGCCCGCTATGCGGGGCTGTACGGTCCCGATCGCTACCGGCTGGAGCGCTATCTCGAGGGGCCGGTGACGGAGGGATACCTGAACATGGTTCATCGCGACGACGCCGCCGGCGCGGTCCGGTATCTCCTCTGTGAGGACCTCGCCCGCAGTGATGTCGTCCAGGTGGTCGACGACGAGCCAGCGTCGAAGTGGACGTTCGCAGACTGGCTCGCCGAGCAAGCCGGTCGCGAGCAGCCGCCGAAACAGACTACCCAGGAGCGTATTGCGGCCGGTGACCTCTCCGATGCCGCCGAGCGCCGGCTTCGAACGAGCAAGCGCTGCTCGAACGCGAAACTGAGCGAACTGGGCTACGAGTTCGCCTATCCAACCTACCGCGAGGGGTACCGGGACGCGATCGCGGCGGTCCGATCTGGCGAGTAGTCACCGGCTGACTGGGGGAAAATTCTTGGTTGCTCGATTTGAGTGTGGAGTATGTGCTCTCGGGGGATACTGTCGATTGCGTCTGTATGGCGGGTGAAACGGTGTCGCTGATAGCGGTCGGCAGCGGGATCGACGGCGCTGCGATCCTCGCGGTCGATGCGGTCAGTGAGGTCGCCGAGACGACCGACCCACTCGTCCTCTCGCTGCTGGTACTCGCTGGTCTGGCGATCGCCGTCGGGGGATGGTGGCTGTTTCGCTGGGCTCGCAGGCCCCCTGGTACCCGTCTGCGTCGGGTGTTAGACGGCGTCGGCGAGGTTTCTGTCCTGATGCACCCGAACCCGGATCCGGACGCGATGTCGTGTGCGATGGCCGTCGCCGCGCTCGCCGACTCCGTCGACACCGAGGCAACCTTACAGTATCCGGGTGCGATTCGCCACCAGGAAAACCGCGCGTTCCGGACCGTTCTCGATTTAGACGTCGAGCAGGTCGAGTCGAACTCGGAACTGGCTGCCGAGGCCGTCGTGCTGGTCGATCACAACACGCCGCGGGGCTTTACCGGCTCCCAGACCGTCGAACCGATTGCTGTCGTCGACCACCACCCCGGAAACGGGACCGGGACGGCGTTTACCGACGTCAGAACTGACTACGGGGCGGCGGCGACGATCTTCGTCGAGTATCTCCAGGCGCTCGGTGCGACGAGCGACGACCAGGACGCCGACGTTCGCGTTTCCGAGGAGCTCGCAACTGGACTGCTCTATGGTATTCTCTCGGATACGAACCACCTCACGAACGGCTGTTCGAAGGCGGAGTTCGACGCGGCCGCGGTCCTCTATCCGCTCATCGACGAGGATCTTCTCGACCGGATCGCGAATCCGCAGGTCAGCGACGACGTGTTACAGATCAAAGCCAAGGCGATCACCGAGAAGCGCGTCGAGGGCTCGTTCGCCGTCTGCGACGTCGGCGAACTCGATAACGTCGATGCCATCCCCCAGGCTGCCGACGAACTGATGCACCTCGAGGGGGTGACGGCGGTCGTCGTCTTCGGAGAGTACGACGGCACGCTCCATCTCTCCGGGCGCTCGCGTGACGACCGCGTTCACATGGGCGAATCCTTGCGCCACGCCGTCAGCGACATTCCGATGGCCAACGCTGGTGGGCACGCTCGGATGGGCGGCGGGCAGGTCTCCGTCGAACATATGGGCGGTATCGGCCCCTCAGAGGGCGTCAGCAAGTCCCAGTTCGAAGACCGGCTGTTCGCGACGCTGTCCGGCGATCGGTCGTAGTCGGGCGACAGAACACGGTCGTAGTCGATGACCTGCCAGAACGGCTACCGCAACTCTTTCCACTCGGTCTCACAGTCCGGACACGCACGGACTGTCGTAATCGAGTCCGGATCGTTCGTCGTCTTCAGCGGTTTCTCGCATTCGACGCAGACGACCCGCTCGTAGGTGTCTTTCTCCAGGGTTCCCTCTCGCAGGCCTTTCCGGATCGTTTTCATACGCGGCCCATACGAAGGAGGGGGAGAAAAAGACCGGGGCTGTCCGTCCGACACGTGGGTCGAAAGCGTTGACCCCCTGGGACGTCTCTGGGAATGCATGTCTGCGGAAGCGACGCGGTTCCAGGGCCGGACACAGGTGTTCGGCTCGCTGTGTCTGCTGGTCTTTCTCGTCAACCTCGGGCGCGTGATCTACGCGCCGCTGCTCGAGCCGTTTCGGACGACCTTCGGCGCCAGCGCTGGCGCGGTCGGTCTGCTGGCGACGCTCGCGTGGGCCGGCAGCGCCGCGCCCCGGTTTCCGACGGGGTACCTGCTGACGCGGGTCGCTCGCCACCGGATCGTGCTCGTCTCGGGACTCGTCCTGGCCGGAGGATCGCTCGTCGCCGCGGCGGCAAACTCACTCGCCCACCTCTACGTCGGCGCCGTGCTCATGGGGGTCGCAAGCGGCGTCTACTACGTCGCCGCGATGCCGCTCCTGAGCGAACTCTTCCCGGAGCGCCCCGGGCGTGCGATCGGGATCAACGGCACCGCGAGCCAGCTCGCGGCCGTGGCGGCGCCGCTCGTGGTCGCTGCCGCCTACGCCATTGCGCGCTGGCCGGTCGCGGCCTGGCGGGTCGTCTTCGTCCTGATCGCGCTCGCGGCGCTCGTCTCGGCCGTCCACTTCGCGCTCGCCACGCGCCGCGCGACGTTGCCCGATGCCGGCGCAGCCGACCGCAACCTCGGAGCCGCCCTCGCCGCCCAGTGGCGCCTCGTCCTCGTCGGGGTCGTCGTCGTCGGTTTCGCCGGGCTCGTCTGGAACGGCGTGTTCAACCTCTACGTGACCTACCTGGTGGAGACGAAGGGGTTCTCGGCGGGCGTCTCGCAGCTGCTGCTGACCGTCGTCTTCGCGACCGGCGTCCCCGCCTTCTGGCTGACCGGTGCTATCGCGGATCGGGTCCCGTTCGTCCCGCTGATCCTCGCGATTCTCGCCGGCTTCGCCGCCTGTCTGGTCGCCCTGATCACGGCCCAGGGGCTGGTCGCGGTCGCCGCCGTCTCCGCGATCCTCGGTTACGTCATGCACAGCCTCTTCCCGGCGACGGACACCTACCTGCTCGCTTCTTTTCCCGATCAGCACCGCGGCAGCGCCTACGCCGTCTTCAGTGCGACGATGATGCCTATTCAGGCCGTCGGGAGCGTCCTCGTCGGCGGTCTCGTCGACCTCGGCTACGGCTTCGATCAGGTCTTCGGCGGGCTCGCCGTCGGCCTCGTCGCCATGACCGTGATTCTGGTTGGCTGTTACGCCGCTGGGCTGTTACCGGCGGGCGGAGCCGGCGGTGTCCGACCGGCCAGCGAGAGCTAATGGGGTGACCCGGCCAGCGAGGGGTGACAGGTCCACGCCGCAAGCGGGAATTGACCGCTTCTCGAACGATTGGCCGGAGCCGTGGCCGTTTTGGTGATCCGGCCGAAGTCTGTACCGATGGAGTACGTCCAGGAGCGAATTACGACGCTCCACGGGTTGGGGGCCGACGAGCCGACGGTCGCGGACTCTCGGGAGCCGCTGTCCCGGACGGCAGTGGTGGTCCCGATGACCGCCCGCGAACACGGAAGCGAGGCCGCAGAGCGCGTGCTGGGAGAACTCGAGCGGGCAGATCCCGCAGCGGTCTACGTTCCCCTCCGAGCCTCGACCGATCGGATCGAGCCGGTCCGGGAGTGGCTCGACTCCTTCTCTCTCCCGACGACCGTGCTCTGGTGTAACGCGCCGGCAGTCGACGCACTGCTGGCGGAGGCGGGGCTTACCCGCGAGCGCGGCAAGGGACGCGACGTCTGGCTGGCGCTCGGGCCGGCCGCAGCCGAGGCCGACTACGTCGTCGTCCACGACGCCGACGCCCGCAGCTACGAGGCCGACCACGTCGCGCGACTCGTGGCGCCGTTGACGATGGGTTTCGAGTTCGCAAAGGGTTACTACGCGCGCGTCGAGAACGATCGCCTCTACGGTCGACTGTTCCGCCTCTGTTATGAACCCCTGATCCGGGCGCTCGTGACCGATAGTGACGCCCCGATCCTCGACTATCTGGGCGCGTTCCGGTACGCTCTCGCCGGCGAGTTCGCCGCGAGTTCTGCCTTCGCCCGTCGGCTTCGCGCGCCACCGACCTGGGGGCTCGAGGTCGGCACCCTCGGCGACGCCTTCGACCACGCCGGCTTCGCGGGCACCGCCCAGGTCGACCTGGGTCGTCACGAGCACGACCACCGAGCCGTCGCCGGCACCGAGGGCCTCGAGGGGATGAGCCGCGAGGTCGTTGCCACGCTGTTGTCGGTTCTCGAGGGCCGCGGCGTCGATCCCGACTACGAGACGCTCCCCGACGCCTACCTCGACGCTGGCGAGCGACTGATCGCCCAGTACGAGGCCGACGCCCGCTTCAACGGACTCACGTACGATGCCACAGCCGAGCGCGAGCAACTGGAGCGCTACGCCGACTCGATCTCGCCGCCCGACCCGGCTTCCAGACTGCCGCGCTGGAGCGACGCCCCAATCGATCCCGACGCGGTCTTGCGAGCCGCCCGTCCGTGGCTCACGGAGCCAGTGGAGTCAGGTGTCGGCGACTGACCCCGTCGAGCAGGCCGACTCGATTCATCGTCGGACTCTCCTCGTGGTGCCACACTCGCCGCCGACGGAACGATTATCAGCGTTCCCATCGTCTCCTCGACCATGACTCCGATGGCCGACGAACTCGCCGGTGTCGTCGACCTCTTCGGTGGCCTGACTCGCCCGGAACTCGAGCGGGCGCTCAGAGAGACGGCCTACCGCGCCGACGGTGCTGCCGTCGACGAGGACGCGGTCGCAGACGCCGTCGACGATGCGCTCGCAGCGTTCGCGCTGGTCGAGTGCGATCCGGACGTTCTTGCGGATTCGGCGGATCCGATCGCAGCCGACGGCGGCGACCGGCTGCTCGTCGCCGGTCCCACGGCCTTCCCGCGCGTGCCCGAACACGCCGAGGACGTCCCGCACATTCTCGACGTCGAGCGCCGGCGGCTCGACCGCGAGGCGCTTGCCGATCAGTTCCGCGAGGCGTTCGCCGACGCAGTCTCGGCTGCGGTCGGCGAAGCGTCTCCCGCGGATGACCAGCCAGCATCTCACCTCTCTGCCGACGGAGACCGGCTCCGACACCTGCTCGACGCCAGCTACGACGCCGAAGCCTGGGCCCCTGTCGATCTCTCGGCCCAGCGAGAGCGACTCGAGGCGGCACTCGACACGGAGTGACCATGACCAGGCGCCTCGCACTCGATTCCGTCGCCGCCTACGAGCCTCGAACGGTCGACGATCAGGCCTACACGGCCGCCGTCCTCGCGCCGGTTATCGACCGCAACGGCGAGGACTACCTGCTGTTTACCAAGCGCGCAGAACACCTCGGGGAGCACCCAGGTCAGATGAGCTTCCCCGGTGGCGGGACTGAACCCACAGACGAGACGCTTCTCGACACCGCGCTTCGGGAGGCCAACGAAGAGATCGCACTCGATCCGGCCGCTGCCGATCCCGTCGGTCGCCTCGACGACATTCGGACGGTCAGTGAGTACGCCGTCACACCGTTTGCTGCGCGTATCCCCGATCGCACCTACGATCCCGACGAACGCGAGGTCGCCGAGATCGTCGTTCTTCCCGTCTCGGCGCTTCTGGATCCGGAGAACTACACGTCAGAGCGCAGAACACACCCCGAGTACGGCGAGATTCTCGTCCACTACTTCCGCGTCAACGGCTACACCGTCTGGGGCGCGACGGGACAGATTCTGGTCCAACTGCTTTCACTGACCACTCCGTTCGAACCGGCAGATGCCGTCGATCAGTCCCGGTACTAGGTACTCGCGGGCAGTCGACTCCAGCTGGTCAGTCGGCGCAGTCCGTACTCGACGGCGCCGGCGCTGAGTGGGATCCACACTACGAGCGGCCAGTACCAGAGGCTGAGTTCGAACAGCGTCGCCGTCAACCCAGCGCCGGGAGACTGCGCCGACTCGACCATCGCCGACCACGAGGCGGCGAGCAGCCACGCGTAGAGGGCGGTGGCGACGATCACGGGCGAGTAGACGCGGTAGCGCACCGAGACGGACGCAGGCACCGCAACGAGGAAAAACGCCCCGCCGAACACCCAGAGGGCCGTCCGTGGACCGGTTGCGAGCCCGGTCCCGTACTCGGCGACCACGAGACGCAGGTGGACGACGAGTGCGGTGGCCACAAACAGGAGCCCGGCGGCAATCCCGGCTGCCGTCGGCGAGAGTCGTCGACGAGGAGCCATCGTACCGCTCTCCTTTCGGGGAGCCCAGATAGCTCTTTGCGCCCATCTCAGTTCGTGCAATCGACCGACGGGACCCCGTGAGAATAAGGACCCCCGTTACCCACGCTGAGGTATGGATGGATTCGAGTCGATCTCGTCTGCCGACCGAAGCCTCGAGCGAACGGGAACGAGCTCCCTCCGAAACCCCCGGCTACGAGGTGAACGACTGTGAGCGATTCCGAGCCCGACGCCGAACTGGCCGTCGGCGCCGACGCCTTCGTCGACCGCGGCGCAGGCCGACAGATCGCGGTCGTGGGTGCCGGTGCCGTGGGTGCGACCGCGGCGTACGATCTCGCGAGCGCTGGCGCCGACGTGACGCTCTACGACCGCGACACTGTCGCCGGCGGCGCCACTGGACGGGCAGCTGGGCTCTGTTACGACGCCTTCGCCGACGAGCGCGACGCCGCGATTGCCGGCGAGGCCATCGAGCGCTTCCGGGCGTTTTCCGGCGACGACACCTTCCCGTTCGTCGAGTGCCCCTACGTCTGGTTCGCCCGCGAGGGCGACACGGCCCGGGCTGAGGCGATCCGCGACGGGATCGCGCGCATGCAAGAGCATGGCGTCGTCGCGCTCGAACTCGACGCCGACGGGCTGGCCGACCGGTTTCCCGCACTGGCAACCGACGACGTCGCCGTCGCCGGCATCGCCGGCGCCGCGGGATACGCCGACCCGGCACGCTATACGGCCTGCCTGGCTGCGGCGGCGACCGGCGCCGGCGCGACCCTGGAGACGAATACGCCGGTCGAGATTCGAACCGACCCGGCGGGCGTCGTGCTCCCCGACGGCGAGTACCGCGAGTACGACGCCGTCCTGGTCGCCGCCGGCGCGCACACGAAGGCACTTCTTGGGGGCGCAGACGTCCCGATCGCGATGAAGCCCTACCGCGTCCAGGCGCTCGTCGCGAGCGGTTCGCTCTCGGAGCCGATGTGCTACGACGCGTCGGCCGGGTACTATCTCCGCCCGCACGCAGACGGAATCCTCGCAGGCGACGGCGCCGTTCTCAGCGAAGCCGATCCCGACGAGTACGATCCGACGGCCGATGCCGAGTTCGTCGACGATCTCGTCTCGAAACTCGAGACGCGACTGCCCGAGGCTTCGCTCTCGGTCGAGCGCTCCTGGGCCGGCCTCTGTACGACGACGCCCGATCGCGACCCGCTCGTCGGGCGGGTCCGTGACGGACTGTACGTGGCAACTGGCTTCGACGGTGAGGGGTTCATGCGGGCGCCGGCGATCGGCGACCGGGTCGCGGAGTTGATATTAGAAGAGGAGGCCGCCGGCGACTTCGATCCGACGCGATTTGACGGCACGGAGTCGTTCGACATCGAGGTCGGAATGGCTGTCAATCGGTGAAAGCGGCCTTGTTGAAACCCTCAATCAGTGATAGGTTTCAGCGGTCGTGCTGAATTGAGAGCGCAAACTCAGCATCTGATGCCCCCGATCAAACAGAGAAGTCAATCCAATCGCAATTACATACTAGCGACCGGTTCGTCCTACCAAAAATCCAGAAAGTGTGACTAAAATACTACCCCACATTAAGATTATTACCGGACCTTCTGCTGCGAAGGATATCTCGCTAATAATCTCATGTGCTGCGGCAACAACGGCGATTTGTAGACCCAATATACCGAAGAGGATCTTATCTGATTCCATATGATAAATAATCCAATCATATGTATGTGAGTTGCGGAAATAAGTCAGTCAACACTGACTTGCTGGTTCATCCGCAACCGTGAGGAATCAACATTACTCAACTGCTGACTTCATGCTCTATATTCAGCACGCCTCTCTTGTCAGGTAGTGAGGGTTTCAACAGAGCCGTGAAAGCCGGAATGCCTATCGACCGGTGACGGTCAGAATACTCGTCGATCGGTTTCTTGAGCCGACAGCTGCGCGCGATCTCGGGTGCGGCTCAGTCGACGGTGAGCTCTTCGGGTGGGCTCGTCTCCGCGTCGGCTGGCTCTCCCGGATTCGATCGCGTCTCCGTCTCGCCTGTCGCATCCGTCGCTGGTGCGTCGTCGGTGTTGGCGTCGTCTTCTTTCGGGATCTCGATGCGGAGGGTCCCGCCGTCGGTGAGTGTCGCGGTGGCGTCGTCGGGGTCGACGAGGGCGTCTGCAGGGAGATCGACCGACCCATCGACAGTGTTCGAGCGTCCGGGGAATCGCATTTCGTACCCGTCGTACTCCGGCTGAGCGCGCTCGATCAGGACCCGGACCGTTCCGTCGACGTACCGCACCTGGACGTCAGCTAACTCGGCACCTGCGGCGTCGAAGACGACGAGATATCCCGTCTCGTTCTCGAGGACGTCGACCGGCAGTTCGCGCTGTTGCTGGATGCGGCTCTGGACGCGTCCGACCTGACGGTAAAGCTCCTTACCGATCGAATCGGTGAGGTCACGGAGCGTCACGGGCGGACACCTCCGACGGAGGGCGAGACGGGGTGGATCGGACTCATTGGCGGATACTGACTCTACGTTCGCTCGCTTCTTAGTGCTTTTGTCGTTAGAACAGTCTCTCTCTGGCACGAACGGTTCGATATCGTGAACGTGGCGGTTGACGGAAGCGCGCTCTGGACCTGTTCGTGTTCACGGGGCTGCGTGTAGTCACCGTTTTAGGCGTCGGGGCGCTATCGCTGTCTATGACAGACCCCGAGACGCTCTCGGTGACACTCGTCGACGGCTACGTCGACGAGCCCGCTCACTTCGGGGTGCCGCCGTACATCTCGACGTACCCCCGGTACGTCGCGGGTGCGCTCGTCGACGCGGGCGTCCCTCGCGAGCAGATCACCTACCACACGATCGACAGGCTGCGCGACCAGCCCGACCGCTGGCGCGACGTCGACGAGGCCGACCTCATGATCTACCTCGGCGGGATGACCGTCCCCGGCAAGTACGTCGGCGGCACGCCGGCAGAACCTGACGAAGTCCGAAAGCTCGCCTGGACCGCAGGCGGGACGAGCCTGATGGGCGGCCCAATCAAGTTCGGCGTCGGCGAGGCAAACGAAGGTGCCATCGAGACCGAACGCCAGGATCTCGACTTCGACTTCGTCGCCAAAGGCGACGTCGAGGCTGCGGTCTACGATCTGGTCGAGAGCGGTTTCGAGGGGTTCAACAACCGAATGCGCGACGTCGACGAGGTGTCACGGTGGGCTCGGGAGGGGGCGTTCATCGTCGAGCAACACCCGAACCACCCCGACCACCTCATCGCCGAACTCGAGACCTCTCGGGGTTGTGCCTACCGCTGTTCGTTCTGTACCGAACCGCTGTACGGCAACCCCGACTTCCGGCCGCCGCCGTCGGTCGTCGGCGAGGTCGATGCGCTCTCGGACTACGGCGTCACACACTTCCGGATCGGTCGACAGGCAGACATCCTCGCCTACGGCGGCGACGGTGAGGCGCCCAACCCCGACGCCTTGCGCCAACTCTACGGTGGGATCCGCGAGGTCGCGCCGGACCTCGAGACGCTCCATCTCGACAACATGAATCCCATCACGATCGTGAAGTGGCCCGAGAAGAGTCGGGAGGGGATTCGAATCATCGCCGAGCACAACACGCCGGGAGATACGGCCGCCTTCGGCCTCGAGTCCGCCGATCCGGTGGTTCAGGAAGCGAACGATCTGAACGTCTCCGCCGAGGAGTGCTTCGAGGCCGTCAAGATCGTCAACGAGGAGGCAGGGTGGCGACCGGGCGGGCCGAACGACCCGACCGGTGGCGACGGCGCAGCGTCCGCTGCGGGAGTTGCCACCGACGGTTCGGGTGCCAGTGGCCCGACCCGACTCCCCAAGCTCCTGCCCGGAATCAACCTCCTTCACGGACTTAAAGGCGAGCGCGAGGAGACCTACGAGCGAAACATGCAGTTCCTGCAGCGAGTGTACGACGAGGGGTACATGCTCCGGCGGGTCAACATCCGCCAGGTGATGGCGTTTGCCGGCACCGATATGTCAGACACTGGCGCCCAGATCGCGACAGAGCACAAGTCGCTGTTCAAGCGCTACAAACGGCAGGTGCGCGAGGAGATCGACAATCCCATGCTCGATCGGGTCGCCCCCCGGGGGACTGTTCTCCCGGACGTTCACTTAGAGTACCACCAGGACGGGAAGACGTTCGGCCGCCAGCTCGGCACCTACCCGCTGCTGGTCGGTATCCCCGGCGAGCGCGAACTGGGCGAGGTCATCGACGTCGCGGTCGTCGACCACGGCTACCGCTCGGTGACGGGCGTTCCCTACCCCTTAGACGTCAACGCGGCGTCGATGGACGAACTCACCGCAATCCCCGGGATTGGCGATCGCACGGCCGGAGATATCGTCGTCGGCCGGCCGTACGCCTCGGTAGACGAGGTCGACGCCGGTTCGGAGGTAGATCTGACCCGGTTTGCCGGCCGTCTTCCCGGTCCACAGGGGGCATCCGGTCGGTAGTTCTATTACGGATGCGATTCAGACAGAAAGACGAGGGTTTACCTGTGGAAATATCTGAAAAACTCCTGTGTCTGTTCAGTACGGAGATCTCGAGTGAGGACGACCGCTACGTCATCGAGGTTCCCCGACAGGAAATCGAGACGGGTGATGTCGAACCGGGCGACGTGTACAAGGTTGCGTTGATCTCTCGCGAAGACGGAGAGGCGACCGCAAGCGGCGAGGCCACGCCGTCGTCAGATCGGCCCTCTCCGCCATCGGAGCCACAGCCACCCGTCGACGTCGGGGAGACGCGATACGTCGAAATCGAGGATATCGGCAAGCAAGGCGATGGGATCGCCCGCGTCGAGCGCGGCTACGTTATCATCGTTCCGGGCGCCGAGGTGGGCGAGCGCGTCAAGATCGAGGTCACCGAGGTCAAGTCGAACTTCGCCGTCGGCGACATCATAGAAGAGACGTTTTAATCGTCCGGCGGCCCCGTTTTATCACGGTCGGTTTCGGCGACACTCGACGTCGGTGTCGACGGGGCCACGCCGAATTCGACAGGATACTGTAACTGCCACGAACCCAGTTCGTAGAGACTACTGCGCCGTATCAGGGCTCACTCGCGTTCCGTCGGGGCGTTTGGCCCCCTCCGAGTCGTGGACGACGATGCTCGATTTGGCCGGCGTCGGTCGGTACGACTCGTGTACTCCCATCGTCTCCTCAAGCTCACGAATCGTCCGTTCTTTCAGTGCGTGGGCCAGCTTCTCGGCGTCGGCGCGGTCGATCTCCCGCCCGAGTCCCTCACACTCGTGGGCGCGGACGGGCCCGTGTCGATCGACGGTCTCGACTGCCTGTGGCTCCGTCGCCCCGCCGTCCGCCGACGAATCCGTCTCGTTCAGATCTACGCTGAACGGATAGGTCTGACAGATCAGCGGCCGGTGCTCGTGAGCCTGACAGCTACCGGTGCCGTCCGCAGCTTCCGCGTAGAACGTACAGTCTCCGCAGCTGTCGGTCTGGAGAGCCCACTCGAAGGTTTCGCCTACCGTCTTGCCGTCGTCGCGCTCGCGAAGCCCGTACGGCATCGGTCTGGCGACCTCCTCCCAGTCACGCTCGGTGGCGTCCGCGAGCGTACGTACCTCTCCCGGGAACACCGTTGCTGTGTGCGCCTCGTCGCCGTCGGCCGTACAGCACGCGCCACAGCGGGTACACTCGAAGCCGATCGTCTCGATCGCGTCGGCGAGATTGCTCGTCGAGAGCTCGCGGGCTCGAACTAACTCGTCGGCTACCGTTTCCACGTGGTAGTCCTTGCGGGCGAGGGAAAAAAACGAGTCGGTCCACCGTAGCGGCCGTCAGACCGCTCAGTGATTCAGGAAGTAGACCTGCTTGCGGGCGTCGCGGAAGCTGTACCGGGAGCCGATCAGGTCCACGTCCTCTAGACGATTTAGCGCGTAGCGGACGGTGCGGTCCGGCAACAGCGACTCTTCGGCGAGCTGTCCCTGCGAGAGCGGTGATTCGGATTCGAGGACTTTCGCAACGAGCTTCGCGCTCGGTGGCAGGTCGCGTAGTCGGTCGCGGTATTCGGCCTCGGTGAGCGGTTCTTCGGCGGCGATGGCGTGGTCGTCGGCCGTACTGGTGCTCATACCCTCTCCTGCAATTCAGTGATGGTAAAGTTTCCCTATATGTGGATACGAACAATGCAAGTTGTAATAGGTGTATTATTACCATATGTATGTGGATGGGGCGAGACGTGGACGAATGCCGGCTCCCGCCCTCGATAGCGATCGACGCGGCGGGGTAGCGTCTCGATCTCGGGCAAGCGAGCGGGGCTCCCGCCGTCCCATCGGCCCGGTTCGACTGACTCCAGTATCGTTTTATCCCTCGGATCTGTAGATTCGGTCAGTGTGAAAGGACAGGAGTGGTACCAAGCCGACGACGTCGCCGAGGAGTACGACGACAAGCGGTTCTCGCGGGGCGGACAACTGATCGACCGCCGAGAGAAGGAGGCGGTTCTGGACGCGGTCTCTCCCCTTGAGGATAAGAACGTACTCGAAATCGCCTGTGGTACCGGGCGGTTTACGGTGATGCTCGCCCAGCGCGGCGCAGACGTGGTCGGACTCGATATTTCGGCGGCGATGCTCCAGCACGGCCGCCAGAAGGCACAGGATGCAGCCGTCTCGGAGACGCTCGAGTTCCTTCGTGGCGACGCCGGACGACTGCCGTTTCCGGACGATCACTTCGATACGGTCATCGCGATGCGCTTTTTCCACCTCGCTGACGATCCGGAGGGCTTCCTCCGGGAGATGCGCCGCGTCTGTCGCGACCAGATCGTCTTCGACACGTTCAACCGCTTCTCTGCACGCAGCGTCTACAACTGGGCGCTGCCGATGGGGTCGCGGCTGTACTCGAAGAGCGAGGTGAGCGTCCTGCTCGCGAAGACCGATCTGACGCTCGTCGAGGTCGAAGACGACTTCCTCGCTCCCTACGGACTCTACCGATCCATTCCGAACGTCCTCGCCTCGCCGATCCGAACTGTCGACGAGACGCTCGGGCGGATTCCCATCACGGATCATCTCGCTTCCGTCTCCTACTGGAACACCCGCGTGCGATGAGACGGAGGCGTCGATGATCTCTCATCGCCTCTACCAGCCTTTTATTGCCCGGGCCTTCTATCCGACCGTATGAAGCTCTCGGTAGTCGTTTCGACACTCAACGGCCGAGAGCGATTGCTCGACTGTCTCGACGCGCTCGCGGCCGCGACGCCGCCGTCGGCGGAAGTGATCGTCGTCAACGGTCCCTCCTCTGACGGGACGACCGGGGCCGTCCGCGACCGCGACGACGTCGACGTCCTCGTCGAGATTTCGGAGCGAAACCGTAACGTCTCCAGAAACGCCGGACTCGAGACGGTCACGGGATCGGTGGTTGCCTTCCTCGACGACCGGACCGTCGTCGACGACGGCTGGTACGCCGCACTCGACGCTGCGATGTGTGCCGGAGCCGACGTCGTCACCGGACCGGTCTCGGGCGACGCGGCCACGAACCTCCGCTCGCGGACCGTCGGCGGCCGAGCAGTCACGGAGTTCGACGGCGATAACGTCGCGTTCGACCGGACGGTACTCGACGCGCTCGATGGCTTCGACGAGTCGGTAGAAACCGGTGGGGCGGTCGACGCTGCCCATCGGATCGCCGACCTCGGCTTCGACGTCGTCTCGGATCCCGGAATGCGCGTTCGGCGCCAGACGAACCTCGACCCCGGCTGGGGACCGCGCTACCGGTCGCTGTCGTACCGACTGACGAAAAACTACGGCCCGCGGCCGACGATCACCGCTCGGATCGTCGGCAGTGCGCTCCGGGACGCTGCCGGCGCCGCAAAGGCCGTCGCGACGGGCGAATCGACGCCGACGGGCTGGCTCGGCAACGGACTCGCGGTGACGACCAACGCCGCGAAGGGGTATGCGGACGGATTACGTGCCCGCTACGCCGACCGGACCACCAGACGCAACCCAAACGGCGTCTCGGCTCGCCACGACCGTGCTGTCCGGCTGTACGATCGGCGCTAATCTCACTCACTGCGCCTGTGAGCGCGGTTGGCGTCGCCCCCACGGGTGGCTATCCCGACTCGGGAGCCAACGGCTCGATCACTCGGCAGGCGTTTTTCGAGAACACTCGCCAGAGTTTGTCTTCGGGCACGTCGAGCGTCAACATCTCCATGACGGCGACGTTCGGGTGACAGTCGGGGGCCCCACTGCCGAATAGCACTCTGTCGGGGTGTTCGAGCAGCGCCCGTTCGAGCTGGTCGCGAAACCGGACGAAACTGGTCTCTAGGTAACAGTCGTCGTGACCGTCGAGCAAGTCGATCGTCTCACTCATTCGATCTCTATCGAGTGGGTAGCCTCCGAAGTGACAGATGATGACCGGGAACGACCGGCCGAGCAGGGTCTCTGCAAGCGTTTCGGGTGGGGCTCCTCGCCCGCCTCGAACCAACACCGGCAGGGAGACGTCGGCGAGCGCTTCGAGGACGGCTTCGTCCGGATAGCCGTCGACGACCGGATCGAGGACGAAGCCGTGAAACCGATCGTCGTACGCGTACTGTTCGACGTCGCTCGCCGACGTGTGGTACTCTTTGGGTCCGGACACCGCGTTTCGGAGCCGGCCGGTCGGCGAGGAATCCTCGGTTTGGGAGCCGTTGATACGCGCGAAAGCGACGAACGGGCGATCGACGCTGTACCGCGCGACGCCGTTGTTGGCGGCGACGTAGTCCGTCTCGCCGCGTGCCCGCGGGAAGACGACAGAGCGCGTAATCCCCGCCTGGCGCATCTCCCGTTCGAGCCGATCCGGCGTGATCGACCGCCCGCGACCAGCTGTCACGTCGTCTGGGGTCAGCTGCGCGTAGACGTCGACGACGCGAAACCCGTGTTCCAGCTCCAGCATCCGGGTGGGCTTTCTCGTCGACACTATATGTTGCTACCGGCCATTTCGGGAGGGATCTCCACGTGGACGAACGTCCGGATCACCAGAGGGGAGCGAGGTCGTAGGAAAACGCTTATATAGAAGTGCTGACGACATGGTTAGTGAGGGTTCAATCATGGCACAACAGCGACGCATGGGTGGACAGCAGATGTTCATTCTCAGCGAGGACAGTCAGCGAACGCAGGGTCGCGACGCACAGTCGTCTAACATCATGGCCGGCAAGGCCGTCGCCGAGGCCGTACGGACCACGCTCGGACCCCGCGGCATGGACAAGATGCTCGTGGGTTCCTCCGGTGACGTCGTCATCACGAACGACGGCGCCACGATTTTAGCGGAGATGGACATCGAGCACCCCGCCGCCCAGATGATCGTCGAAGTCGCCGACTCCCAGGAAGAAGAGGTCGGCGACGGGACGACGACCGCAGCAGTGATCGCGGGCAACCTCCTCGGCGAGGCCGAGGACTTGCTCGAACAGGACGTCCACGCGACGACGATCGTCGAGGGCTATCACGAAGCGTCCCAGATCGCCCTCGAGGCGATCGACGACGTCGTCGACGACGCCACAGTCGACACCGAAATCTTAGAGCAGGTCGCCGAGTCGAGCATGACCGGCAAGGGCACCGGCGGACTCACCGCCGATGCGCTCGCCGAGACCGTCGTCGCCGCCGTCGAGCACGTCGACGGAGACGACGGCGTCGAGCGCGAGAACGTCGACGTCCACACGCAGGTCGGCGCCTCCTCGAGTGCGACCGAACTCGTCCCCGGCATCGTCATCGACGAGGAGCCCGCCCACGACGACATGCCCACCGACGTCGAAGACGCCACCGTCGCCGTCCTCGACGTCGAACTCGAGGTCCGAACCGGTGAGTTCGACGCCGAGTACTCGATCGATTCGATCGACCAGCTAAACGCCGCGATCGACGCCGAGGAGTCTGAACTTCAGGGCTACGCCGACACGATCGCCGATAGCGGCGTCGACGTCGTCTTCACGACCGAGGACGTCGACGATCGCGTCGCCGCTCGTCTCGCGGAGGCGGGCATCCTCACCTTCGAGGGCGTCGGCAGCAGCGACGCCTCCCGCATCGTCTCCGCGACCGGCGCCAGTCGCGTCGGTTCGCTCGAAGACCTCGAGGAGGATGACTTCGGCCAGGCCGACCGCATCCGCACCAAGACCTACGGAGACGACGATCTGGCGTTCGTCGAGGGCGGCGCGGCCGCCGAGGCCGTCACCGTCTTCGTCCGGGGCGGCACGGCCCACGTCGTCGACGAACTCGAGCGCGCGATCGGCGACGCGTTAGACGTCGTCGCGACCGCACTCGACTCCGGTGAGGTCGTCCCCGGCGCCGGTGCCACCGAGATCGCCATCGCAGACCGCGTTCGCTCCGAAGCCGCCGGTATCGAGGGCCGCAAGCAACTCGCCGTGACGGCGTTTGCCGACGCGATCGACATCGTCCCGCGAACGCTCGCGACCAACACCGGCCGCGACCCGATCGACTCGCTGGTCGACCTCCGTGCCGCCCACGAGTCCGAGGGCCGTGCCGGGCTGATCACCGACGGCGAGGAGGTCACGATCGGTGACCCACTCGAACACGGCGTCGTCGACCCTGCTGACGTCAAACGTGAG
The DNA here is from genome assembly GCA_025517425.1 of Halobacteria archaeon AArc-dxtr1. Lineage (NCBI taxonomy): Archaea > Methanobacteriati > Methanobacteriota > Halobacteria > Halobacteria archaeon AArc-dxtr1. Next base: position 948,845 of record JAOPJY010000001.1, on the reverse strand, counting down.
GCCATCGAGAGCGCCACCGAGGCCGCGACGATGATCGCTCGCATCGACGACGTCATCGCGGCGGAATAACGCTCTTACCCGTTCTCTTTCGGTTTTCGGCAGCTGTTCGCCAGACCGTCTCTCGTCCGGGAGTCGTTTCCTCGCCCCAGCTATATAACTCGATAATAGTAGCAAATTATATGCTGTGGGGGTGCCGTCTCCTACCCGATGGCATTCAGCGACGAACTACTCGAAGAGGGCAGCGAGATCTGGGCGGCACAGAAACGCCACCCGTTTGTGACGGAGCTCGCAGACGGAACGCTCGATCCCGAGGCGTTCTACACGTGGGTCCGGCAGGATTACCGCTACTTGCTCGACTACGCGCGTACCTTCGCGATCGCCGGGACGAAAGCGCGCGACGAGCAGACGATGACCCACCTGCTTGGGGTGGCTCACACCGTCCTCGACTACGAGATGGACCTCCACCGCGAGTTCGCCGACGACTACGGCCTCTCGGTCGCGGATCTGGAGTCGACGACGAAATCGCCGACCTGCGTCGCCTACACCAACTTCCTCGTCAGGACCGCCCACGAGGGCTCACTTGCCGAGATCGCGGCGGCTATCTACCCCTGTGGACAGGGCTACCTCGACATCGCCGAGCACATGGCCGAACTGGCCGACGACGACCACCGCTACACCCCCTTTATCGAGAAGTACACCAGTGAGGAGTTCTACGGGGCCGTCGACTGGATGCGCGAGTTCGTCGATCGCTGTGGCGACCGCTACCCCGGCGAGCACGACGCGATGCGGGAGGCGTTTCTGACCTCTGCACGGTTAGAACACCAGTTCTGGGAGATGGCCTACACGCAAGAGGAGTGGCGGATCTGACCGCGCTGTCGGACCTGGGTGAGGTGGGTTAGATCTCGATTCGCACTGCGTCTCCTGCGGTCAGTCCGAACGCCTCGTCTCCGCGGCCCTGATTGACGTCTACTTCGACGTTGCCGTGGCTCCCCACCGTGACGAGGCGCTCCCCAACCGGAACGTCCGCGAACGTCTCGCCGACACGAACCCGGTCTCCGTCGACGACAACGGACTCACAGCCCGCAATCACGTCACCAGGAACGTTGGTGATCACGTTGCCGAACTCGTCGACGACGAGTACCTCTCCGACGATTTTGCCGTCCTCGACGGTCGGCTCCGGAAGCGAGAGGTCGACGTAGCTGTCGACCCCTGTGACGCCGTCGAGTGCACTCGGAGAGTCCCCCTCGCGCCACTGATCGTGAATCGCGGCGGCTGCTGGTGCGAACACGTCGCGGCCGTGGAACGTCGAACTCTCCGCGTCGGCGTCATCAATCTCGTAGACTGAGAGGTCGCTCCTGTCTGTGAGTTCTCTGGCGGCCGGGAGCAAGACGCCGTTGTCGGGGCCGACCAGTACGTGTTCACCGGCGTCGATCGCGATCGCTGCACGGTCGGTGCCGACGCCGGGGTCGACGACGACCAGATGGACCGCCGGCGGAAAGTACGGGAGAATCTCCCGGAGCCAGAACGCCGCTACCCGGACGTCCTGGCGAGGGAAGTCATGAGTGACGTCGACGAGACGAGCGTCGGTCTGCTGGCAGAGTACTCCACGCATCGCGGCGGGATATGGCGAGCCAAAGTCGGAAGCGAGCGTGATCATCGTGTACGGTGTGTGGGTCGGCGGTGCGGGCGTTACTGGCCGTTCACGTCCGACTCGTTGACCATCTGCAGGCGCTCGATGCCGTCGATCTCCCCGACGGTCTCGACGACGGCGTCCGGCACCAGCTCCTCCCAGCTCTCGTCGGCGATCATCCGCTCGCGAACCTCTGTTCCCTCTAACACGTCGCGGTTGAACATCGGCGACTGCCGCACCTCGACGCCGGCCTCCCGAAAGAGCTGGATGACCAGCGGGTTGTTCGAGTACGCGACGTCGAAATCTGGGCTCATGCTCTGGACGTGGCTCACCCAGACCGAGTTCCGCTCTAAGTCCTCGATGGGAACCGCGTAGGTCACGATATCGAAGTCGACCAGAGACTTGGTGATCATCATGATGCGCTCGCCGGCGGTAAACGGGTTCCGGACGGTGTGAGAGTCTCCGGCACTTCCGATCCCGAGGACGAGCTCGTCGATATCCTCGGAGATCCGCTCGACCATGCTGTAGTGGCCGTTGTGAAACGGCTGGAAGCGTCCGATGTAGAACCCACGCTTCATTACCGAATACTGGCAGTGCGTCCCGCTTAAGCGTGGCGAGTCCTCGCTGTCGCTGCGTCTCTGGGGGTCGCTGGTCCGGTTCGATCGGTCGGTTGCGGTGACCGTCTCTCTAACCAATTCGAATTCGGGCGAAAACGGCACCGAGAGGTGGTCTATGCGAACGGGGCGACGACTACCGTATGGAGAAAGTATATCAGTCGCAATCCCTTCGAACCAGGTACTGACTAGCGTTCTATGAGCAACGATACGAACGTCGACGATTCGCCCGACGACGCCCCCGACGAGGTGACTTCCGAGCCTCAAGAAGACGCCGAGGAAGCGGGCGACGTCGGAGACGAACCTGTCGACGATGAATTCGACGCCGACCCGGACCGATCGTCCGGGACCGTCGACTCGGACGCCCACGGTCCGGACGTCTTCTCGAGCGCGGACGCCACGGAGGCAGACGCCAGCGAGGGCGCCGATCCGTCTGCTGACTCCGAGAGCAACGCCGAGGATCCGCCCTCGCCGAGGGACGACGAGTTCGACGATCCGGACGGGCTTGAGATCGACGGCCAATCACCCGACGAAGCCGACGACGAGATCGAAACTGTCGAAGACCTGGGGAGCACTGTCGACGTCGACCCAGGCGTCGAAATCGACGACGAACACGCCGAGGACGATCTCCTCGGTGGGTTGATGATCGATTCGACAGACGACATCGAAGTTCCCGACCGGCTCGTCGATCAGGTGATTGGACAGGACGAGGCCCGAGACATCATCATCAAAGCCGCGAAACAGCGCCGACACGTGATGATGATCGGCTCGCCGGGGACCGGCAAGTCGATGCTGGCCAAAGCGATGAGCCAGCTCCTCCCGAGGGAGGACCTCCAGGACGTCCTCGTCTATCACAACCCCGACGACGGGAACGCGCCGAAGGTTCGGACCGTCCCCGCCGGGAAAGGCGAGCAGATCATCGACGCCCACAAAGAGGAGGCGCGAAAGCGCAACCAGATGCGATCGGTCCTGATGTGGGTCATCATCGCGGTGATCATCGCCTACACTATCTTGGGGCCACCGAACATCCTGCTTGGCATCATCGCCGCAGCAGTCGTCTGGCTCGTCTTCCGCTATACGAGTCGGGGGACAGACGCGATGGTGCCCAACATGATCGTCGACAACGGCGACCAGCGCCAGGCGCCCTTCGAGGACGCCACCGGCGCCCACGCCGGCGCACTACTGGGCGACGTCCGCCACGACCCCTTCCAGTCCGGGGGTATGGAGACGCCCAGCCACGACCGCGTCGAGCCCGGCTCGATCCACAAGTCCAACAAGGGCGTGCTGTTCGTCGACGAGATGAACACGCTCGACATCCGCACTCAGCAGAAGCTGATGACGGCGATCCAGGAGGGCGAGTTCGCGATTACGGGCCAGTCCGAGCGCTCCTCGGGTGCGATGGTCCAGACCGAAGCCGTCCCGACGGACTTCATCATGATCGCAGCGGGGAACTTAGACGCGATGGAGAACATGCACCCCGCACTCCGCAGCCGCATCAAGGGCTACGGCTACGAGGTGTACATGGACGACACCATCGAGGACACCCCCGAGATGCGCCGGAAGTACGCCCGCTTCATCGCCCAGGAGGTCGACCGCGACGGTCGCCTCCCGCACTTCACTCGCGAGGCCGTCGAGGAGCTCATCCTCGAAGCCAAGCGCCGGGCGGGCCGCAAGGAACACCTCACCCTCGAGTTCCGGAACCTCGGCGGACTCGTCCGCGTCGCCGGCGACATCGCCCGCGCGGAGGACGCCGAGCTCACGACCCGCGAGCACGTCCTCGAGGCCAAGGGCCGCTCGCGGTCGATCGAGCAACAGCTCGCCGACGACTACATCGACCGCCGCAAGGACTACGAGCTGCAGGTCACCGAGAGCGGCGTCGAAGGCCGGGTCAACGGCCTCGCCGTCATGGGTGAGGACTCCGGGATCATGCTGCCCGTGATGGCCGAGATCGCGCCCGCCCAGGGCGGCGGACAGGTGATCGCCACCGGCCAGCTCAAGGAGATGGCCGAGGAGTCCGTCCAGAACGTCTCGGCGATCATCAAGAAGTTCTCCGACGTCGACCTCTCGGAGAAAGACGTCCACATCCAGTTCGTCCAGGCCGGCCAGCAGGGTGTCGACGGCGATTCGGCCTCCATCACGGTGGCGACCGCGGTCATCAGCGCCTTAGAGGACATCCCCGTCGATCAGTCGGTCGCGATGACCGGCTCGCTCTCCGTGCGCGGTGACGTCCTCCCGGTCGGTGGCGTCACCCACAAGATTGAGGCTGCGGCGAAAGCTGGTTGCAAGAAGGTCATCATTCCCAAGACCAACGAGCAAGACGTGATGATCGAAGACGAGTACGACGAGATGATCGAGATTATCCCCTGCTCGAACATCAGCGAGGTCTTAGACGTCGCCCTCATGGGCGAACCCCAGAAAGACTCGCTGGTCGATCGTCTCAAACAGATCACCGGTTCGGCGTTCGATCAGGGCGTCGCCGGTCACGGCTCCAACCCGAGTCCCCAGTAGCCGTGGCGCAGTGGGCGACGTTCGCGGGCGTAACGATCGTCGTCCTTTGCTTACTCCTCGTCCTGACCCACCTGAGCGAGCGCGCCGTCTCGCCGGGAGACGGCGGTGCTACCGACCTCTCCGACGCCGCGGAGTCTCACCCCCCGAAGCCGGTCGAGTGGGACGAAACGCAGCACCCGCCGTCGGCTCCAGACCGCTCACCTCCGGCCTCGACAGACTCCACCTCTCCGTCCGAGTACTCCGGACAGACGCCCGATTCCCCTTCTCAGCACACCGACTCGCCACCCGAATCGTCCGACTCCTCGCGTGAGCAACCGCTCCCACAGACCGCCTCCTCATCTCCCGCGGACCTCTCTACTGCGGAGTTGCTTGCGAACGTCGCCCTCTCGCAGGGGCTGTTTGCGGTCGTGTTGATCGGTGCGGCAATCTACGCCGATATCCCTGCCGAGGCGTTCGGTATCGAGGTCAGCAGCGCGTACGTCGTCTCCGGCCTCCTCCTCGGAACGGCCATCGGCATCGCCCTCTATCTCGCCAACGAAATCGGGGCTGCGGGCGCGACGTGGCTCGGGTTCGATCACGACGAGACGCTGAGGGAGATGCTCGCTCCAGAGTCCCGAGCCGGATGGCTTGTCCTCCTGATCGTCGTCTTGCCCCTGATCGCCTTTTTCGAGGAACTCCTGTTTCGTGCGGCGCTGATCGGCGTTCTCTCGGCCGGATTCGATCTCTCGCCGTTCGTGCTGGCCGTGGTGTCGTCGATCGCGTTCGGTCTCGGACACGGCATCCAGGGATCGGTCGGCGTCCTCGTCACGGCTGCGCTCGGATTCGTCCTCGCGCTGGTGTTCATCGCCACTGGGAGCCTCCTGGTGGTCGTCGTCGCCCACTACCTGATCAACGCCTTCGAGTTCGTCGTCCACGAGGGGCTCGGACTGGAGTGGGCGAGCGTCCTCGAAAGCTACAATTAAGAACGGCGGATTCCTCACCCGACGTATGACGGCGCTCAGAGGTGTCCCCAAATCTGTCTATCGCGCGATCCTGATCGGAATTTTGGTCTACTTCGTCTTGCTGGTCGTTGGGCTCGTGGGGGGCGTCTCACCCGCCCTCGGTCTAGCTGATATCGTTTACGGCGCCATCGCTGTCGCCATCGGCGGCTTGCTCTACACGCGCGGGACGGGCGGGCGGCTGCTTATCGCGTCGGCTACGACGCTTATCCTCGGTGGGCTCTCCCAATTCATCTGGATTCTGACCGGAAGCTCAACGTTCGATACGCTCGCGTCAATGCTGGTCTTCCTTGGCCTTGGCGGCTACCTATTTGCAATCGCGATCGAAAACTGACGTTCCCGTCTCTCATAGCCCCTCGAGCGATCGGAGCTTCTGCTCGACGGGCGGTGGGGCGGCGCTTGGGCCATCCCGTACCCGGTGGTCGGGGATGACGATCGGTGCCGGATTCTCGTCTAATGCGCTTCGTACGAGTGTCAGATCCGCGCTTTCGTCGGCGTCGAGCCCCGGCGTCACGTTCGCCAGCGTCGCGACATCTACCTGGTCGCCGTAGGGGATCGATCGGACCTGCTCGAGCACCGACCGCTGCTCGGTCGGGACGGTCAGCGCCACTTCGAGGTCGGTAAAGTCGTCTTCCTCGATCCCGTCTAAGTATTCGAACAGACGATCGAGCGTCGGATGCGTCGGGTCGGCATCCTCTGCCGGCAGATTGGGAAATGAGACGCGAAGGACGCGCCCACTGGCGATCCCCACCTGTACGTACCGCTCTAAGTACGGCGACTCCCGCGCATAGATTCCGGCGTCCGTAACATCCACCATGGGTGGCCGGAGGCCCGGCGCGAACTTGAAGATTCGCCACGGCCGTGTCGATGGCGCAATCTTTATGTACATATGAGTCCGTCGATGTACAATAATGGACTCTGATACGCAGGTCGCCCCGGCGGTCCAATCGATCCTCGACGCCGCGCGGGAGCGCACGGCCGATACTGATCGGCAGCTGTCAGTTGACTCGCGCTCGTTCCCGGACGCGCTGGCCCGCGCCGAGGCCGACGGACGCGTCCCCGTGATCGCTGAAGTGAAGCCAACGAGCCCGACTGCCGACGGAACTCGAGCCGACGATCCCGTCGACCTGGCTACCGCGATGGTCGACGGCGGTGCGGCGGCGATCTCCGTGCTCACCGAACCCGAGCACTTCGGCGGTTCGACGGACGCACTCGAACGCGTCCGTGCGGCCGTGGACGTACCGGTCCTTCGCAAGGACTTCATCCTGCGCGAAGCGCAGATGGACGCCGTCGAAGCCGATCTCTTGCTTCTCATCGTCCGGTTCGTCGACGACCTCCCCGCGCTGGTCGAGGCCGCCCGCGATCGCGGCTTCCAGCCGCTCGTGGAGGTCCACGACGCAGCCGAACTCGAAGTCGCGCTCGAGGCCGGTGCCGATATCATCGGCGTCAACAACCGCGATCTGACGAAGCTGGAGGTGGATCTGGGCACGTTCGAGGCGGTTTCTCCCCAGGTGCCAGACGACGTGACGCTGATCGCCGAGAGCGGGATCTCGACGCCTGCGGACGTCGACCGGATGCGCGAAGCCGGCGCCGACGCCCTGCTGGTGGGCAGCGCCATTATGGACCACGGGACCGACAGTGATGTTACGGCGAACACCCAGAGGGTGACACAGACATGAGCGAGACGGACCACGAGACTGACGATCGCGGAGCCGACGACGGTCGCGAAACCGGCAACGGCGAGTCATCCGGTGCGTTCGGTCGGTACGGCGGCCAGTACGTTCCTGAGGCGTTGATGCCGGCTTTAGAGGAACTCACAGACGCCTACGAACGCTACGTTTTGGAGAACGAAGATGGCTTCATGGACGAGTTCCGCGCCCGACTGCGGGACTTCGGCGGCCGGCCGACGCCGCTGCAGCGCGCCGACCAGCTCTCCGAGCGCTACGACTGCGAAGTGTACCTCAAACGCGAGGACCTCCTCCACGGCGGCGCCCACAAGCTGAACAACGCTCTCGGACAGGTGCTGCTGGCGAAGTATATGGGCAAAGAGCGGATCATCGCCGAGACCGGCGCCGGCCAGCACGGCACCGCGACGGCGATGGCAGCAGCCCACCTCGATATGCCCTGTGAGATCTACATGGGCCGAACTGACATCAACCGCCAGCGCCCCAACGTGTTCCGGATGCGGATCAACGGCGCCGAGGTCAACCCCGTCGACGCCGGCCGGGGAACCCTAAAAGAGGCGATCTCCGAGACGATGCGCGACTGGTCGAAAACGGTCGAAGACACCCACTACGTCATCGGTTCCGTGGTTGGTCCCCATCCGTTCCCCGCGATGGTCCGGGACTTCCAGGCCGTCATCTCCGAGGAGGCTCGCGAGCAGTGTCGCGATCAGCTCGGTGGACTGCCCGACGCCGTCGTCGCCTGTGCCGGTGGCGGCTCGAACACGATGGGCGCGTTCGCCGAGTTCGTTTCGGATGCAGACGTTTCTCTCTACGCCGTCGAAGCTGGCGGATCGAGCCTCGAGGTCGACGAAGAAGCGGGCGTCGCACCGAACTCCGCGACGCTCTCGACCGGCGAGGAGGGCGTCCTCCACGGCGCGCGCACCCAGCTCCTGCAAGACTCACACGGGCAGATTATGGAATCGCACAGCATCTCCGCCGGCCTCGACTACGCCGGCGTCGGCCCCGAGCTGGCCTACCTGGTCGGCGAGGGTCGGGTCACGCCCGTGAACGTCGGCGATCAGGCCGCACTCGAGGCGTTCCACCGGCTCTCGACCGACGAGGGGATCATCCCCGCGTTAGAGACAGCCCACGCCTTTGGCTTCCTCCACGAGGCGGTCGAAGCAGGCGAGAAAGTCGGCGAGACGGTCGTCGTCAACGTCTCCGGTCGCGGCGACAAGGACTTAGAGACCGTCATCGAGGAGACCGAAAAACGGGGACTCGAAGCCGCGCCCGACCTGTCGGTCTTCGAGTCCGGAGGTGGGCTGTAATGAGGAGCGACCTCAAGGCCGCATTCGCCGACAGCCCGGCGTTCGTCCCCTACCTGGCCGCGGGCGACCCGAATTACGAGGCCTCTCTCGAGTACGTCGAGGCGGTCGCTCGCGGCGGCGCCGACGTTATCGAACTCGGCCTCCCGTTTTCGGAGCCGATCGCCGAAGGCCCAACGATCCAGGGGGCCGTCACCCGCGCTCTCGATGCTGGCATGACCCCCGAGCGCTTCTTCGCGTTCGTCGAGGAACTCGACGTTGACGTGCCGCTGGTCTGTATGACCTACTACAACTTGATCTACCAGTACGGCGCGGACGATGGGCCTCGACCGTTCGTCGAGCGCGCCGCCGAGGCTGGCCTCTCCGGCTTCGTCGTGCCCGACCTGCCCGCTGAGGAGGCCGACCCCCTTCGGGAGGCCTGCGACGAGTTCGGCCTCGACCTGATCTTCATCGTCGCGCCGACAACCCGTGGCGAGCGCTTAGCGCGAATGATGGAGCGCGTCTCGGGCTACGTCTACGTCCAGGCCCGGCTCGGGACGACGGGCGCTCGAGAGGACGTCTCGGACCAGACCGGCGCCAGCTTAGAACGCCTCGACGAGTGGGAGATCCCCAAGGCGGTCGGCTTCGGCATCAAGACCGGCGACCACGCAGAACGGATCGTCGGCGCCGGCGCCGACGGGATCATCGTCGGCAGCGCGCTTATCGACATCATCGCCGCGGGCGAGACGGACGATCGATCGGTTGCAGAAACCGCAGCCCAGCTCGAGGAGTTGGCTCGGGAGCTAAAAGCCGGCGCCCTCCGCGGTGCGGGGTCGCTTCCAGAACCAGAACATCCATAACCGAAAGCTTGCTACAGGACGACAATGAGTACCGGAATCGACGCACGACTCGAACGGATCGGGACAGGGGGACGATACGTCGTCGTTCCCATGGACCACGGCACGACACTGGGGCCAGTCGCCGGCCTCAAAGAAATTGAATCGACGATCGACGCGATCACGGCGGGCGGCGCAGACGCCGTCCTCACCCAGAAGGGGATCGCCCCCCGCGTCCATCCGAACAAGAACGGGAAAGGGTTCATCGTTCACCTGAACGGCTCGACCTCGATGGGTCCCGACTCGAACGACAAGCGCCTCACGGGCACCGTCGAGGACGCGATCCGGGCCGGCGCCGACGCCGTCTCCTTCCACATCAACGTCGGCTCGAACTACGAGCCAGACCAGATTACTCAGCTCGCCGAGCTGACCTCCGAGGCCGAGCGCTTCGGGATTCCCGTCCTGGCGATGGCCTACGCCCGCGGCCCCGACGTCGATCCTGAGGACCCAGAATCGCTCGGACACGCGGTTCGACTCGCCGAGGAGGTCGGCGCTCACGTCATCAAGACGGGCTACAGCGGCGACGCCGAGAGCTTCGAGCACGTCTGCGAGGCGACGAGTCGCCCGGTCCTCATCGCCGGCGGCGCACGCGGCTCGGATCGCGAGACGATGGCGATGGTTCGTGGCGCGATGGACGCCGGCGCCGCCGGTGTCTCGATGGGGCGTTCGATCTTCCAGCACGAAGAGCCCGGTGCGATCACTCGCGCCGTCGCGGCCGTCGTCCACGACGACGCAGATCCGGACGAGGCACTCGCGGAAGCTGGGCTGGCGATCGAGATCTGAGTACATCGCGACCGTCCACACTATTCCCCAAATCCCGGCAGTCGCGTCGCAGGTCGACAACGAACATCCAACACTGCCGCTACGACTTGCTCGCGTTGCAAACTGATAACCGACGACCGCCGATAGCTAAAACCGTCGTTTGATCTTGGGACAAATAGTTATGTCCATCTCATAAAATATGGCAGATGAATCGCCGAACGCTTCTCGAGATGGGTGCAACGGGCGCGTTTCTCGGGGCAGCCGGCTGTCTCGATGAGATCGATCCACGGACGGACCAGACGACCGGAAATGAGGTGCCGGGCTGTACGCAAAAAGACGCGTGGGAGACGGAGATCACCACCGGGCCAACAGATCCCGACCCGGCCTCGATCGCTGGCCGTCGTGACTGTGCGAACGCGGATCGCCCGGAGCCAACCGGCGACGTCTGTGAGACGTTCGAGGTGGAGGGTGACGACGGTGAAACGACCGAATTCCACAGTGCTGGCGTCGAGCCGTACCCGGATCCACCATCGAATTCCGACGAGGAAGCGGTCCACTCGTTCGTCTCCGAGTACGAGCGGGCCTACACGCAAAACGGGGCCGTGGCGGAGTACGGAGACAGTGTCGTGGAATTTTCGTACACGACCCACGACACCGAGACGGTCGACGAGTCCAATGCGATCACGACAGTCTACATTGCCTTTGGCTTTGGCTTCAGACAAGAGGGCGGGGCTGATCCGGGTGGCTACCACGATGCCTTCGGGGAGGGTGCGATCTACGGAATCGACGAAACCGGAATCGTGCGCACGGATGCGGAGTACTACCACGAGATCGAGAACCTCCCCGACGATCCCGAAGCGCTTCCAGATCCGGTCGAAGATGGACAGCTGCTCCAGTGCTTTTGAGCAATCCGGCCGTTCTCTTCCGGTGGTTCGAGCGGAACGCGTGCCGATAGGGGTGTTGTGTTCTCCCGTCAGCGTATGCCGAGTGGATCGCGCTCGACCAGCTGCCCGACGACCGCCGAGCCGACGCGTGCGGCGTTCTCGATCCCCAGTTCGAGGCTCTCGGGAATCCCGTCGAAGCTCTCCTCGACTGACTCTCCCGGGGCCGACCGGTCGTAGTTCGCGACCGCGCGCACGCTCAGGTACCGATCGCCGAGACCGAAGCGCTCGAGGGCGGTCGCCGTCGCTGCGTCCTCCATCTGCGTGGTCGCGTACGGCCCGACGCCGTAGGCCTCACAGAGCCAGTCGACCTCTGCGGCGAAGTGCGGTCCATGCCAGAACTCGTCGCCACAGACCGTCGTCCCGACGTCGACGGTCGGACCATCGGCTGGCGCATCCGGATACCCGCGCTGGTACTCCCGGACGGTCTCGTCGGTCGCTAGGTCGACCCCGTCGGCGGCCTCGAGCGCGGCGGCGACCAGCTCCTCGTCCAGTTCGCGAACGTAGTCCCGGGGCCGGTAGGAGAGGAGGTCGATCGGACGCTCGCCGTCGTCCCATCCGCCCGGCGAATCACTACCCGAGTGGTCTTCGCCCACCTCGGCCCGATCCCAGCGGTGCTTTCGGTCCCAGTCGACCACCGCGTCGGCGACGAACACCGATCCGAGTGCGGCTCGTTCGGGGGCCGCGCCGCCGATGCCGGCGGAGACGACGTAGGCGTCCGAGAGGTCGACTGCGGGCGAGGCGGTCATCGCGGCGACCGTCGTCGCGGCGTCGCTCTTGCCGATACCGGTCGTCGTGATAGCGACCTCGGCGTCGGTGAGGTACAGCGGCGTCTCGAGACTTGGAACGTTGAGGGCGTCGTCGACCTTCTCACGCTCGAGCCACGGTCCGCGCTCGTCCAGTGGCGGCGCGGCGACGGCCGGGAGCACGAGCGCGCGCGGACGGACGGGGTCGTCGCCCGGTGGTCGAGGATCCGGAAGGGAACTGTCGGTCATGGGTCGACACTCGTCGCCGGGCGAAAAGTGTCTGCGGGTCGCCGGCAGCTGTGATGCGCGCGGTCGACGGTCGCGTCGAACCGATTGCCGCCGCCGGAAGGATTAGGCGCTGCGCGTTCGAGGCGGCGTGCGTGGCAGAGTCAGATCGAACCGCCGCCGATCCCGCCGCTGTCGACGACCTCACCGTCGACGACGAACTCCTCGCGCGGGCTCGAATCCACGCCCGTGAGGTCGTCGCGGGGTCAGACATAGACGTCGACCTCGGTCGGGTCGAGTGGGACGTCTCGTCGCGCGCCACCCGCCGGGCTGGCTGCTGTCGGTGGAACCGCGACCGTGAGGTGGCGACGATCGTCCTGACCAGACGGGCCTACGAGGCCTACGAGTGGGACGACTTTGCCGCGGTTGTACGCCACGAACTCGTCCACGCCAGCCAGTTCCAGCACGAGGGCGAGTCCGGCCACGGACCACAATTTCGGCGGCTCGCGGCCCGGGTCGACGCGCCCCGTCACTGTGAGGCGTTTGCCGAACCGCGGTACGTGCTGTGCTGTCTCGCCGACGACTGCGACTGGCAGGCGGGCAGACACCGTGCCTCCGATCCAGTGCGGACACCCTCTCGGTATCGCTGTGGCGACTGTGGCGGCGACTACGTCGTCTCACATGTCGAGAGTGGACGTACCTGGACCACAGCTGCGGGCTACGGTGGCGCGAAGGCCGCGGTCGGCGACGAGTGGTGACCCCCACGGCAGGCACCGATCTCGCCCCGCGCGTCAATCTCACAAGGTTTTATTTCCGGATCGCCCTCTGTGCGTCCATGAGCCTACTCGAGTCGATGTTCGGCGCGATCGGTGGCGACGGCGAGGCCGGCACGGCCAAGTTCTCCGGCGACCGGTACGACGTGACCTACACCGTCTCCGACGAGAGCCACGACGTCGCCTACGCGATTCCGGTCTCCGAGCCGGAGATTGCGGCACTCGGGGCGCTCCTCCGAGCCGAGCGCGAGGCTCCCTACGTCGAGGACGGCGACGAGTCGCTGGCCGAGGCCCTCGAGTCGGTGCTCGATACGGATTCGGTCGACGTCGAGGCCTGGACCGAACGGATGGCGGCCCCACGGCGGGCCGTCGAACCTGTCGTCGAGACCTGGGAACGGCTCGCAACCGCCCACTCTGTCGACGGCACAGAATCGGACGATGGCACGAGCGTTGGTGACGCGCCCGATTCCGCGTCTGCCGATCTGATCGTCTACCTGCCCGTCGGCGCTGAGTCGACGCTCGCCTCGTTTTTCGATCTCTGCCGGCGCCGCGACGAGCGTGACTCCGATCCGTTCACGCTCCCGCCCGAAATCGATGCTGCAGCCGCCATGCTGGGCCGTGTTCGGGACGCAACCGGGAGAAGCGAAAACCGGGTCGTCGTCAATACCCGCCACCTCCCCGAGATCGAGGGCTAAGTTATCACGCTCGGCGTGGCTGTCGACAAGAGCCCCGCGAATGGTGCGTGGTTCAGACGATTCTGTCGAACGTCTCGAGCGTCTCGAGTTCGTACGTCGGTTCGTGTTCGGGGCCGTACTCACCGTCGTCGTACTCACCCGCGCCGTGACCGAGGTCGATCCAGGCCGAATCCATGCCCACCCGGTTCGCCCCGCCGATATCGGCATAGCGGTTATCGCCGACGTGGAGCGCGGCGGAGGGATCGACGGAGAGCGCCCCGAGTGCACGCTCGAACGGCGCCGGATCCGGCTTCGGCGGAACGCCGTTTCGCGGGTCGACGAACACCGTGGTATCGAAGAGGTCGGTGACGCCGAGTGCGGCTAACTTCTGGGACTGCGTTTCCTCGCTGCCGTTGGTGATGAGTCCGACAGGACCGCGCTCGCTTGCGTACTCGAGGGCGCGCTCGGCGCCGGGGCGGAACCGAACGCCCCGCGGATCGTAGACGTCGAGATACGCGTCCGCGAGGTCGGGGGCGGTCGCGGGATCGGCGCCAACCCGTCGGGCGGTCGCCGCGAAGACCTGTTCGAAGAACTCCCGATCGGTCTGAGCGTCTCTGACGTCCTGTGAGGCGTGGCGAAGCTGGGCGACGCTACAGAACTGCTCGACCCCGGCCTGATCGAAGGCGCTCTGCAGCAGCGCATCGCGCGCTGCGGTTGGCTCACAGAGCGTGCTGTCGAGATCGAAGTAGATCGCGTCGTACGGCGCCATTGACCCCTACTAGCGTCGTGGCGACCCTCAACGTTTCGCCCCTGCTTCTCTCACCAACAGTCGCCGAATCCGCCACGTTCAAGCCGGTCCCCTTCGAGGGTCGAGATATGACGAGAGCTGTCTGGGTAAAAGCCGACGACACGGTCGGCGACTGGGACGATCGCCGAGCGCGAATCACGGCCGCGCTCGAAGCCGGAGCTGACTGGGTACTGGTCGACGATGACGACGTCGCCCGCGTGCGCGAGTTGGGTGACATCAACGTCGCCGCCTTCCGCACCGACGGGGACGTCTCGCTGATCGACGATCCCGAGGACGAAGCGCCGAACGCCCGGCCCGACGCCGTCGTCGTCGGGAAGGACGCCGAGGGTGACGGCACCGTCGACCTTCCTGCCGACCTCTCGGGCTCTGCTGACCTCTCGACGCTGCGCCGCGACGACGAGATCGAGCGCGGCGCCTACGTTCGCATTCTCAGCCAGGAGTACGAGACGTTCGCTGAGGCCGCCGCCGAGGACGCCGAGTACACGATCGTTATCGGCGACGACTGGACGATCATCCCCCTCGAGAACCTGATCGCCCGCATCGGCGAGGAGACCGATCTCATCGCCGGCGTCACGACTGCCGAGGAGGCAGACACAGCGTTCGAGACGCTCGAACTCGGCGCCGACGCCGTCTTGCTCGACTCCGACGACCCTGACGAGATCAGAAAGACAGTCGAGGTCCGCGACGAAGCCGAGCGCGAACAACTCGATCTCGAGTACGCCGAGGTCGTCGATATCGAGTCCGTCCCCCGAGCCGACCGGGTCTGCGTCGACACCGGGAGCTTACTCGAGCACGACGAGGGGATGCTCATCGGATCGATGAGCCGTGGCCTCGTCTTCGTCCACGGCGAGACGGCCGAATCACCGTATGTCGCTTCCCGCCCGTTCCGGGTCAACGCCGGCGCGGTCCACGCCTACGTCCGCACCCCCGACGGCGGCACGAAGTACCTCTCGGAGCTCCAAAGCGGCGACGAGGTCCAGATCGTCGATACCGACGGACGGACCCGCGAGGCCGTCGTCGGCCGCGTCAAGATCGAGAAGCGTCCGATGTTCCGCGTCGCCGTCGAGACCGAAGACGGCGACCGCGTCGAGACGCTCTTGCAGAACGCCGAGACGATCAAAGTCGCGACGAGCGAGGGTCGGAAAGCGGTCACAGATCTCTCAGTGGGTGACGAACTTCAGTTGTACACCGAGGACACGGCGCGTCACTTCGGCGAGGCCGTCGAGGAGAGCATCATCGAGAAGTAGCGGATTTATTGCTGGCGTCGCGACCGTCGTCGTTTTCTGCGGCGTCGTCTCACCCAGATCTGTACCGTCGTCTCGGAGCCGTGAGTCAGGCTTCCTCAGCACCGGGTTCGGGTTCGAGCCGCGTCGTACACCAGTGACAAAACTCGAGATCCTCGTCGAGCGGTTTTCCGCAGCTCGGACAGCTCGGCCCCTCGTCCCCGGAGTTGCCGTTCGGCGCGAAGCCAAACGCCCGGAAGCCGGCGTCGATCGTCGCAAAGAGGATGATAAACGAGAGGGCGAACTG
Source organism: Halobacteria archaeon AArc-dxtr1 (assembly GCA_025517425.1). Classification (NCBI taxonomy): domain Archaea; kingdom Methanobacteriati; phylum Methanobacteriota; class Halobacteria; species Halobacteria archaeon AArc-dxtr1. Next base: position 932,772 of record JAOPJY010000001.1, on the reverse strand, counting down.
ACTCATCGTATCGACGCCCTCTGCGATCGAGCGCAGTTCGGTGATCGAGCCTGCGGCGGCGATCTCGCCGGTCGGTAAGAAGACGTAAAACGCCGACAGAAAGAGCCCGCCGAACAGCAGTGCTCGGGCCCAGTCGCGCAGGAGGGCGTGGCCGGCGCCGGGCAGGATAATCGAGAGCCCGGCGGCGAATACCGCTCGGATCCAGGTCATGTGCGTGTACCTGGTTCTCGGGAGGACGCCCACTTAACAGTCCGGTTTCGTCGCTGAACTGCCATCGAAGCGAATCGTTTTCGCCCTCGAGTTGGTAGCGACGTACGAGTCGTGACCGTCCCCGTCTTCGATTCCGAGTTCGCCTTCGAGTTGCGCACCTGCCGCTGGGCCGAGCGCTCTTGGCCACCCGACAGCGACCGCGACGTCGCGACCGTCGTCGCCCGCCAGCTCGGAACGAAGCGTCGGCGTTGGGATACGATCGTCATCGAGTGTGACCCGGCTGCACTCCGCGAACGCGCGCGCTTCGGCTCGAAGCGCCTCGATAGCGATTTGCTCCACGTCGTCCAGCACGCGCCCGACTCGTGGGGGTACTACCGCGACGTTCTCCCCGATCCCGGCTACGCCTGGCGGTACGTCCGCGAGGCGATCCACCAGGCCGACGATCGCGGAATCGTGGAAACGCGTCGCGCAGGAAACCGGATCGAGATCCGACGCAAGTGGCCGTATCCCGACTGGATCGATCGCATCGTCGCGATCGAGAACAAACCAGACCTCGACGCCAGCGCCGCCCGCCGACTCGGCGAGCAACTCGAGTACGACGTAGCGATGGCGCTGGCCGACGAGGTCTGGGTCGCCACGGAGCGGGGGGCTCCGTCGGCGGCTGTCTCCGACGCATCCGCGGCCGACCCCGCGTTGTTCGAGGATCTCCCCGTCGAGGCGGGCATCCTCTCGCTCGATCCCGACAGCCTCTCGGCAACGGTTACGTGGTTTCCTCGGACACTCGCCGTCGGCGAGCCCGGCACGCAGATTACGGAGCGGCCGGACGGTAGCGAGTACGACGCGTCGGCTGCCCGATTCGAGTACGTCGCTCCCGACGCGAAGGCCGCTACGCGCCTCGGGATCGCAGAGCGCGCCTACGAACGAGGGTGGCGTTCGTTCGTCGACACGATGCGCCCCGACTGTCGGCACTTCGACCTCCGCGATCGTGACGGCGCCGTCCCACAGTGCCGGGCGAACGACTGCGTACCGACCGCCGCACAGTGTTCGGGCTCCTGTCCATCGTTCGAACCTGAGCCCCCGGGATGGCGCAGCCAGGGCTGGCCGATCGAGGGTGGTCCCGGTGCATCGGTCAAACGCCTTCTCGCTGCTCGACGACGGCGCAGGCGTCCAGAACTGTGAGGACGTCAGGTACGCCCGAAAATGCCCTCCCGCAATGTCAGTCGGTAGCCTCGACCTCGAACGCCTCCCGGTCGACGGCCAGGCGGAACGTCGGAACGGTCCGCTGCTCGACAGAGACGACGCCTTTTCGCTCGAGGCTTCGCAGGCCAGAGCGAACCGCCTCGGCCGCTGGATCGACATCGTACGCCTCCCTGAGGCTGTGTAACACCGACACCACACTCTCGGAGCGCTCGTCGGGACCGGCGAGGACGTCGACGATCTGTGTCTGTAGTGTCGGCACCCGGATCCGTTCGGGCGGGCCAGCCGACTCGGACTCGCTTTCGATTCCCGGTTCCACGTCGACGAGATCGGCGGCCTCAGCCGTCGCCCGAATCAGGCTATCGTCGTCGCGAAAGTAGTACTCTCCCAGCTCGTTTTCGAGGTACCGATGGACGTCGCTGCCACTTTCCATCCCCCACCGATCCTGCAGCTCCGCATTTTTCGTCGGCTGTAGCTCCACCACGTCGGCCAGGCGGTCGCGCACCTCCTCCGAGAGCGTCATTGTCAATTCGTACTCGGATCCGCTACTTTTGCGTTGCGCCACGGTTGCCCGCCCAGTGGCTAGACGGTCGGCAACTCATCACGAATCGTGACTTCCACACAGAGAGCCAACATAGTAGAAGCCACTCGCGAGTGTTACTCCACTGTATGTCCGACACTGTCCAACTGAACGGCGTTCGAGAGACACTGGCTGCCCTCTCCTATCCGATCACGAGCGACCAAGCCAGCGACGAACTCGAGGGGACGACGCTCGTCCTTGCCGACGGGGAGGCGAACCTCGGTTCGCTGGTCGAGCGCTCGACCGTCTCCGAGTTCGAGTCGCCGGCTGACCTCGAAGCCGAGCTACACAACGTCCTTCCCCGGGAAGCCGTCGGCGAACCGTATCAGTCCGAAGGCGAGGGGTAATCGACGCTGAACGGCGCTTTTGGTGACTGTTGTGCTTCGAATTGAACTGTTGAAATACGATCACTCGAGAGTACCCTAGTTGAGAACGCTCGCACCTGTCTCCGACCCACCAATAATATTCATGCAATATCTAATTAATTCACACGAAATTATTTGATGGTGCACTTCAAGGTGCATTCGTATGCAGCGTTCCGAAGATGATAGCAGTGATCGAGAACTCGCCAGCCACCGGCGGCGATTTCTCCAAGGTGTTGGTGTAACTGGTGCCACTGGCCTTCTCGCTGGTTGTCTCGGGGGAGATGACAGCGACGACGAGAACGGTGACGACGCAAACGGCGACGACGACGGCGACGAACCAGAACCCGCCAGCTTCGAGGTAACTGATCTCGATCCGGCCGAAACGAGTCTCACGCGCGGTAGCGAACTTGCCGTGGAGGCGACCATCGAGAACACCGGCGAGGACGGCGACGAACAGACCGTCGAGTTCCACGTCGACGGCGACGTCGAGGGCGAACAGGATCTCGACCTCGACGGCGGCGACAGCGACACCGTCGAGTTCGACGCCGGTACCGACGAGCTCGCCGCCGGGGACTATGACTACGCCGTCGTCACCGACGACGACGAGGCGATGGGCGAACTCACCGTCGATCCCGTACTCGGTGACAGTCCCGACGCCCTCCTCACGTTCGACGACGACCCCCTCCTGGCCGTCTTCGACAGCACGGCGACCGTCGCGGGAACGCTCGAGAACCCCTACGACGTCACAGCCGAGAACATCGAGATCGACCTGTCGCTCCCCGATGGATGGGAGATCGAAGGCGATGCCGACGCCAGCTTCGGTGACCTTGGCGCTGGCGACAGCCAGGAGGTCGGCGTCGAGGTTTCGGTTCCGGCAGATGCCGAGGCGGAAAGTGAGATGACTGCTGACGTTAGTTACAGCGTCTTCGACGAGAGTGCCGACGTCTCGGTGACGATCGACGTTTCGGTCGTCGAACCGCTCTCGGCGCCGTTCGGCCTCGACTGTGGCGGTGAGTTGCTCGAAGAGGGTGTCGAGATTGACGACCTCGAGTTCCACCCCACGGCAGAACAGCGGGCCGAAATCGATCTTGACGAGGACGATCTCGAGGACGTCGCGTGGTGGCCCGACGCGATCCTGTTTGATCCGATTCCGAACCCGGCGATAAACGAGGAAGGCGAGGATATCGAGGGAACAGAGCATGACGCGCTTTATTGGACCGAGTACTGGCAAGACGATCAGTTCTCGATCGATCTTATGGTCGAAAACGGAGACTATGAGGTGGTTCTCCACTTCGCAGAGGTCGTCTTTGACGACCCAGACGAACAGCAGCGAGAGTTCTCCGCGTTCGTCAACGGTCAAACCGTCGTCGAGGAGCTCAACCTTACCGCCGACGTCGGGTTCGCGACGGCGACGACGGCCGGCACGGTGGTCACCGTCACCGACAACCAGATCTCCGTCGACCTGGATTCGTCCGTTGAGAATCCGAAGTTGAGCGCCGTTGAGATCCGTGAGGCGGACCTGGAGTCCGGCGTCGCGGGACACTACGATGCGAACGCGCTCGCCGCCGACGACGGCGACGCGCTCGCCGCCTGGGCCGACGCCACCGGCGAGGGCCTCGATCTGACCCAGGACGACGAGGACGCCCAGCCAACCTACCACGCCGATGGGGCAGACGGCAACGCCACCATCCGATTCGAGGGCAACACCGACTTCGGCGAGGGCGAGTACATCAACTCCGAGGGTGTGCCGACGGAGTCGACGGCGGGCGTGACGATGGCCGTCGCGTTCAACACCCACGACGTCACCGCCGAACGCCAGACTCTCCTCTACAACGGCAGCGACGACAACGGCGACGGCTACGGTATCTTTGTCAACAACGAAGGCGGCAGCGGCCCCGATTCGGAGGGCTACCTCCACGTCCTGTACGGCGGCGTCAACTGGTACTGGTCGGATACGGCGGTTGAAGAGGATCAGTTCCACGTTGCGACGCTCACCATCTCAGAGGACGCCCCCGACCAGCCCGAACTCCGGCTCGACGGGCAGCTACTGACGCTGGAAGATCAGGTCGAGGCAAACCCGCCGGTCGCGCCGTCCGACCAGTTCAGCATCGGCCAGGACACGAACGACGGCCACGCTCCGCCGTACTTCCACGGCGATATCGGCGAGGCGGTGGTCTACGACTGGGAACTCCCAACCGACCAGCGCGAGGAACTCGAAAACCAGCTCGGCGAGACGTGGGGTGTCGACGTCTCCCACGAGATCGACGGACTCGCCGGCCACTGGGCGTTCGACGAGGAGAGCGTCGAGGACGGGACGGTCGTCGACCAGAGCGGTCACGGCCACGACGGCGAGATTCGGGGTGGCGTCGAGACAGGCCTCGACGCACCCGTTGGTGGCGCGGCCGCCTTCGACGGCGAGAGCGAGGAGGACGTCGTCGTGATCGAAAGCGACGACGCGCTCAACCCGAGTTCGTACACGGTCTCGCTGTGGATGCAGACGGAGGACACGCAAGACTGGTCGGCGCTGTTCGCCAAGGAGGACTCGATGTGGTGTGGCACCGGCGACGAGAACAATCTCCGGATGGACGCGTTCGACGATACCGACTTCGACGATCAGCTCTGGGGCGAGACGGACATCACGGACGGCGAGTGGCACCACGTGGTCTTCCGCCACGACGCCGACGATGTCTCGCAAATCTTCATCGACGGCGAGCTCGAAGACGAGATCGAAGCCGGCGGTGAGTCCGACAGCTCCGACTTCGAAATCGGAATCGGCGCGGGCGTCGACGGTGAGGACACCTGGGATCACTACACCGGACAGTTCGCCGACGTCCGTCTCTACGACCGACCCCTCGGCGAGGCCGAGATCGGGGAACTCTTCGACGCCTAACGGGCGAAGACGGCGCGCGCTACGCGAACGAATTATCCGTTAGATCCCGAACGATTCGAGTTCGAGCAGCTCTTCAGGCTCTTCTCCTATTGGATGGGCGCGAAACGCTTCGCGGACGCCCCCGTCAGTCAGGAAGTTCGCGATGGCGACGAGCGACATCGACTGATCTAAAATCAGGTACTCCTCGGTGATCTCGTCGTCGACCACGCTCATCGAGTCGAAAAAGCCGTACTCAGTGTACAGTCCGCGATCTTCGTAGGCGTCGAGGGCACTCTCGACGTCGCTTTCGTCTGCGTACCCGAGCCCAAGGAAGGTCGCGTGCGGGGTCACGATATCGTCGCGTTCGTAGCCGCCCATCCCGGCGTGTTCGACCGCGAACTCGTCGTATCCGCCGGGTTCGGCACACGGCGAGAACCCCCACGCCTCGTAGCCTTGCTCGTCGGCGTGGTCGATCTGTAACTGCACGTGACGGGCGTTGTTCTGGTCGAACCCCTCCGTCGCCAGTTCGGGCTCCGGCACGACGAGCGACGGCATGAGCGACTCGAACATGCTACCGCCCCAGGAAGGAACGAATCGGTTCCCGCCGTGTTCGTAGGTTCCCTGCCAGACCTCCTCGCCTTCGTAGGTGACGAACTCGCCTTCTGGCTCCTGATTTTGCTCGGCGTCAGGCGGCAACGTTCGGAGCAAGTGCCACCAGTGTGATCGGGGGACGTCACCCTTGCCGATGGCGACGTAGCTCGCGATCCGCGCCTCGCTGTTTACCAGGTCGTAGTGAAATCCGAGGTCGTCGCCGTCACGGGCGTCGAACCCGCCGTAAAACTGCCCGACCGTCTCGCCGTCGAAGGGCTCCGTGACGTCGTCGTCGAACAGCGCCTCGTAGTCCTGGCTCTCGAGGAGGTCGTCAGCACGGTCACGAAGCGACGGGAACGCGCCGCCGACGGTCGCGACGCCGGCGGTGAGCCAGCCGTTGTCAACGGTCGAAATCTCCCACCAGCCGCCTGCCTCCTCATCGACCTCGCCGTCGGAAACGTCGTACCACCGGTAGAACTGTCCCTCCCACCGTTCTACGTCCTCGAGTGTGTCGAAGACGCGGGCGGCGTGGGCTTCGCCCTCGTCTTCCTCGATGATCTCGAGTTCGGTCGCCGCCACCACACTCAGCAACTGGAGTCCGATGTTCGCTGGGGACGTGACTGCCCGACTCTCGGATGGATTTCCGTCGGCGTCGAGCCGGTCTGGAACGAATCCGGTGGTCTCGTCCGCGTGTGCCTCGACGAACGACCACGTGTCGGCGGCAACCTCGTACAGCCGCATCTCGAATGCGGTTTCGGCGATTTCGTCTTCGCCCTCGCCGTTTCGATCGTCGTCCGTTCCGTCGTCGCCCGAGTCAGTTCCATCCGAGTCGTCGTCCCCGTTGGTTTCGCCGTCGAGGACGTCCGTACATCCCGCGAGGGCGAGCGCCGCCGTCGCGCCGAATCCCTGCACGTATCGCCGTCTACCTCTTGATGAGTCGGTCACGGTGTGCTCTCCATTTCGGTATTCGGTCCCGACTGATTACTCTTGGGCGACGTGACAGTGTGCTAAGGAAGAATGGCACCGTCCCACCCACCCTTCCCAGACGCACCCAGCCGATCACCGCCCGTCCCAGAGCCGACCTCAGGAGATCCGATAGCTTACCGCGAGCCCCTCCCCGACTGGCACGATCGTCGTCTCGAAGTCCGGGTCGGCTCGCACGCGCTCGAGGTAGGCCGCGACGCCGGCTGTGTGCTCGTCGACGTCGTCGATCCGGTCGTCGGCCGCAGCGTCGTCACCCGCGGCGCGCGACTCGACGATGGATAGGAGCGCGTCGAAGTCGACCACTGCAGCCGACATCGCGTTGTCGGCGACGATCGCGCCACCAACGGGAATCTTCGATTTGACGGCCTCGAAGGCGTCGACGTAGTCTGGCTTCCGGTGGTCGATCAACACCACGTCGAACGGGCCGTCGTAGCGCTCGATCGTCTCTAGGGCGTCGCCCTGCTCGTATCGCGCGAGGTCGTCGAAGCCGCCCCGAGAGAGGTACTCGCGGGCGAGGTCGAGTTCGTCTGCGTCGACCTCTGTGAGGACAATCTCGCCACCCTCGGGCAGCGCCTCGGCGAACCAGTACGCCGAGTAGCCAAAGCCAGAGCCGAACTCGAAGATGCGCTCGGCGTCGGCGAGCCGAGCCAGCAAGCGCAGAAATCCGCCCGCGTCAGGACCGACGTTCGGGAACCCCTCGCGCTCGGCGTACTCGTCCATCTCTGCTACGACTGCATCGGGTTGTGGACCTGCGGCACGAACGAACCGGTAGACGTCGTCTGTGAGGACGTCGGACATAGCTCCTCGTATACAGGCCGGCACCTCAAATCACGCGGTTGATCGTCACCGGGAGGCGAGCCAGCCGGGAACGACGCCCGAGGGCGGGTCGCCGGTTGCCGCGTAGTAGGCGAGGAGACCGGGGAGCGCCGGGCCGAAGACGAGCGCACCGTTCTCGCCGCCGGTCCCGACGACGCCGAGGACGGCGCCGACGAGCGCACCGGCTGGGAGCAACGTGGCGGCGAAGAGGTCGGCTCGGCTCCGATCGCCGAACAGTCGCTCGAGGCCGAGACAGGCGCCCCCAACGAGAATCGCCAGCATCGCTCCCTGTCGCGCGTACGGAACGCCGAGAACGTGTGCCACGACGAGGACGACAATCGCCGGAAACGAGAGGAGCAGCACCTGCTCGACGCGCGCTTTCATACGTGGTTCTGGGACGCTCCTCGCAATAATTGTATCGCTGGTGTCAGCCGAGTGCCGACAGTACTCTCGTGTGCCGCCCACTCCGCCACCCAGTGGCCACCCTCCAGAGCATCTTTTTTGCCCCTTCGGGTTCTCACACCGACCGAGATGTCCGAGGAACAGCTACTCGCCGAATCGGTCGACAACCTCGTCTACGAACCGGTACAGGTCCACGAACGCGGCGTCGACCTCACAGTGGGCGCAGTCTACGAGGTCGCCGAACCCGGCTCCATCGATTTCGGCGGCGACGAACTCGAAGACGCCGAGCTGGAGCCGGTAGAGACGACACAGCGTGACCCCGACGACGAGTACGGCTGGTGGTCGCTGTCGGGCGGTCAGTACGTCCTCCAGCACAACGAGTTCGTCACCGACCTCGAGACGCCCGCGCTGCTTCAGCCGCGAAACGAGCTCCTCGCTAGGGGCGGTTCGCACCCGACGGTTCGCGTCGACACGCACCTGCCGCTGCTCCCGCTTTCGGTTCCCGACGGTGGGCTCGAACTGAAGGAGAACGCGCGCGTCTCGACGCTCGTCTCGCTCGGCTGACGATCGCCACATCGGAGTTACCGCCGCTCGAGGCGCTCTCGCAGCGCCCAGACGTCGGTCGCGGGATCGAGCCGACTCGGCTCGGCTCCGCGCTCGGTCAGGACTCCCGCGTGATAGAGCATCGCTTTGAGCTGGAATACGGTCGGCGAGTGATACACCGACCCATCCAGAAGCGCCTCGGGACGTATCTCGCCGTCGGGAGAGAGCACCCGTCGCCGGACGTTCTCCTCCCCGCGGACGAAGAGCTCGACCGCGAGCGTCGGATGGAGCACGTGGAGATACTCGACGAACGTCGCGAGCGACGGTTCCAGCTCGCCGTCGGCGTGGAGGTTCGAGAGCTCTTCGACGAGTAGCTGTGTCGCCGGGTAGGCGAACACCACTCGCCGGGCGAGATGACCCCACGCCGGCGCCTCGTCGATGAACCGCCGTCGGGACCGGTACCACGACTGAAACTCCGCTAGAGCGGCCTCGACCGATCCGTGGCGCCTGATCCCGAAGCGGACGACTTCCCGGCCGAGCGCCGAGAGCCGCGGCTCACCGGGACCGTCCTCGAGCAAACCGAGAAACGCCGCCCCCTGGCGGGCTGCGTCCGTCGCGCCGACGACGTCGTACGCAGAGAGCAGGGCGTCGGTGTTGCCCTCGGCGTAGTGAGCGAGCGGATACCCGAGGTAGTTCTTCGGGTGGTTGAGGCCAAACGACTGGTCGGTGACGCCCTGTGCGCTCGCCTGCAGCCGGATCGCGCCCGTCGCGCTCGTCGCCCGGTTTCCAACGACGCGAGGAGTCTCGATCGCGGCCACGGCTCCGTCCGCCTCGACGGCGAGGATCCCGACGTTCAACTCGCGCGCCAGGGTGCGGTCGGTCTCCGACACTGCCGTCGCAGGTGCGGCGAGATACACCGCGTTAGCCTCCCCGAGCCGGTCGTGAGCCTGGACGATTCCTCGATGGGTGTCGACACCGCCCGCGCTCGTCCGTCCCTTGGCCTCGACTGCGACCAGCGGGGGCTCGTCGCCGACGCGCTCGACGGTTATCAGCTCGGATTCGAGCGCCCGCACGCCGACCAGATCCGGGTAGCCGCTTCCGACCTGAACGCGGTTAAACGGCGCGAGCGCCTCACGGACGTCCCGATCGATTGGTTCGTCGGCGAGCCAGTGTTCCCGCGAAAACTGCGTATCGACGACCGCGTAGGCGCCCGCCTCGTCCGGAAAGAGCCGCTGCTTGGCGTGAGCGAGGACGTGCGGTTCAGACAGCGAGCCGGCCGCCGATGCCATGGCCGTAGATGAACGGCGTCGCTCATGAAGGTTGACGTCTCGAGCCGGTCGGTCGCCGCCGTCTCGGGCTGGGCGGTCGTCGCCGCCTCGAGTTGGTCAGTCGGCGGAGAAATCGATCGGCGCTTACTCGAGAACGACTAAGGTGTCGCCCATGTCGACGCTGTCGTCGGCTGCGACGGCGATTTCAGTGACCGTGCCGCCTTGAGAAGCCACGATGTCGTTTTCCATCTTCATCGCCTCGAGGACGACCAGCACGTCGCCGGCAGCGACCTCCTCGCCCTCCTCGACCTCGACCGAGAGGATCGTTCCCTGCATCTCGGCCTCGACGAGCTCGCCGTCGCCCGCGATTGCCTCGCTCTCCTCGCCGCCGGCGGGCTGGGGCGGCCCGGCCTGACCGGACCCGGCACCCACATCGCCGGTCGGCAGCGGCGGTGCACCGTGTTCTTCGAGGTTGACCTCGAAGCGCTTCCCGTTGACCTCGACGGTGAACTCCCGCTCGACGGTTTCTTCGTCCTCGTCTTCGTCGTCGTCGCCGTCTTCGTCGCCGGTCCCCCACTGGGCCTGGGCCTCCGCGATTCGGTCGCGGTCGACCTCCTCGTCTAAGTACTTCGTCGTGTGCGTGCCGGCGACGAACGTCTCGTCTGTGAGCATGAGCCGGTGGAACGGGACGATCGTCACGATTCCCTCGATATCGTACTCCCGGAGCGCGCGCAGCGAGCGCTCGATGCACTCGTCGCGGTCCTCGCCCCAGACGATCAGCTTCGCGATCATCGAGTCGTAGTCCGTGACGAGCTCGTCGCCCTGCCGGAGCGCGTCGTCCACCCGGACGCCGACGCCGCCCGGCGGGTCGTACACATCCAGGGTGCCACCGGTTGCGGGCTGGAACTCCTCGGCGGCGTTCTCGGCGTTGATCCGGAACTCGATCGCGTGGCCGTCGATCTCGACGTCCGCTTGGGCGAAATCAAGTTCTTCCCCGGCCGCCACCCGGATCTGGCGCTTGACGATGTCCAGTCCCGTGATCGCTTCAGTGACGCAGTGTTCGACCTGAATTCGAGTGTTGACCTCGAGGAAGTAGAAGTTCGTCTCGGGGCCGAGAAGCCCGTTGCGGCTGGGTTCTTCCTCGACCAAGAACTCGACGGTGCCGGCGTTCGTGTAGTCCGCGGCGGCGACGCCCCGCCGGGCTGCCTCACCGATTTTCTCCCGTAGCTCATCGGAGAGCGCGGGCGATGGCCCCTCCTCGATGACCTTCTGGTGGCGCCGCTGGAGCGAGCAGTCACGCTCGCCCAGGTGGCGAACGTTTCCGTGCCCGTCTGCGAGAATCTGGACCTCGACGTGACGCGGAGTTTCGAGGTAGCGCTCCAGATAGACCGAGTCGTTGTCGAAGTACGCCTCGCCCTCCCGCTGGGCGCTCTCGAGTTGGCTCTCGACCTCGTCTTCGGATCGGACGACCTTCATGCCGCGGCCACCGCCGCCGCCTTCGGCCTTGATCGCGATCGGGTAGCCGTGTTCCTCGCCGAACGCACGGACCTCTTCGGGGTCGGTCACCGGCTCGGTCGTCCCGGGGACGATCGGGACGCCCGCTTCGTCCATGATCGAGCGCGCCTTCGTCTTCTCACCGAGCGCTTCCATCGCGTCGCCCGACGGCCCGATCCAGGTGAGCCCGTCGATCGCCTCGACTTTGCGGGCGAAGTCGGCGTTCTCCGCGAGGAAGCCGTAGCCGGGATGGATCGCGTCGGCACCGGCTCGTCTGGCGGCGTCGATGACGGCGTCGTGATCGAGGTACGAGTCGGCTGCGCGTGCGGGGCCGACGTTGTACGCCTCGTCGGCGTAGCGGACGTGCCCCGCATCCGCATCCGCGTCGGAGTAGATCGCGACGGTCCCCACGTTCAGCTCTTCGCAGGCGCGCATCACTCGCACGGCGATCTCGCCGCGGTTCGCCACGAGAACCTTCCTGAACATCGTTATCCGACATCTCGAGAGGCCCCTACCTTATTGTTTCGTCATGCGACGAAAGGAGGGTTCGACCCGCCAGGTCCGAGTCGCTGGCGCGTACTCAGAATCTGTCCGTGCGTCCCGCCGCCGTCCAGGGATCTGTCGGCGCGGTTCGCGGGACGCGAACGGATCGCGCCTGCTGGGAGCGGATACGCCCCGCGTACGCCCATCGCTTGCCGTCCCAGCTCGGCTCGTCGTCGACCGCGGCCGCCGCTGCGGCCAGCTCCTGATCACGCAGGTGGGCGCCGATGGCGGCGGCGATTGCCGCCGCCTCCTCGTCGTCGGCGTCGGCCGGGATGTCGAGGGAGAGTGAGCCGGCTCGCTCGTCCGCGCCCTCGGCCGGCGCGGTCCGGTCGTCGGCTGCGGTCTCCTCGGGGTGCGTGTCTGTTGCCATCGTCAGAGCGGAATGTTGCCGTGTTTCTTGTCCGGCTGCTCCTCGCGTTTCGTCTCTAACATCTCCAGGTCGGCGATCAGCCGTGGACGCGTCTCCGTCGGCATGATGACGTCGTCTAAGAAGCCCTTGTCCGTCGCCGTGTAGGGGTTGGCGAACTCCTCGCGGTACTCCTCGATGAGCTCGTCGCGGAGCTCGTCGGGATCCTCGGCTTCGGCGAGCTCGTCGCGGTAGAGGATGTCGACCGCCCCCTTCGGACCCATGACTGCGATCTCGGCGGTCGGCCAGGCGTAGTTCACGTCGGCGCCGAGATTCTTCGAGGCCATCACGCAGTAGGCGCCGCCGTAGGCCTTGCGGGTGATGACCGTCAGCAGGGGGACGGTCGCCTCGGAGTAGGCGTAGAGCAGCTTCGCGCCGTGGCGGATAATGCCGCGGTGCTCCTGGTCGGTGCCGGGCATGTAGCCGGGCACGTCCACGAAGGTGACGATCGGGATGTTAAACGAGTCACAAAAGCGGATAAATCGCGACCCCTTCATCGAGGAGTCGACGGTGAGCGTGCCAGCGTTGACCCGTGGCTGGTTCGCCACGATCCCTACGGATCGCCCGTCGAGCCGGCCGAAGCCGACGACGAGCTCGGCGGCGAAGTTGTCCGCCACCTCGAAGAACGAGCCCTCGTCGACGACGGAGTCGATCACGTCGGTCATGTCGTACGGTTTCTGCGGGCTCGAGGGGACGATGTCCTCTAAGGCTTCGTCGCGGCGGTCGGGATCATCCCACGGATCGACCCGCGGGGGGTCCTCGACGTTGTTCTGGGGAAGATAGGAGAGCAGCCGCTTGATATCATCCAGGGCCTGTTCTTCCGACTCGCAGGCGAACTCGGCGACCCCAGTTGTGCCGGCGTGGGTCATCGCCCCGCCCAGCTCCTCGTGGGTGACCTGTTCACCGGTGACGGTCTCGGTGACACCGGGCCCGGTGATGTACATGTGACTCGAGTCTTTCACCATGAAGATGAAGTCGGTGATCGAGGGGGAGTAGACCGCCCCGCCGGCGCAGGGCCCCATGATCGCCGAGATCTGGGGGACAACACCGCTTGCCTCCTGGTTGCGTCGGAAGATCGAGGTAAAGCCGGCGAGGGACTTGACGCCCTCCTGGATGCGCGCGCCGGCAGAATCGTTGAGCCCGATGATCGGCGCGCCGACCTCCATCGCCATATCCATCACCTTGCAGATCTTCTCGGCGAAGACCTCGCCGAGCGAACCGCCGAAGACGGTAAAGTCGTGGGCGAAGACGAAGACGTTTCGACCGTTGACCTCGCCGTATCCGGTCACGACGCCGTCGCCGGGAATCTTGTGCTCTTCCATCCCAAACTCGTTGGTCTGGTGGGTTCGGAGCTGGTCGAACTCCGTGAACGTGCCGTCGTCGATGAAGTAGTCGATCCGCTCACGGGCGGTCATCTTCCCCTTCTCGTGCTGGCGCTCGATTCGCTCCTCCCCGCCACCAAGTCGCGCCGCCTCGCGGAGTTCCTCGAGCTCCGCGATTCGGTCGTCCATCGTCACGGCGACCACCTGCTCGAAATCATGGGTGACTGTCGTCGAACCACTGGGAAAAAGATTGCCGTCCGCAGACGGTGACCCCAACGGCATCCCAGTAGGCGATGGTTTCGGGTAGAATTGATCCCGAGACCCTGGAAAATTATTAGTGATGGTGGTGGGAAAGGGGGGATGACATGGTAGAACGAGAAACATGGGCAACGAGGACAGGGTTCATTCTGGCTGCAGTGGGCAGTGCGGTTGGATTGGGGAACATCTGGCGGTTCCCATTCGTGACCGGAGAGGGTGGTGGCGCCGCCTTCCTACTTGTGTACCTGCTGTTTATCCTGCTCGTCGGGTTCCCAGCAATTCTGGTCGAGTTCGTCGTGGGTCGGCGAACTGAGCGCAACCCCGTGGGGGCACTCATCGAAATGGGGGGCAACGCCTGGAAGTGGGCCGGTGGCGTCTTCATCGTAACCGGATTCGTCATCCTGTCGTACTACAGCGTCGTCGCCGGCTGGTTCGTTCGGTACTTCCTGCTCGGGCTGACCAGTGGGTACGACGAGCACCTGGACGAGTACTCAGGTGAAGCAGCCGAAGCCGAGTTGCCCGAGTCGATCATCATGTTCTTCGACCTGGCGACGGGGCTCGAGGCGTTTGTCCTGCACACGGTGTTTATGGCGCTGACGATCGGTATCGTCGCTCTGGGCGTCCGACGCGGGATCGAGATTGCGGTGAAGGTGATGGTGCCATCGCTGATCGTGTTGCTCGCCGGGATGGCCATCTGGGCGGCAACGCTGCCCGACGCGGGTGCCGGGTACGAGTTCTACCTCTCGCCGGACTTCGGTACGATCGTCTCCAACTGGACGACGCTGTTGCCGGCGGCCGCTGGACAGGCCTTCTTTACGCTCTCGCTCGGGATGGGCGTGATGATTACCTACGCCTCCTACCTCGGTGAAGACCGGAACTTAGCCGAGGACGGCACGATCATCATCGGTTTCGATACCGCTATCGCGTTCGTGACCGGGCTCATCGTGTTCCCGGTGATCCTCTCTGCGGGCGCCGATCCGACTCAGGAGACCGTCGGCGCGATCTTCTTCAGCATGACCGAAGCGTTCGCGGACGTCTCGGGTGGCCGGATCATCGGCCTGGTGTTCTTCGGCACTGTCGCGATCGCCGCCCTCTCGAGTGCGATCTCGCTGCTCGAGGTTGTCACCTCTTACGTCATCGACGAGAAGGGGATTGAACGCTGGAAGGCCGCCCTCGGTATGGGCGGGGCGATCTACCTGCTCGGTGTGCCAGTGACGCTCGACCCGTCTGCAGACCAGTTCGAACTGTACCTGCTTGACCTGCTCGATGGCTTCGCAGATGGTGTGTTACTGATCTTCGGCGCGTTCATGCTCGTCATCCTCGTCGGCTGGATCGCGCCGAAGGTCGCGGTCCAAGAACTAGAGAAGGGGATCGGCGATCTCGGATCGCTCGGATCGGCCTGGATCTGGGCGGTACGGATTCCGATCCTGATCGTCCTCGCCGTCACCCTCACGCTCGGTATTATCGACTACGTCGAGTTCCTGACCGACGACTTCATCCCGTGGTTGGGTGATCAGTAATCCGATAACGTCTCGAAATCACATTTTCGACCGGCGCGTGACCCGAGCCAGTGCTCACGCCTCACCGTACACTGGAACCGCAGCGCCGCTCGTGGCGCTCGCCCGGTCGCTGCACAGAAACGCCATCACGTCGGCAATCTCGCTCGGATCGACCCACGAGTCGTGATCGGCGTCGGGCATCATCTCGCGATTCATCGGCGTGTCGATCACGCTCGGCATGACGCAGTTCGCCCGAACTGTGCCGCGATTTTCTTCGGCGAGCGTCTCCGTCAGGATCCGAATTCCCGCCTTCGTGATCCGGTAGGGGCCGTCTCCCGCGCCGCCTTCCAGTCCCGAGCGCGCGCTGACGCTGACGATCGCCCCCTCGCGCTCCTGGAGGTGAGGAAGGGCGTGTTTCGAGGCGAGAAACGCCGTCTTGACGTTGATATCGACGAGGAGTTCGAACTCGTCGAGATCGGTCTCCTCGATGTGGTCGCCGCCGCGCCACGTGCCCGCGACGTTGAGCAGGTGGTCGACGCGCCCGTGTTCGTCGACGATGGTGGCGAACAGTTCTTCGACGGCTGACTCGTCGGTGAGATCTGCCTCGTAGAAGGCGACGTTCTCACTGGTATCGAGCAAACTGTCGTCCTCGTCTGGGGCGACGACGTCGACCGCACAGACGGTCGCGCCGGCGTCGGCAAATTGGTCGACCGTCGCGCTCCCGAGCGCGCCGCTTGCGCCGGTCACGACGGCGACGGTGTCCGCGAAGTCGAACGCTGCTGTCGGTGGCATGGGTGGTTCGATTACGACCTCTGTGTGAATCAATGTCTGGGTGTGTCTCGGCGGAATGCATCTCCCGGCAGTACGTTGATACGTTCGGACACCCTCTCCCGACGTGAGAATGCGACTCATCGCCCACCGTGGGTTCGCGGCGACCGCTCCCGAGAACACAATCGGCGCGATCGAGTCCGCCGCGGCACAGGCCGACGCCGTCGAGTTCGACGTCCGTCGCTGTGGCTCGGGGGAACTCGTCGTCATCCACGACGAGACAGTCGATCGTGTCACCGACGGCACTGGTCGGGTCGACGAGATCGATCTCGCGGAGCTAACAACCCTCTCTGTACTCGATTCCGGCGAGCGCGTTCCGACACTCGAGGCGGTTCTCGAGGCCCTCCCACCGACGGTGGAGGTGAACCTCGAGATGAAAGCGGCGGGGATCGCAGCGGACGTCCTCGCGGCGCTCGAAGGCGTCGAAAACCGGGTCGTCACGACCTCGTTTCTGGAAGACGAACTCCGGGCGATCCGGGAACGCGACCGCGAGCAGCCGACCGGACTGCTCGTGAGCCGACACCTCGAGACGCCCGTGACGACTGCGGTCGAACTCGACTGTGACGTCGTCGGCGCGAACTACTGGCGCTGTCTGTCGACGACGCTCGTCCCGCGCGCGAAGGCCCTCGGTCTCGAAGTCCACGCCTGGACGGTCGAGCGCCGAACCGTCGCCCGTCTTCTCGCGCTCCGTGGCGTAGACTGCGTCTCTGCGGATCGTCCCATTCGAGTGTGATGGAGCGGTGTCACGCGGGTGGACGGAACGCCGACACCGACGGATGGAGGGACGACGGTACCACGAAGGGAAACCCTACGAGAGTTGCGCAAGCGCCCACGACGCACGCTCGCGAACGCCCGGCTCGGGATCCTGCTCACAGACTCTCGAGAGGGGATCGCGAGCGCCGTCGACGGCAGCCCACCCGACCGCGACGCAGGCGTTGGCCCGAACGTCCGCGTCGTCGTCTGAGAGCAAGGCAATCAGTCGATCAGCACCAGCGTTTACCGTCCGGCCGTCCGCTTCGATACGAGCGACGACCACTGCTGCGTTCGATCGCGTCACCGGATCGCCGCTCTCGAGCGCCTCGGCGACCGTTGGAAGCCATCGCTCGACCGCAGCGGGATATCGGTAGCTCGCGTCCGCCAGACAGCCCACCGCGTTTCGCCGAACCGACGGCGTCTCGTGATCGGCGAGAGAGCCTGCGACGTCCACGAACGACGAAGACGTTGTGGCACCCACCCTGGCCAGTCGACCGAGCCCGGACAGCGCCGCTGCCCCGGCGGTTTCGGGACCGGTTCTCGTCGCTGCCTCGAAGACGGGCGTCGCGGGTTCGGCCGCTTCCGGATACTCCGCTGTAACTGCCGAAAGCGTGGCGATTCCCCACCGGTCGGTAGGTCCGCGTTCCTCCAGAGTTGCGACGATCCCAGGGACGTGTTTGGCGACGGCGTCCGGACGTTCGGTAGCGACGGCCGACAGGCACCGGAGTATCTCCCCGGTCGTAGCCGTTGTCGCGTTGTCGCGACTAACCTCTACTAGCGTGGCGACCGACGGTGCGACGTCGTCGGGCGAGGCCGTCGCCAGCTCGGCCAGGCAGTAGGCGATCTGTTCGTGACAGTCGACCGTCTCCCGTGAGAGCAACTCCCGCAGCTTCGGTACCGTCGGAACCACCGCCATCGGCTGCGTTTCTACGGCATCCCTGACCGTGTCGACGGCCCGGCGCTGTTCTGCTGGGTCCGGATCGTCGAGCTGTGCGAGGGTCGACGGAAGATCAACGTCGTCATCGCTCTGGTCGGGTTGCACCACGGGTTCCCCCTCCCCGTTCATCGTCCATTCCGTATCAGAACGCGTACAAAAGTCTGCCGATAGTTTCTTCGGGCGCGTTCAGGAAGAAAAAACACTCACGCGAGCCAGTCGTCGGGCTTCGTGTCGTAGTCGACGTCGTCGGCCGCCAGGTGGTCGACGGCCTCCCAGGGGACCTCCTCGGTCGTGAGGGTCTCCCCGTCGTAGCGCAACAGTCGCCCTTCTTCGTCGACCGTCGGCTCCCTGTTGCGACGCTTGGCGACCTCGATGTCGTGGTCGTCGACCGCCTTGACGATCGTCAGCAGGTTCACCGGACGGCCCCACAGCTCGAAGATGCGCGCGAGCGTTTCCTCTGCTTGCTCCATGTCAAGCATCACGCCGTTGTACTGGTGGCCGAGCAACAGCTCGTTGGCGTTGTTGTAGTTCCCGTCGTAGACCGCGATCGTCGGCTTCCCGAAGTTCGTAAACCGTAACAACAGCTTCTTCTTGACGTCTGCGGGATCGGTGCTCGAGACGTGGTAGCCGCCGGTCGCCCGCGAGTGTTCGTACGTGAAGTAGTCGTTCTCCCGGACGAACTCCTCCGTGAGAAACTCGTCTAAGAACGTGACGTCGTTGTGGCTCTCTCGGACGTCGAACAGCCGGTCCCATCCCGCGGTGAACGTTACGTCTGCCAGTGCCGCCTCGACGCTGTCGTAGCGGGTGTCGTCGAAGAGGTAGCGGCCGATCCGCTCGAGTTCGGACTGACTCACGCGGCGGAGAAAGCCCCGGTGTTGGGGTTTGACCAGCGAGTAGTGGCGCCGGGCCATCCCCTCGAAGGTGAGTACTTTCCACGGGTATTGGTCGACGTCTATCGCTCCCTCCTGGGCCCGGGCGAGCGCCTCCCGGTCAACGTAGGCGTCCGGCAGGTCCGCGACTGCGTCTACGGTGTCGGCGGTGATCCGGTCGAGTGCCCGTGGCGGTTCGAGAGTCGTGAGTACGTCCTCGAAGTGGACGACATCGTCGAAGTTGCGCCAGGTGATCCCCTCGACTCGAAGCAATCGCTCGACGACCTCGCGGCGGTTCGTCGTGTTCTCGACGTACTGCCACAGCTCCAGTCCCAGACTGTAGGGGTTGAGTCCGGGCGAAGCGAGCACTTTCGACATGTGGTCGGCGTAGCTCAGGAACTCGTCGTCGCCGGCGAACGTCTCCCCGCCCATCATCGCCGACTCCCAGTAGCTGGCCCACCCCTCGTTCATCACCTTCGTCATCTTCTGGGCGGCGAAGTAGTAGGCTTCCTCGCGCAGCATGTCGAGGACGTCTCGCTGCCACTCTGCCATCTCGACGGCGCGTTCTGCCTCTCGGTCGTACTGCTTCCCGTGCTCTCTGACGAACGCGAGGAGGTCCTTCTCGGGTTCGGCAGGGAATCTGTGGCCTTCGCCATCGTCCTCGACCGCTGCCAGCCACTCGTCGTCGAACACCTCTCCTTTCACCTCATCGGAGAGTCCGAGCTCCTCGAGCCGCTCGCTGATCTCGTCTCGGTCGTCGTCGGGTTCGCCCTCGAAGTCGAGTCGGCGGCTGAAGACCTGGTGTTGGTCGATCGTATCCTCTAACGTGAGGCAGTGGTCGATCCACTTCTCGACCTCGGCACGGTCGATTTCGGGGTCCGACATGTACTCCTCGATCTGATCGGCGTGGCGCTCGAGCATGGCCGCAGCATCGACCGGCTCGTCGTCGACGCGTCCCGCCGTGAACAGGCCGAACCACTCGTTGTTCGCGAAGAAGTCGGCGTGAGCCTCGACGTGCGTGATGACGGCCTTCTGGTCGGCAACCGTGTTTGACTCCTGGAGGAAGGCGTGGGAGGGGTTGTCGTTGTTGACGATCTCGAAGGCCTTCCCACCACCGTACTGACCCTGCTTTCGCTGGCGGTCGTACTGCATCCCCCACCGCCAGTGGGGGTATCGCGACTGAAACCCCCCGTAGGCGATCAGCTGGTTCATCTCGTCGTAGTCGACGATCCAGTAGTTGACCGGGTAGGGATCGAGTCCGAGCGACAGCGCCAGGTTCCGCGCCTCGCTGACCGGCTCCTCGAGCTCGCTCGCGATTCGTTGCTTTCGGAATCTGTCGGCGTTGCTGTGTGGCTTAGGCATCTGTTCCCTCCGTGTTGGGGCTGTTACGCATCGGTCTCGTCCTCCGTGTTCAGGATGTCGTAGATCGCGTCGGTGACGTCCTCGGCGTCCGTGACGTACGTCACCGCCACGTCCTCGGCGTCCTGTCCGAAGTGTTTCTCTAGCTCCTCGGCGTGGGTGGCGTTGATCGCGTTCCCGCCGGGCTGGGTCTCGACGTAGGCGTGTCGGTTGGCGTCGATCTCCTCCATCATCGGAATCACCCGTTCTTCGGTGTCGTTGCTCGAGTTCTCCGAATCGCCCGCCGCGAAGACGTACCGATTCCAGTCGCTCCAGGGGTACTCCTCTAGGACTTCGGCGGCCAACTCGTAGGCACTCGAGATGCGCGTCCCGCCGCCCGATCGGATGCCAAAGAAGTCCTCGCGGGAGACCTCCCAGGCGTCGGCGTCGTGGGCGATGTAGACGAACTCGGCGGTGTCGTACTTCCCCTGGAGATACCAGTCGAGTGGGGTGAACGTCCGCTCGACGAGCTCGCGTTTCTTCTCGCGCATCGAGCCCGAGACGTCGCGGATATTGACGACGACGACGGCCTGCTCGCGCTCCTCCTCGATTTCGGGGTGGCGGTAGCGCTCGTCTTCGCGCCGGAAGGGAACGTGCCCGATCCCCTCACGGCGGATGGTCTGTTGAACCGGTTCGCGCTCGACGTTCTCCTCGACCGCCTCGATCGACGGCCAGACGCCGCGGTCGTCTTCGACGTCGGCGTGGGCCTCTTCGATCCAGGCCATCGAAACGGGGAGGCTCTCTCCGCGTGCCCACTCGAAGACCTCGCGGGGCGTGATTCCGGAGACCTTGCAGATCTCCCGGACGAACGCCTCGTCGAACTCCATCGACAGCTTGCGCTTGAGCCCTTCCTTGAACATCCGGTCGAAGTCGAGCGTGCTGTCCGGACCCGACCGGGTGAGATCGGTGAACGGCCCCTCCGTCTCTCGGACGACCCGCTTGCCCTTGGGCTCTAGGTCGAGGCCGAGTTCCTCGTCTAGCTCCCGGGCGAACTCCTCGGGGTCCATCTGGTAGTACTCGTGTTCACCACCTTCCTCCCCGGGTTCGCCGTCGTCGTCGCCGTCGCCGGGCTGTGGTTGGCCGACGGGCTGGCCGACGTCGGGCGTGTCGCCGTCGCCCTGACCCACGCCACCCTGATCCCGTTGATCGTATGCGAACTCGGGCAGCGAGACGATCTTGACGGGGACCTCGATACGGTCCGAGTTGCCCCCGGTCAAGTCACCGTACCGGATGAAGTCGGCCAGATCCTCGCGGCGCGTCTCGCCCACCTCGTAGAACCGCTCTAAGTCGTCTCTCAGTCCCATAATCGATCCTCCTCGGTCAGTCCCATCGGTAGCTCACCTGTCCCATGACGTGCCTGCTGGTCAGTTCTGCCGACGCCCGCGAGTAGTCGAGCTCGGAGACCATGGCGTCGATCGTCCGCTCCTTGACGGCTGCAGTTTCGGTCCCACTCGGCGGATCGTCCCACTGGCGGGGGTCGAGATCCTCGAACGTTCGGGCGACGTCGTCCCAATCGTGGCTCTCCAAGACGTCTCGGATCACCGGAATCTCCGTCAGGTCGACGTTCGCGACCGAGAAATCCTCGTCGCGGTGCTCCCAGGCGTGGCGGTTCAGCGCCGTGATGATCCGCTCGCGCCGGAAGTCGACGACGCGCTCTCTGGGCTGGTCGCCCTGGTACGCTTCCTCGGAGAACCGTCCGAGCTGTTCGACCTCGAACAGTTTCATCTTCAGCGGATCCGGCTCGATCTCTTCGCCGCGGTCGTTAGAAAGCGGCTCCTCGGTCTCCCAGGCGTAGACGTGCTCGACGTACTCGGCGACGGCCTCCTCCTCGACCCCGTGGTCGTGCATAATGGCCTCGACGACGTCGTCCTCCTGGCGATCGTAGATGTAGTTCTTGACCGGGACGATTCGGTTCTCGAACTCGGAGCGCTCGCCCGCGGAGAACACCGGTGCGTCGGCGAGCCCGTCGGCCATCGCGTTCAGGACGTCTCTGGGCATGATCACGTTCGCGACGGGCAGTTCTGGGTGATGGCGGTCGCGCTCGGTCTGGAGCAACTCGGCGAGTCGGTCCCGGGTGTAGGTGACCGGAATGCCGTGCTCGCCGTCGTGGCCGTCGCCGTCGAAGGCGAACTCGTCGATTCCCTGGCGCGTGTCGCCCGTCTGGAGGTAGCCCTGATCGAACAGGAGGGCCTTGTCGACGAGGTCGATCCCCGCCGGAAGATTTTCTTCGTCGAGGCGGGTCACGACGGCGTACAGCGCAGCGGCCTCGATCGCGTGGGGTGCGAACTCCCTGGTGCCAGCCCCTGCCGTCACGGAGCCGGCGGCAGCGCCGCCAGGACGCCGTTTCTCTTCGCCCTCGTCCCGGACGCTGTTGCCGACGTGGACGGTCACCGGCTCGCGGATGCGGTCGGCCAGTTCGTCGTACTCGTCTGCCGTCCAGACGTCCGTCTCGTCGGCCAGCTCCCGGCGAATCAGCTCCGTCTCGAGGCTCAGGTTGGTCAGGTAGCCAAAGCGGTGTTTGTCAAGTCGGCGCTTTAGCGCTTTCAGCGGATCCATCCCGTTCCGGTCGGCGTGCTGGTCGAGTTGCATCTCGAGGTCCGGGTTCGAGATGATCAGCAGCTGCGTGTCGACGTCCATGCCGATCGCCGTATCGAGTTTCACCGACTGCTCGTCGGGAACGTTCAACAGCTTCTGTAAGAGGTCGGCGTGCTGGGCCGCGTCCTCCACGATGGTCAGGACGCCGTTGCCCTGCGAGAGTACCCCGTCGTAGGAGAACGCCTGCGGGTTCTTCCGTCCACGGGAGTCCAGTTCCTGGAGCATTCCGTGCATCCACGAGCCCACGAGGCGCTCTTTCGGCCGGCCGTCGTCCTCGCTGTGGAGGATTCCGATCCCCTGGCCGACGTCGACGACGTAGTTTTTCACACGGAGGTGGCGCTCGTCGGTGATCGCCGAGAACAGTCCCTCGGTTCCCTCCCGGCGGTAGCGCTCCTCTAAGAACTCGTACGCCTCCCGCGAGAACGGATCGAGCTCCGTCTCGACGCGGATCGGGAGCCGGTCGTCGAGCTGGTCGTTGAGCGAGGCGAGCAGCTCCTCGCGGGTCTCCTCGGGGAACACCGAGAGGGGGTGGGACTGAACCGGGCTCTCGAACCAGTGGTCCTCGTCGCCAACGGTCGGATCGCCGCCGTAGGAGAGTCCCCGGGAGTCGATGTCGACGGTGGCGACGTTCCACTCGATCGTGTACCGCCGCCCCTCGGGCGTCTTCGAGTACTCACGCAGCCCGTTGACCAGGCAGCGCTTTAGCTCCGACTTCCCCGTCGCCGTGGGTCCCTCGAACCAGATGATCTTCTCGTCTTTCGCCCGGCCCGCCGCGATCGATCGGAGGTCGTCGACGAAGGCGTTCAACACCTCGGTGTTGCCGAGGACGGCGTGCTCGCCGTCGTTGTACGGATCGTCGAAGAAGCGGTAGCGAGTCTTCTCCTCGCCCTCCTCGACGACCGTCCGGGTACCCGCGGCTTCGATCGCCGCCAGCAGGTACTTCGAGGCGTGGGCGGCGACCTGGGGAGCCTCGAAGAGCTGGTCGACGTACGCAGCGAGGCTCGTCGGCTCCTCGTAGGCGTCTTCGAGGGTGCGGTCTGCCGCACGGACGTAGTCGTGTCCGGTCATGATCGATCGTCAGTCCTCGATCTCGGCTTTGGCGACCTCCGCGCCGGCGAACTCGAGGACCTCCCTGGCGCCGGCCTCGGAGTACCCCTGTTCGATCAGCGCGTCGATCCAGGCCGACCGCTCGTCGTCGTCGACGTCGCTCGCGCTGACCAGCGCGGAGAAGTTGATGTTGTGTTTCTTGTCGGCCCAGAGCTTGCGCTCTAGGGCGCGGCGCAGGCGCTCGTTGTCTTGCGGGTTGAACGCCTCACCCTCGCGGGCGCGCCGGGAGACCCAGTTCGACACCTCCTGGCGGAAGTCGTCCTTGCGGTCTTCGGGAATCTCGAGCTGTTCTTCGACCGATCGCAGGAACGTCTCGTCTGGCTCCTGTTCGCGTCCCGTGAGCGTGTCCTCGATCGTGTCGTCGTCGATGTAGGCCATCACGTGATCCATGTACTTCTCGCCCTGGCGCTGGATCTCCTCGACGTCGTAGGCCAGCGCGTGGCGGACGTCCTCGATGGCGCGCTCGCGGTACTCCTCGCGGACCGTCTCCAAGTAGCGGTAGTAGCGCTCGAAGTTCTCCTCGGGGATCGAGCCGTGGTGCTCTAAGTTCTCCTCGAAGAAGTTAAACACCGTAAGCGGCGAGAGGAAGCCGCGCTGGCGGTGTTTCGAATCCATGATCGCTTCGGCGATCTCGTCGCCGATGAACCGGGGCGAGATTCCCTCCATCCCCTCGCCGATCTCGGCCTTTTCTTCGGCCTCGGCGCGCAGTTTCTTCACGTCGACGTCGTCGCCCTCGTCGATCTCGCCGTTGTAGGCTTTGACCTTCGAGAGGAGATCGACGGTCTCCGTGTCGGGCTCTTCGATTCGGGTGAGAACGCCGAACAGCCCCGCCATCTCCAGGGTGTGTGGCTCGACGTCGATATCGGGGACATCGGCGTTGTCGAGCATCTTTCCGTAGATCTTCGACTCCTGGTCGTAGGCGAGGACGTAGGGGAAGTCGATCCGCTTGGTGCGGTCGTTGAAGGCTTCCATCTTCTCGTCGCCCTTCTTATCCTTGTACTCGGGCATGTTCGTTCGCCCGACGATCACTTGGTCGATGTCGATCCGGGGGTTGTTCTTGGGTTTGATCGTCGCCTCCTGGGTGGCATGCAGGAAGTCATAGAGGAACTCCCGCTGGAGCTTCAACAGCTCCTCGCCGGAGAAGATGCCGCGGTTTGCGTTACAGAAGGCTCCGGAGTAGTCGAACGCGCGCGGATCGGATTCGCCGTAGACCGCGATCTTCGAGTAGTTGACGTCGCCCGTCAGCTCGGTCTCGTCCTGATTTTTCTTGTCTTTGGGTTCGAACGTCTCGAGACACTGGCGCTTGTTCTCGTCGGCGACGAGCCGGACGATCTCGACGTGGTTCTCTAAGACCTGCTGTAAGTCGTCGTCGTAGTACGCCAGTAGCTTATCCATGTAGAACTCGCTTTCCGGATCGAGCGCCTGCTCGTTTTGAATCGTGTACGGCGCGTCTAAGCGCTCGTTGATCTCCGCGATCACCTGCTGGCGCTGCTCGACGGGCAACAAGACGAGCGGATCCTGATTCATCGGCGAGCGGACGACGTCGTCGGTCGGGTCCTGATCTCTGATGACGTCACAGAGGTTCGTCCACTCGAAGGTGTACATTCGGCCGGCTTCGCGCATCGTGTAGTCCTCGAAGTACCGCCGAACCTGGGTATCGAAGTGTGACTTCCCGGAGCCGACCGGTCCAAGGAGGAGCTTGATCCGGCGCTCCGGGCCGAGGCGTCGCGCGCCGGATTTCATCTTGTTGACGAACTCGTGGATCGCCTGGTGGATGACCGTGCCGTAGAAGGCGTTCTCACCGTCTTGGAGCGGGTCCTCGCTCGCGAGGTGATACTCGACGACGCCGGCACTCTCGTCGTACGTCGTTCCGTAGTAATCGAACATATCGGCCACTCGCTGGTGGGCGTTGCGGGCGATCTTGGGGTCCGCGTAACACTCCTGGAGATACCACTCGAAGGACTTCGTCTCGCGCAGGTCTTCGGGGATCGATTCCCTGTATTCGGTACTGAGCGTCTCGAGTGTCTCTGTGTCACCGGTCATAGTCTGATGGAATTGGATGGGTTCGCTTTGGATTCGTTGCCGACCGCTGATCGCGGCGCGGACGGGCTCGGAGAGCGACTGCCGGTCGGGCGGCGGCGGTTCGTGCCATATGTTTACGTGCGCCACAGAGCCGTCGTGAGCCGGGTCGTCGATCGCAGTGACGGTCCTCGGAAACGAGCGCGGCGCGGAATCGGTCTGTCGATCGGATACCGATAGTATTTAATGAGTGAGTAATCCAGATACATAAGTATAACCCCAAAAGGTATTTATGAAGAACTATTTTCAGCACTCATCTGACAGAACCGATGATTGTCGGCGGGTGTGAGCGGGGACACCAGCGCAGCGATGTATAAACGGATCGCCTGCAGACGCTCACCCGTACTCGCGCGCGCTTCCTACACGTCGCCGGCCGACGGCGACTTATGGCTCCCGTTCGTAGCTCCGGCCATGAGTGCACTGGCGGAGTTGCCCGACGGATGGACCGTCTGGGACGAGAGCGAGGACGGCCGGATCGTGCTCGCCTACCGGCCTGACGTCTTCGACGGCCAGCTCCTTCCAGCCGCCTGCCTCCCGACGCTGTATCTCACCCACGGGCGTCGAACCCGCCGACCCGGAACCAACCCGAACTCGGTCGACACCGACTGGCACGTCACCCTCTACCTGGAGCCGGAAGTCCACC